>CAWHLR010000008.1:0-81589 GCA_963830235.1 uncultured Verrucomicrobiae bacterium
AACCCCAAAGAAAACACACTGCAATCCTTCGCCGATTACCTTAGCAGTTCTGCGAGGAGTTTCTCGCGGCTTCCGGGTTGATTTGCCGATTCAAGATCCCGATCGAGTTCGACACAGTTTCGCTGTCTGGGCAAACCCGGCACCACCTGTTTCTGGCTGTAAGAGAGGCCTTAAACAATGTGGTCCGTCATGCTCGCGCCACTGAAGTGGAGTTGCGAATCGCCCCGGTGGACAACCAACTTGAAATCGCAATCGCCGACAACGGCTGCGGGTTTGATGTCTTGACGGCCCAATGTGGCAATGGGTTGGCCAACCTCCGAGAGCGTCTGGACGGATTAGGTGGTCGGTGCGATATTGAAACACAACCCGGGAGGGGTACAACGGTTAAACTGATCCTGCCGTTGCACTTTACTTCGCGATTAAAACCCAATGATTGAATGACAGTGCCTCCTCCGACCTTTTATGCCATCCAATGAATCCCAAGCAGTGAAGCGCCAGAAGTTGGCGCAACAGTAACGCGGAAAGCTGCAACAACCTCGTTTTTAAAGAAGATATGACGACCGTCGCCATTGTCGAAGATAACAACAATATGCGCAAGACGTTGATCGAACTCATCGACAACGCGCCAGGATATCGTTGTGTGTGTGCGTGTTCGACTTCGAGGGAAGCGCAGATTGAAATTCCAAAGCACAGCCCGGATGTGGTTTTAATGGACATTCACCTCCCGGATGAATCCGGGATTGCCTGCACCGCGCGACTCACGGAGAAGATGCCAAATTTACAGGTGATCATGGTGACCATTTACAAGGATATAGATCTTATTTTTCAAGCGCTCAAAGCCGGCGCCTGTGGGTACCTCCTCAAACGTTTTCGCCCCAACGAAATCCTTCAAGCCATCGCCGAGGTGCGGGCGGGCGGCGCACCAATGACGAGTGAGATCGCACGGATGGTGGTGCGTTCGTTTCGGACGGTGCCTTCCGATGCTCCTGAAAGCGACGGGCTGTCCACGCGCGAATCAGGAATTTTAGCACTGCTAGCGGCGGGTCTTTCTAATAAGGAGATTGCGCAGCGTTTGGGGATCAGTACTGGCACCGTGCGCACACACTTGATGCACATTTTTAAAAAACTCCACGTTCGTTGCCGGACCGAGGCGGCTGCGAAGTACTTTCACGCCAAGCAGACCGGAACTTCCGGTGTTTTGTAAGCGACAGCCAGGGTGCATGTAGTTGATGGGTGATTGGGCGTGGTAAGCTTGGGACATGAAACATTCTTATGCCGCACTGCGGCGGAGGCCGCATTCCACAGCCGCGATTACGGCCATGAACACGCCTGGCACGACGGCAACGGCCACTCGCATCTGCAGGCAACCACGCTGGGCCCTTCGCTCACCGCGCCGGTCAAGGCCGGCAAACTGGTCTTGGGCACGTGGCAGCGGGTTTTTCACCTGGAGTGCGACATCAAAACCGCGCCGCCGCACCATCGCCATCACAGTCATGGGGAACAGCTAATACCGGGATCATAAACCGTCCTGGGAGCGCGGCATCCCGCCGGCCAGTCGGGAGCCGAAAGCCGGAATTTGCCGGCGAGACGCCAGCGATCCCAGAACAGAAGTTCCCCGTGTTCCGCGCTTGACCCGCGTCGGAAAACCAATGCCTAATTGGGCCATGAAATTCTCCGGCCCGTTCAGTTTCCTGTGCGCGCTTTCTCTGCTGTTAACCGGCGGGACAGCGACCCCGGCTCCGGCGGCCGCCCTGTCACCCGCAAATTTGCGCTGCGAATATGCCGTCAACCCGATGGGAGTTGACGCACCAAACCCGCGCCTGTTTTGGACGGTGGAGAGCAGCGAGCGCGGCCAAAAACAGACGGCTTATGAAATTCTCGCCGCCTCGTCGCCGGAATTGCTCGCCCAAGACAAAGGTGATTTGTGGGACAGCGGCAAAGTGGCTTCCGACGAAACCATTCAAATTTCCTACGCCGGCGGCCGTTGGAATCGTCGCAGCCGGTCTTCTGGAAGGTCCGCGTTTGGGATGCGAATGGAAACCGGTCCGCCTGGAGCCGACCGGCAGCGTGGACGATGGGCATTTTGAAACCTTCCGGTTGGAACGCAAAATGGATTGCCGGCGCGGCCAATTGGGAAACGGTGCTGCTGCGCCGTGAATTTGCCGTCAAACCCGGACTCAAACGCGCGGTGATTCACGTCTGCGGCCTCGGCCAATACGAACTGTCGCTCAATGGGAAAAAAGCCGGTGACGATCTGCTTTCACCCGGCTGGACAAAATACGACCGGACCTGCCTTTATGACACGCGCGACATCACGCTGTTGCTCCACCAGGGCCGGAATGCCGCCGGGCTTCTGCTCGGCAACGGGATGTACAACGTGCCGACGACGCGGTTCAAGCCGCCCGGCTACGAGCCATACTCTTTTGGCACGCTCCAGGCCATCGCGCAACTCCGCCTCGAATACGCCGATGGCTCGTTGGAGATCATCGGCACCGACAATCAGTGGGACGTTGCGCCCGGCCCGATCACCGTTTCCTCAATTTATGGCGGCGAGGATTTTGACGCCCGGCTCGTGCAGCCCGGCTGGGATGAACCGGCCTTTGACAATTCCCGCTGGCCACCCGCAAAAACGGTCAACGGCCCCGGCGGCGAACTCCGCGGACTTTCCTGCGCCGCGCCGCCAATTCGCGCGTTTGACGTGTTAAAACCGGTTTCCGCCCGCCGGCTCACCAGCGGCGCGACGGTTTATGACCTCGGCCAGAATGCCGCGCTCATGGTACGTCTTGCCGTTCGCGGCCCGGCGGGATCGCAGGTGCGGATCATTCCGGCGGAATTGCTGAAACCCGATGGGTCCGTGGATCGCGGTTCGAGCGGCGGCGGCCAGGCCTGGTGGCAGTACACGCTGGCGGGCAAGGGCAGCGAAAATTATTTCCCGAAATTCTTCTACATCGGCTGCCGCTATTTGCAGGTCCAATGCCTGCCGGCAACTGAAGGCGGGTCGCTTCCGGTCGTGAAAAATATTCGAGGGCGTGGTTGTTCATTCCGCGTCGGAGCCAGTCGGCGAATTTGAATGTTCCAACACCCTGTTCAATCGCATCCGCCGGCTCGTCCGTTGGGCGCAACGCAGCAACATGATGAGCGTGATGACCGATTGTCCCCAGCGCGAAAAACGCGGCTGGCTGGAGGAAGATCACTTGAACGGCCCGGCCTTGCGCTATGAATTCAACCTCGCGCAACTGTTCACCAAAATGCTGAACGACATCGCCGATTCGCAGCTCGCCAATGGCCTGGTGCCGACCACCGCGCCGGAGTACGCGATCTTCCACGACCGTGGCGACACGAACCATCTGCGCGGTATTTTCGGCGATTCACCGGAATGGAGCAGCGCGTTCATCCTCGTGCCGTGGCAGCAATACGAGTTCGACGGCGACCTGAATCTCTTCCGCGCGCATTATGACGCGATGACCAATTATCTGGCCTATCTTGGCAGCCGCGCGGACAATTACATCGTCAATTACGGCCTTGGCGACTGGTATGATGTCGGCCCGAAACATCCCGGGATTTCGCAGCTCACACCCATCGCGCTCGCCGGAACGGCGTTTTATTATCAAGACGCAAAAATCATGTCGGAGGCCGCCACGCTGCTGGGCAAGGACGATGACGCAAAACAATTTTCCGAACTCGCGGAAAAAATCCGGGCCGCGTTCAACGAAAAATTTTACGACCCGACCAACCGCCTTTACGCCACCGGCTCGCAAACCGCCAACGCCATTCCGCTCGTGATGAATCTGTGCGACCCAACCAACCGCGCCGCCGTGCTGGACGCCATCGTGCGCGACATCCGCGCGCGCGGCAACGCGCTTACCGCCGGCGACGTCGGCTACCGGTATCTGCTCTGGCCCTGGCCGAAGGCGGACGTTCTGACGTGATTTTTGAAATGAACAACCAGTCGGACAAGCCGGGCTACGGTTTTCAGTTGAAAAGGGGCGCGACGAGCCTGACCGAGGCGTGGGACGCCGGGCGCAGCTCATCGCAGAATCATTTCATGCTCGGCCAGATTCAGGAATGGTTTTATCACGACTTGGCCGGCATCGGCGGCGACCCCGCCGGGCCGGGCTTCAAAAAAATCATCATCCGCCCGCAACCCGTTGGTGATTTACCTGGGCCAGGGCGAGCTACGACTCGATTCGCGGAAAAATCACCAGCGACTGGAAGCGCGCCGGCGGCAAATTCACCTTGAGCGTCACGATTCCCGCGAATACGACGGCCACCGTTTTTATTCCCGCCACATCGGCGGAAACGGTGACAGAAAGCGGCAAACCCGCGGCCCAAAGCGGCGGCGTGAAATTCTTGCGGATGGAAAACGACCGCGCGGTTTTCGAAATTGAATCCGGCGCCTATACTTTCGGGTCGCGATTTTGAAAACCGGACGGGGTCTCCACCGGAGCGCGGCCTTCAGGCCGCTTCAACGCACAACCACCCTTGACAGACTTGGCCCCACAGGTAAACGACGATGAAGCGGCGTGAACGCTGCGCCCCATTGTGAACAAGTAATTTTTGAGCTTTGGCGCGCATCCGCTACGATGGCGCCATGTCTGATGACTATGGCCAGCTCCTCGACGCGACGATTCAACATCTGGAAGATTTGAAATCGCGCGGCGTGCGCAATGTTAACGTCACACCCGAGACGCTCCGTGCCCTGGCGCAGCCAGCCGCAAAACCCCAAATCCCAAATCCCAAATCCCAAATGGACAAAACTATTTCGCCGCCACCGTCCGCCCAATCGCCAGTGCCAGCGGAACTTTCACTCGCGCTGCCCGGCGAATCCCAATCCGCAATCCGCAATCCGCAATCCGCAATCGAAAAGGCCGCCGCCTTTGCCGCATTACGCGAGCGGGCGCTTGCGTGTGTCAAATGCCCGCACCTCGCGTCGTCGCGCAAAACTGTCGTGTTCGGCGTGGGCAGCATTGACGCGCAACTCATGTTCGTGGGCGAGGCGCCGGGGGCGGATGAAGACGAACAGGGCGAACCGTTCGTGGGCAAGGCCGGCCAGTTGCTCACGAAAATCATCCAGGCGACGGGTTTGAGCCGCGCGGACGTTTACATCGCGAACATTCTGAAATGCCGGCCCGACACGCCCGGCCAGTCCGCCGGCAACCGCAAGCCCAAGCCCGAAGAAATGGCCACGTGCATTCCGTATCTGCACGAGCAGATAGATTTGATCCGGCCCAAGGTCATCGTGGCGCTCGGCGCGACGGCGGTGGAGGGGCTTGCTGGGCAAGACCCTCGGCATCACGAAACTGCGCGGCACGTGGAAGACGTATCGCGGCACGCCGCTCATGCCGACGTATCATCCGGCGTACCTGCTGCGCAACCAGGCCATGAGCGAGAAGCGCAAGGTCTGGGAAGACATGCTGGCCGTGATGGAAAAGCTCGAAATGCCCATCAGCGACAAGCAGCGGAATTATTTTTTGAAGGGTTGAACCCCGGAATCCATTGAAAGCCCGCTGGAAAATTTTGATCGCCATCACGGTTTTCCTGGCCGTGTTCACCGGCATCTGGCTGGTGACGATGCGCCTTCAGCCGGAGAGCGAAGTCGAGGCGTACAAAAAATCCCTGCGCGCCAAAGGCGAGAAGCTGGAAATCAGCGAAGTCTTGCCGCCGCCGGTAGCGCCGGAAAGTAATGGCGCGGCGGTGGTGCAGTCGGCGTTCGCCTTGATCAACTCGTCGGGTGACTACTGGACGAACCTGCCGCCCACGATGCGGATGGTTGCGCCGGGCAGGGCGATGGTTGGCTGGGCGCAGCCGGACGTGCGTGGAAGCGATTTCACCAACTCCTGGGAAAATGTCATGGCGGCGGCGGAAGCCAATCGTCCGGTAACCGAGTTGCTGAAACAGGCGATGGACTATCCGGCATTCGATTTTCAGCCCGAATACAACAAAGTGTTTCACATGTTGCTGCCGCAGCTTGCGTCTATAAAACGCAGCGCCCAGAGATTAAGTGCCGCTGCGATGTGTGATTTGCACAAAGGCGACGCAGCTTCTGCAACGACAAACCTGTGTGCCTTGCTGGCGCTGGTACGGGGAACGCACGATGAGCGAACGGTTATTTCACAGCTTGTACGCATCGCGATGGCGTCGATCGCCGCATCGGCAAGCTGGGAATTATTGCAGGCGACAAATCTGACGGATGCGGAACTGGCGAAGCTGCAAAGCGGCTGGGAACGGCTGGAATTCATCGAGGCCGTTGAGAATTCCATGCTCATGGAGCGGGCCATGAATGAAACGACCATCGTGACACTGCGGGCTTCAAGCACGGAGTTTCAACGAGCGCTGGGAGGTTACGGCTCCGGCAGTTCATCCTCTTCCGGCGGCGGGAGCGGTTCGGGCGACTGGCTCGAAGATTTGAAGGATTCTGCCCGAAATGGCTGGTACCATGCCCGGATGGCCGGCGCAATTTTCCTGTGGCAAACATCGTGGAGTTACTCGGACGAATTACGCGCCCTGCAATGCAATCAGGTGATTTTGGAAAGTCTCCGAACCATAAGAACCAACCAGGTTTTCCTGCCGGCGTACACCAACATGACCGCGCAACTGGACGCCATGGGAATCACCAACACCAGTGAAGGCTGGCTGGGCGTTCTGGATGTCGCCGATTTTCGCTCGTTTTTCTCCGGAGCACAGTCTGGTTTGAGCGCTGTGGTTCGCAAAACGATGGCCGTTGAAGTTTCCAGGCGCATCGTCGTAACGGCCATTGCCTTGAAGCGCTGCCAATTGAAGCATGGAAATTATCCGGCGGAACTTTCCGAATTGACGCCGGAATTTCTGCCTTCCGTTCCGCTTGATCCGGTGGATGGAAAGCCGTTGCGCTACCGGCCGAATTCCGACGGAACATTCCTGCTCTATTCCGTCGGCGAAGACGGCGTGGATGATGGCGGTGATCCAACCGCGGCCACAGGCGCCACGAGCACCTCCTTTTACTGGCAGAATAACCGTGTCCGCGACTGGGTCTGGCCGCAACCGGCGACGTTGGCGGAGGTCCAATATTATTACGAACATCCGCCAAAGTAATTGCGCTTGTTTTCTTTTCCGCTATAACCACCCGCCATGCATCAAATCATCCAGAGTCTGAGCGATTGGTATTTGCACGCGCTGCAAACCGGCGGTTACCCGATGGTCGCGTTAATGATGGCGGTGGAAAGCTCGCTCTTTCCGCTGCCCAGCGAAATCGTGATTCCGCCGGCAGCGCATCTGGCGGCCACGCATCAGATCGGGCTGTCGCTCTGGGGCATCGTGCTGGCGGGCACCATCGGGTCGTGGTTCGGCGCCACGCTGATGTATTGGGCGTCGCGGTTGGCCGGCCGGCCGCTCGTGCTGCATTTCGGCAAATACTTTTTCATCTCCACCTACAAAGTGGAAGGCGCGGAACGCTGGGCGGCGCATTACGGCGCGATGGGCATTTTCATTTCGCGCCTGCTGCCGGTGGTGCGGCATCTCATCGGCATTCCGGCGGGCATCGTGCGGATGAGATTACCTGAAATTTTCCCTGTTCACGCTGCTCGGCTCGGGCATCTGGTGCTCCGTGTTGTGCTACGTTGGGGTCAAGGTCGGGCCAGGACGAACAATTGATGAATGTTGAATATCATCACATCACCCTCTGGCTCGGCGGGCGCGATGCTGGTGCTGGGCGGGCTGTATTATTTCTTCGTCCACCGGCACATGAAGAAGAAGCTTTGACACGGATTTCACGAATTTTCACAGATTCAATCCGTGAACATCCGTGTAATCCGTGTCTAAAATTTCTTTGCGCCTTGGCGGCTTTGCGTTGAAATTCCTTCGTGCCTGCGACTGAAGCCATCCGCAAAAAACTGGGCGTCCTGCCGCACAAACCGGGCATCTACCTGATGAAGGACCGGTTCGGCACGGTCATTTACGTCGGCAAGGCGCGCGACCTGCGCAAACGCGTCAGCCAGTATTTCCATCCGTCGCGCCGCCTGGGCTGGGACCTGAAATTCAACGCGCTCGTCGAGGCGATCCACGATTTCGACATCCACGTCGTGCGGAGCGAGCCGGAGGCGTTCCTGCTCGAAGGCAAGCTCATCAAGGAATTTCATCCGCGCTACAACATCAGTTTCCGCGACGACAAACGGTTCCTGATGCTCAAGGTGAATTTGAACGACCCGATCCCGAATTTCACCTTCACGCGGCTCAAAAAGGACGACGGGGCGCGGTACTTCGGGCCGTTCTCGAATTCGGGCGCGCTGCGCAATACGCTGGCGCTGGTGCGGCGGCAGTTCAATCTGCGCGGCTGCCGCGTGTTCACGCCGGGCGAGGCGGACTACAAGCATTGCCTCTACGCGCACCTCAAATACTGCACCGCGCCGTGCATCGGCAACGTGACGCGCGAACAATACCTGGAGCAGGTAAACGCCGCGTGCGATTTCATCGCCGGCCAGTGCCACGAAATGAAGGGCCAGCTCGAAGCCGAAATGCGCAAGGCCGCCGCGGCGCAGGATTATGAAAAGGCCGCCGGCCTGCGCGATCTCATCTCCGACCTGAAGGAAACAACGAAGAAGGAACGGAAATTCGAGCGCGTGCCGTACACGCTGCCGCTGGCGATTGACCCGCAACGCGATCTCGCGGAACTGGCGAAGGCGCTGGGCCTGCGCGAACCGCCGCAGCGCATCGAAGGTTTCGACATTTCGAACATCAGCGGCACGTTTGCCGTGGCGTCGCTGGTGAGTTTCAAGCATGGCCGGCCCGACCGCGCGAATTATCGCCGGTTCAAAATCAAAACCGTCGAGGGGCAGGATGATTTTGCGAGCATGGCGGAGGTGGTGCGGCGGCGATATTCGCGGCTGTTGCGTGAATCCAAATCTGGGAGGGACGGCGTGTCGCCGTCCCAAAAAACAAATTTGGGGACGGCGACACGCCGTCCCTCCCAAGTTTTCCCCGATCTGATCCTGATAGACGGTGGCAAGGGACAGTTGAGCGCCGCGTGCGCGAGAATTGAAGAAACTCGGCCTCGAAAAAATTCCCATCATCGGGCTGGCGAAGGAGTTCGAGGAAATTTACCAGCCGGGCGAAAGCAAACCACTTCGGCTTGGCCTCGAACATCCGGCGGTGAAACTGCTCCAGCGCATGCGCGACGAATGTCATCGCGTGGCGAACAGCTACAACGCGCAGCTTCGCATCAAGCGCATCTCGGAAAGCGTGCTGGATGAATTCCCCGGCATCGGCGAAGCGCGCAAGCAGGCGTTGCTGAAAAAATTCGGCTCGGTGCAGCGGCTGCGGACGGCGACATTGGAACAAATCGCCGCCGTGCCGGGCTTCGGCGGCAAGGCGGCGGCGGAATTGAAAAAGTTTCTGGAGGCGCGCGGCTAGGCTTTGCGTTTTTTGAAACCAGAGAATGCCGCGCAGAGGCCGCAAAGGACAATGGCAATTCCGAGCGGAACGAATCCCGCGCACCCGCCTGTCCACGCATTCAAATTCCGGTGGTTGCTCACGAAGCGGTTTTTCGGTCCTGTTTGGATGCGGCTTTTTCCAAACCATGACCGACCCCGCCAAGAATGGCCATCACCGTCCATTCCAATCCAAAAATAAACGGAAACAGCAAAAACAGCAAAAGGCTTCGGGGGTACGAGCCTCCTGGTGAAAAATGGAATACGCCGAATCGCATCCAAAGCAGACTTGCCCCATAGCACACAATGCCAATTAATCTTCTAAGCGGTTGATTGCGGATGACCGGCAGAAGCTTGTGATTGTATTTCCAGCTTAAAACAATTGTTGCAACGGTTATGGCATATAAGGCCCATGCGAGCATTTTCGCCGTCAAACTGAATATGGGATCGGTAACAAAAGGAAGGAAAAGGAACAGCGGACAAAATAATGCGAGGGCAACAAAAATGACTCCTGCCAGTTTTATGATCTTTTGCATATCCGTCGGGTCGCCTATTTTTTTGAATTCCCTTTTGAGTTCGGGCGCCTGGCCGATTTTTCTCGCGGCGATTCCGAAAGCCTGTTGCGCGTTCAATCCCGATCGCATCTGCCGCTCGATGTCTTCGCGCAAATGAATTTCCAATTCCTCCAATGGCACGGGCGTTTTGATTCCGGCGGCCAGCATCTCGCTCTGCATCGCCAGATCACATATCGATTTGTGATTAACCCTCACTCTCGCCGTCAATGACGTTCAAACATATTGCTCCTTTCGCAGGCCGGCCAAAACGGAGTGGACCAGCGACCATTGTTCGTGGTGTTTGGCCATCGCCGTTTTGCCGTCTTTTTTGAGCGAGTAGTATTTCCGCTTCCGCCCGGTCTCGCTTTCGCCCCAGCGTGACTTGATCAAGCCCCGGTGTTCCATCCGGTGCAACACCGGGTACAGCATCCCGTCCGTCCATTGCAGCTTGCCATCGGAGCGGGCCTTGACCTCCTGGATGATGGCGTAACCGTAGCTCTCGCCCCTGGCCAGCAGCGACAAAATCAGCGGCTCCGCCGATGCCGCGACCAGTTCTTTTCGAATCATAGAGACACGATACATAGAGTTTATATGTATGTCAAGCGGGAAAATTGGTTTGAAAAGAAATTCGTGCCAATTCACGGAATTCGTGGCTTAATCCTGCGGTATGAACATTCAAGTGGCTGTTTTGTGCGACGCCGCGACCGAGGACCACGGCAAGCTCAATCTCCTCGGCTCGTTCGACACGATTTACACGCCGCAACTGCCCGCCGTGCATCCGCAATGCGCCGTCGCGTTGCGCGTCACGTTCAGCCCCGGCGACGAAGGCCCGCACAAGCTCAAGCTGAACTTCGTCAACGCCGACGGCCACAGCATCATGCCGCCCATCGAAATCCCGGTGGCGGTCGCGCTGCCGGACGACGTGCATTTTCTCACGCGCAATTTCATCATCAACATCCAGCAATTGAAGTTTGCCGAGGCGGGTTTGTATTCCGTGGATGTGCGGCTGGACGACAAATCGCAGGTGGCCATTCCGCTGCTGGTCAAACTCCTGCCGCAGAGCGGTGGCGTGATTCATTTATGATTGACGATTAACGATTGATGATTTCGCAACCGCGCGAAACCAATCATGAAACTCGTAAATCAACAATCGATAAATTTCCCGGCGACTTTGGGCTTTGAACTTTCGGATTCGAGCCATAATAATTTGCGCATGGCAAATTCAAATAACGAAACGGTCCTGCAACTCGAACTGCCCGGCGTCAAAAAACTCAAGAGCGGCAAGGTGCGCGAAGTCTTCGACCTCGGCGACCGCCTGCTGTTCGTCGCCACCGACCGCCTCTCGGCGTTCGACGTGATCATGCCCAACGGCATCCCGCGCAAGGGCGAGGTGCTCACGCAGATTTCCTATTTCTGGTTCGCGCAGACCGAATCGTTCCAGCCGAACCATCTGCTCTCCCGCGCCGGCGAAGCGTTTGGAGTTCCGGCCTTGGCCGGTTTGCCCGCCACGCTTTGAAAGCCCAGCTCGCGCGGCGCAGCATGATTGTGAAAAAGGCGAAGCCGCTGGCCATTGAATGCGTCGTGCGCGGCTATCTCGCCGGTTCGGGCTGGAAGGAATACCAGAAATCGCAGACCGTCTGCGGCATCAAGCTGCCGCCCGGATTGAAGGAATCGTCCGAACTGCCGGAGCCGATTTTCACGCCCGCCACAAAGGCCGAGACCGGCCACGACGAAAACATCTCATTCGCGGAAGCGGCGAAGATTGTGGGCGCGGACATCGCGGAGGAAAGCCCGGGCCAAGAGCCTGAAGATTTACAATTCCGCCCGGGATTACGCCCGCAAACGCGGCATCATCATTGCCGACACGAAATTCGAGTTCGGCCTGTTTGACGGCAAGCTCATCCTGATTGACGAGGTGCTCACGCCCGATTCCTCGCGCTTCTGGCCCGCCGACCAATACGCGCCGGGCAAGGGCCAGCCGAGTTTCGACAAGCAGTTCGTCCGCGACTACCTGGAAACGCTGGACTGGAACAAAACCCCGCCCGGCCCGGTGCTCCCGCCGGAGGTGGTCGCCAAAACCACGGCGAAATATTTGGAGGCGTACGAGCGGCTGACGGGGGGAAAACTTTAAGGCAAAACATGGAAACGTTTTTTTGGGCGGAACTCGGCGCGTTTTTTCCTGCGCTGCTAGTCATCGTCTGGAAATTCTTTTGGGTTCGTTCACGAAAGAAAATAAGTCGGTCGCCACAGACGGAAAAATTGTTGAGACCCGCAGGTTATTCTTTGCAATTAGAACTCGACAAGATTCTGGATTCCATGATGGAAAATTTGTTCATGGCCATGGCCTTCGCAGGCGGTGCGGTTTGGTTGACTGTGCGGTACCCCGGCGTCTTTGCCGTCCCAGGCATAGCAATGCTTGTTCTGCCGAGCATCTTTTTTACCTGTCGTGTGGTCGCTAAAGTTAAGAAAGCAGAAAATTACCGTCTAGGACTTCGCGGGGAGCAGGCCGTTGCGGAAGCCGTCACTGAAGTCGCTGACAGCGGCTATCGTGGCTTCCACGATTTCGTCGTTGATGGCAAATGGAACATTGACCACATCGTTGTCGGCAGTCGCGGAGTATTTTTAATCGAGACCAAAGCGCGCAGCCGCCCCGCAAAATCCAAATCCAGCCAGCCGACACATGAAGTGGTTTATGACGGCGAAGCATTGCAATTTCCAAGCTTCAGAGACGCACAATCCGCGCAACAGGCCAGACGAAATGCCGAATGGTTGGAAAATTACCTGCGAAGAAAAACTGGCGAAGACACGCCCGTAGAACCGCTTCTAGTTTTGCCAGGATGGTTTGTGAGGCTGTCAGTCAAATCAGCGAAAGTAAAAGCCATGAACGCAACTTACTTGGTTAGTTTTTTACGGAGCAAGCCAGAACACCTTTCGGCAGCACAAGTGACACGCATCATCACGGCCATTGAGGAAAATTGCCGGACGATTGAATTTTAATCTGCGCCACGAGCACAAGCGGCCAGATTGAACATTTTTCGTAACGAAACGGTCGGAACAGTGTTCATATCCATAAGCCTGCCATTCTTTCGCGCCGGCCGGAAAATTGACGCCATTCAAAGCCTCTCGTCGTTTGGGGGTGTTTTGCGGGCAAGAATGATGACGTTATGAAAACAAAAACCTGGTTGTGGATTGTGGTTTCGGTGCTGGCCGCCGCCGCAGTCTGGTGGCTGTGGCGGCCGCAAACGGTCACGCTGGAGGACGGCACGAAGCTGAAATTGGTGGCGGTGACTTACGGCAAGCATCAAAGCTCTCCCGGCGCGCGCTACCGGTTCTCGGAGTATGACACCACCAACGACACGTTGTTTGTGTGGATTGAACAGAAGCACAAGGGCAATGACTGGCCGAATTACCAGCTCTGGGCCTATGACAAGTCCGCCACGGCCTGCGTGGGAGCCTTTTCGCGGAATTCGCATCAGATTCGTCCGGGCGTTGAGATGGTCGGCATCCCGCTCGATGCTTTTCCCCGCCGCGATGGGAAATTTTATCTGCGCGTCCAGGAATGGGGCCGGCAAAACATCCGGCAGACGGTCAAAAACGGTTTCGTCATTTCCAATCCGGCGCGCGGCCATTTCCCAAACTGGTCCCCGGACTCGCTGCCCAACACGCAGGAGGACGGCGACTTGTCGGTCACGCTGAACCGCCTGGAATTTGGCGCAAAGACGCCCTACACGCGCAATCTAAAAAAACCAAGCGACCCGATGAACAAGGGCGTGCTGGCGGCATTTCAAATCCAGCAGAACGGCCAGACCGCCACCAACTGGCAGCCGGCACAGGTGATCACCTCCGACGCCACGGGCAATCACATTTTCGGCTGGTGCAACAGCCATTGGACGAACGACGAGGAGGTGACGCTTTACCAGTACGGATTGTGGCCGGACGAACCGGCCTGGAAAATGCGCTTCGAGTTTTCCCGCACGTCCGGGTTCCATAACGACGAATTATGGACGGTGCAAAACGTTCCGCTGGAACCGGGCCGCCAGCAGGATTTCTGGAACTTCGTCCGGCGCGACCAGACCAATTCCGCCTTTGCCGAAACAACGCTCAACGGCTTTCATTTGAAGTTGTTTCCGGCGATAAAATTCACCGATCAGCCGAATATTCGCGGTGCCATTGAGGGTGGACTGACCGTCCAGACGGATTTGCCGCTGGACGGAATGCGCCTGACGCTGATCGAGGCGACCGATGAACAGGGCCATGAAATAAAACCGATGACCATGGGTTGGGGCGGCACCTTCTACCGGTTTAGCCTGCAGGAACTCGGCAACGCCAGATCGCTCAACCTCACGCTGGCGCTGCACCGCAGCCGGTTTGTTGAATTCACCGCCAAGCCGACCAAGCAATGAACGTGCTCGTCGAAGATTTTTTGCAATACCTGCGCCACGAGCGCGGGCAGGCGGAGCACACGCAGAAAACCTACGCCGCGCTGCTCGGCAAATTCACCACCTGGGCGGCGAAGCAAAATCTCACGGACTGGAAATCGGTCGAGCTGAAGCATCTCATGGCGTTTCTGCAGCACGAGCGCGCGCGGAATTTGATGCCGGTGGGGCGAGCGTCCTCGCGAGCTGGACTCGGTGCGACCAAACAAGACGGCGGCTCGTCAGGAGCCTCGTCCCACCAAAATTCACCGCGCCTCAGCAGCGAAAGTGTTTATCTTGAAATCGCCGCGCTGCGGGCGTTTTACCGCTTTGCCGAAACAGAAAAACTTTTGCCCGCGAACGTGGCGGAAAATTTGTCGCTGCCGCGGCGCTGGCAGCGGCTGCCCAAGGCGCTGACGAATGACGAAATTAAAAAATTGCTCGAACCGCAAAAACCCGAAACGCCCGAAAGTTTGTGTGACCAGGCTGTGCTCGAACTCGCCTACGCCTCCGGCTTGCGGCTCGCGGAGTTGCGCAATCTCCGCCTCGAACAGCTTCACCTTGATGCCGGCTTTATCAACGTCATCGGCAAGGGCAACAAGGAGCGCGTCGTGCCGGTCGGGCGAACCGCCGTGGCGGCGTTGAACCGTTACATTGAAACCGGAAGGCCCAAGCTCGTCACGCCGAAATCACCGGCGAATGTTTTTCTGACCCGGCGCGGCACGCCGTTCGCGGCGGTGACATTGTGGCTGCACATCAAACAGCGCGTCCGCCACGCCGGAGTTGCCCGCAACATCACGCCGCACATGCTGCGGCACAGTTTTGCGACGCACCTGCTGGAACACGGCGCGGACCTGCGGGTGATCCAGGAACTGCTCGGCCACGCGAACATCAGCACGACGGAGGTTTACACGCACGTCACCGGCAACCGTCTGCGGGACATTCACCGGAAGTTCCATCCGAGGGCGTGATAGATGAAACGTAAAACGTGATGCGTGAGCCGCGCTCCACGCCGGACGCCGGAAAAAATCACGCATCACGTTTTACGTTTTACTCGTTCAAAATCTTAAAGAACCACTGCCTCTTTTGACCAGCCGCCGCACCTGTTTTTCCCTCTGCCGACGCTGCTATTAGCACAAAAAATGCTTCTATCGGGGGCGAAATCACAGCTTTGGCTTTGATTTATTACACGAAAACCCTGGCACATCTTATGAAAAAATCGGAGTTATGCTTATGCAAACTATTCGTATCACGAATGGTAAAAGATACAATTTTCCCCGCCGGGGGGGTGCTTTTGCTGGCCGGCACGATGGCGGTGCGCGCCGATGTCACCTCCACGAACGCGGCGGCAAGCGACCTGGCCGCGACCAACGCCGAACTGTCGGCGCTGTCGGGCATGTCCATCGAGCAATTGATGGACATCAAAGTCTCGATTCTCGGTCCGTCGGAAACCGTTTCGCAAACGCCCGCCGCGGTATCGGTGGTCACCCAGGACGACATCAAACGTTCGGGCGCCCGGAACATTCCCGAGGCGCTACGGCTGGTGCCGGGAATGGATGTCGCCCAAATTGATTCGAGCGAATGGGCGGTGAGCTGCCGCGGATTCAACGACCAGTCGGCGAACAAATTGCTGGTGTTGCAGGATGGGCGGAGCCTTTACACGCCGCTGTTCTCGGGAGTTTTCTGGGACGTGCAGGACACGATGATGGAAGACATTGACCACATTGAAGTCGTGCGCGGACCGGGCGCGACGGTGTGGGGCGAGAACGCGATGAATGGCGTCATCAACATCATCACCAAGAGCGCGGAGGACACGCCGGGCGGGCTCGTCACGGGCGGCGGCGGCACGCTGGACCGCGGTTTCGCGGACGTTCGGTATGGCGGGAAAATCGGCGACAACACCTACTACCGCGTCTATGGAACTTATTCCGACCATGCCGGCGCCAATTTGCCGGACGGAACCGAGGCCACCAATTCCTGGCAGATGGCGCGGGGCGGGTTTCGGGTGGACGGGAATGCTTCCGAACAAAATTCGTTCACCGTTCAGGGTGACGGTTACGTGGGATGGATCCGCCAGGTTCTCGTGAATTTATACAGTCCGGTTCCGCCGTTCACCGAATCCATTCCGGATGACTGGCAGGTGCATGGCGCCGACGCGCTGGGCCGCTGGAAGCACACATTTTCCGACACGTCCGATCTGAGCGTTCAGGCGTATTACGATTACACCAGCCGCAAGGCGGCCATTTTCGACGAGGAGCGCAACACCTTCGACCTGAGCCTGCAGCACGAATTTGCGCTGGGCGGGCGCAACAAGGTGGTCTGGGGACTGGGTTATCACGTCACCACCGACCGGGAACAAAACAATTCGACCATTTCATTTGATCCGGACGCCCAGACGGTCAATTTGTTCAGCGGGTTTGTGCAGGACGAAATTGCGCTGGTGAAGGACCGGTTGAGCCTGACCGTTGGAACGAAATTGGAGCACAATGATTACACCGGAGTTGAAGTCGAACCGAGCGCCCGCCTGCTCTGGACGCCGTGGGCGGCTTCCAGTTCGCGCAGCCTGTCGAGCCAGACTTTTTGGGCCTCGGTTTCGCGCGCCGTGCGCACGCCTTCGCGCGCCGAGGAAACTTTCACGGCGAAATATCCCAATTCCCTTTTTCCCACCGTCCCGGTGATCAACAACGGCACAATTGATTTTCAATCGGAAACGTTAATCGCCTATGAGATTGGTTATCGGGTGCAGCCGTTGGAGAAGCTTTCGCTGGATCTGGCGGCATTTTACAACGATTATGACAATTTGCGGAGCATACAGGTGAGTTCGGTGTTCCCGCCGGCAACAGTTCTGGGAAACGAACTGTATGGGCACACCTATGGCACGGAACTTTCCGCAACTTGGAAGGTGACGGATTGGTGGCGGTTGCAGCCCAGTTACACATATTTGCAGATGGACTTGCAAGCTCACCCGGCCGGCCTCATCCCCGGTTACACCCAAAACCTGGTGGCGCAAATTGAAGGCTCCAACCCAAAAAATCAGTTTTCCATCCGTTCGTCCATGGATTTTCCGCATGGGGTGACGTTTGACACCGCGCTGCGATACGTGGACGACTTGCCCTACTTTCAAATTGCGGGCTACTTTGAACTGGATGCCCGGGTTGCCTGGCGCATCAACAAGCATTGGGAGCTGGCCATCATCGGGCAGAACCTTCTGCATGATCAACACGCGGAATTCAACTCGACCGAGGTAAACACGCAAGCCACGGAAATTCCCCGCAGCGTTTACGGAAGCGTTACCTGGCGTTTTTAGCCATCCGGCATGACTGTTCCCCTCCAACGCGGCTCATTCCGGCTGGCGCAGATGCGCCGCCCCGCCCTGCTGCTCGGATTCTTGCTGCAGATGATGATGTCGTGTCAGTGGCAGGCATCGGCACAGGATGCCCGGCCCCCCGATTATCGGGTCAAAGCCGCGTTTGTGTATAACTTTGGAAAATTTGTCGAATGGCCGGCCGCCGCCTTTGCGAGCACCAACGCGCCGCTGATCATTGGCTTGCTGGGCGGCGACCCGTTTCACGGCGACTGCGAACGCATCGTTGCCAACAAGAGCATCAACGGGCACCCGGTCATCGTCCGGCAAATCAGCCATTCCGGCGCCGCCGGGCAGGCACCGGGTTATGCCGATTTGAAGAGCTGCCACATTCTTTTCATCAGCGCCTCCGAATCCGACAATTTGCCGGACATCCTTGACGCACTGAAGGGTGCCAGTGTTTTGACGGTCACGGATGAGCTGGATCATTTTGCGGCGTCGGGTGTCATCATCAACTTTGTCATGGAGAACAAAAGCGTCCGCTTTGAAATCAACGATGAGGCCGCCCGCCGCGCCGGGTTGAAACTCAGTTCCAAACTGCTGATGTTGCGAGCCAACAAACCACCCCCGTAAGGAGAACGCTTTGCAAACGCTTACCATCAAGCAGAAGCTCAAGCTGATCACCATGGCCAGCAGCACGGCGGCTCTGTTGCTGGTCGCCGCGGCGTTTCTGGCTTACGAGTACTTTACGTTCCGGCAGGCCATGGTGCGGGATTTATCCACGCAGGCCGAGATCATTGGCAACCAAAGCACGGCGGCGCTGACCTACGACGACAAGAACAATGCCGCGGATATTTTGCGCGCCTTGAACGCCAAAAAGAACATCGTTGCCGCCGGCCTTTACAAACAAAACGGCGGCCTGTTTGCATCGTATTTTGTGCCGGAAAGAAACCATTCCCAGCCCCTGCCGCCACGGGCCGGGCCGGAGGGCTGCCGTTTTTCGGGCGATTTTTTAGTCTTGTTCCGGCCCATCAAGATGAATGGCGAATCCATCGGCGCCATTTATCTGAAATCCGATCTGGCCGAACTGCACACGCGGCTGGGGCGTTACGCGGCCATTTTCGCCCTGTTCACCCTCGCGGCCCTTGCGGCCACGTATCAACTGGCCTCACGATTGCAACGCATCATTTCCCGTCCCATCTCCCATCTGGCGGAGACGGCCAGAACCGTTTCAGCGGAAAAGAATTATTCCATTCGCGCTCAAAAGGAATCCCCGGACGAACTCGGCCAGCTCATTGACGGCTTCAATGACATGCTGGCTCAAATCCAGAAGCGCGACGACGCGCTGCTGCTGGCCCGGGACGAACTGGAGAAACGCGTTGAGGAACGCACGCGCGATTTGCGGCAGCAATTCAGCCGCATCAGCCTGCTCAACCAAATCACCTATGCCATCGCCGCCCGGCAGGATTTCGAGAGCATGGTCTTGATTGTCCTCCAGCAACTGGAAGAGCACCTGCCGGTGGATTACGGCGCCGCCTACTTTCTGGAGGAGCCCGCCGCAATGCTCAAAATCATTGCGCGCGGCCCCAAGAGCCGGTTGCTGTCGGAACAATTGCAAATTCCACCAGCCATCCCCCTCGCCCAGACGCACTTCCAGCCCTGCCTGCGCGGCGAAATGATCTACACGCCCGACATCAGCCGGCTGGACTTGATCATGCCGCAAAAAATGGCGAAAGCCGGTTTTTGCTCCACCCTTTGCGCGCCGCTGGTCACGAAAGACAAAGTTTTTGGCCTGATGGTCCTGATGCGGCGCCAGTTGGATGGGTTCAGCGAGGCGGAACGGGATTTCATCCGCGGCTTGAGCGCACACATGGCGGTGGCGATTTACCAGGCGCAACTTTACCAGGATCTGCAAAGAGCCTACAACGAATTGCGCCAGTCACAGCAGGCGGTCATGCAGCAGGAACGGCTCAAGGCGCTCGGCCAGATGGCCAGCGGCATCGCCCACGACATCAACAACACGCTGTCCCCCATCCTGGGCTACGTCGAATTGATCCGCCAGGACGAGCCGGATTTGCACGAAGACTCCAAAGCGTTTTTGCAACACATCAAAACCGCCGGCGAGGATATTGCGCACATCGTCGCCCGGCTCCGCGAATTTTACCGTCCGCGCGCCGCCAGCGAATCGTTGCACGCGCTGGACCTGAATCAGGTGATCAAACAGTGCATTGACATGACGCGCCCCCGCTGGCGCGACATTCCCCAGGGTCGCGGCATCATGATCGAAACGCGCACGGATTTGGATCCGGGCCTGCCCAAATTCGCCGGCATCGAGAGTGAAATCCGCGAGGCTCTGGTCAACTTGCTCCTCAACGCCGTGGACGCGATGCCGTCCGGCGGCGCCATCACCGTCCGCACGCGCACGGTGAAATTGGGAACGACGAAACCGGACGATGTTCCCGCCCACGTCATTCTCGAAGTCACCGACACGGGCATCGGCATGGACGAGAAAACCCGCCAGCATTGTCTCGATCCGTTCTTTTCCACCAAAGGCAAACGCGGCACCGGCCTCGGCCTGGCCATGGTCTATGGCGTCATGGAACGGCATGACGGCAAGATTGAAATTGACAGCCAACCCGGCCAGGGGACGACCATGCGGCTCATCTTCCCGGCGCGCCAGTTGGAAACCGTGGAAGCCGTAAAATCCGAAAAAGACGGGCCGCCCGGACCCTTCCGCATTTTGTACATTGATGACGAAGCCGCCTTGCGCGAGTTGATGCAGAACGTTCTGGGACGCGACGGCCACCACGTCGAAACCCCGGATGGCGGCCGGGCCGGGGTGGAGGCTTTTCGCGCCGCGCGCAACCGCAATGAGCCTTTCGACGTCGTCATCACCGATCTGGGCATGCCCTACATGGATGGACGCGAAGTTGCCGCCGCGATCAAACACGAGTCGCCCGGCATGCCCGTTGTCATGCTCACCGGCTGGGGCGCGTTCATGAAGCAGGACAACGACCTGCCCATGCACGTGGACGGACTTTTGAGCAAACCGCCGCGCATCGGCGATATCCGCGCCATGCTCCGCCGGGTCGTGGGTCAGCCCGGCTTGAAACGTGAAACGTGATTTTCGGCCCGTGACTCACGCATTACGTTTCACGCATCACGCATCACGTTTTCGGTTTCACTCATTCAAAATCGTAAACCACGATCTTTTTCGCCAGCCGCTTGACATATTTCTCAACATACTCGACGTGTCGGGGATGCACCTGATAATCGTCCTGCGCCCTCTGGTTCGGGAAAATGAGGTTCAGCGCCACCTGGTAACTTTGTTCGACCACCGGGCGATGGCTGGGCTTCATTTTGCCAATGTGAAATTGCACCACGCCGGGAATGTTTTTGAGCAGTTCATTCGCCCCGGCGAGCAATTCGTCCGCGGCTTTCGGGTTGGCCGGGTCCGTCCAGAAAACAACGATGTGTGAAAACATGATGGAATTGTTGCCAACGCGCCCGTTGCGGCAAGTGAAATTTGCGTTTGCGCGATGGTTGGGAGTTCCGCCTTCAGGCGGTTTCTGCGATGGCTGTTGCCCGAACCGCGTAAACGCGAAACTCCAAACAAAGGCAGTGGTAAAACGCATCCGACCGGAACTTGTGGACAATTTTCAGTTTCCATCCGTGGCTGGCGGAGTAAAATCAAACCATGAACGCACGACTGAACGTGTTGTTTGCCACCGCAATGCTCGGCTGTCTGATCACGGCCGGTGGCGCGGACCAACCCAACCCCCAAAAAGTCATGAGCCTCCAAATCACCAGCACCGCCTTTGCCGAAGGGCAACCGATTCCCCAAAAATACACCTGCCAGGGCAGCGACATCTCGCCGCCGCTGGCCTGGACCAACGCACCGGAAAAAACCAAAAGCTTCGCGCTCATCATGGATGACCCCGACGCGCCAATGGGTATCTGGGTGCACTGGGTGCTTTACGACCTGCCGGCAAATGCGACCGGGCTTCCGGAAGACGTGGCGAAAACGCAATTCGTTGCCGGCAATGCGAAGCAGGGGTTGAACACCTGGCCGCGCCTGGGTTATGGCGGGCCGTGTCCGCCGCCCGGCAAGCCGCATCGCTATTTCTTCAAACTCTACGCGCTCGACACGATGCTCGACCTCAAACCCGGCCTGACGAAGAAGGATTTGCTCAAGGCGATGGAAGGCCACGTCCTCGCCGAAGGACAGTTGATGGGGACTTATCAGCGAAAATGAAACGGGATGAGTGAAACGTAAAACGAGAAACGTGAAACCAACTAAAACGGCGCGTTTTGCACGCATTGCGTTTTACGTTTCACGTCACAGAAAATCTCTACTTTCTCTGCGACGCAATTTCGTGTTCAGTATGCGCCGCTTATGAGCAAAACCGCATTATTGTTTGCCGGACAGGGTGCCCAAGCCGTTGGTATGGGCAAAGACCTCGCCGCCACATTTCCATCGGCCAAAGGCTGGTTTGATCGCGCCAATGCAGCGCTCGGTTACGACCTGGCTTCGATTTGTTTCAACGGTCCGGAAGCCGAACTCACCAAAACAGAAAACGCGCAGCCGGGAATTTTTCTGGTGAGCTGGGTTGCGTTTCAATTGCTCAAGGAGTGGGTGCCTTCGCTGAATTTTGACGCCACCGCCGGTTTGTCGCTCGGCGAATTTACGGCGCTGACGGCGGCGGGCGCGATGAATTTCGAGGACGGCCTGCGCGTCGTGCGCCAGCGCGGACGGTTCATGCAGGAGGCCTGCGAAGCCACGCGCGGCGGCATGGCGGCGGTCATCGGCCTGGATGAAGCGCCCACGCGCGAAGTTTGCGCCGAAGCCGGCGTGGTGCTGGCAAATCTGAATTGCCCCGGCCAGTTGGTTATTTCCGGGGAAACGGACAAAATCACGAAGGCCGTTGAACTGGCCAAAGCCAAAGGCGCCAAGCGCGCCATCGCCCTGCCGGTGGCCGGCGCATACCATTCGCCTTTGATGGCCGGCGCAGAGAAAAAACTTGCCTTCCACTTGTCGAAGGTAGAATTGCTTCCACCAAAAGTTCTTGTAATTTCAAACGTTACGGCGCTTCCACACGAAACTCCGGTACATATTGCATTGCGTCTCGGAGAACAAGTCACGTCTTCGGTTTTGTGGGAAAGTTCGATGCGATATTTGTTGTCGCAAGGCTTCACGCGGTTCATCGAACTCGGCCCCGGCACGGCCCTGAGCGGTTTCATGAAACGCATTGATAAAGGCGCGCAGATGCTCAACGTCGCGGACGTGGCGAGTTTGGAAGCAACGGTGAAGGCGCTGGGCGCGTGAAACGTGAAGACGTGACGCGTGAGCCGAGGCCGTACGCTGGAATTCACGTTTTACGTTTCACGCATCACGTTTTCGCATCATTTTTTCTGTGCATTTGGGCCGATTCGTGGTTAAACATTTGCAGCTATGAAACAACTTGAGAATCAAATCGCCGTCGTTACCGGCGCGGGCCGGGGCATTGGCCGCGCCATCGCATTGAAACTGGCCGCCCACGGGGCCGACATCGTGGCCGTGGACCTGAAAACCGAATTCGTCCAGGAAACGGTCGAGGAGGCGCGCAAGCTCGGGCGCAAAGCCTGGGCCGCCGCCGCCAACGTGTCCGAGGCCGCCAGCGTCGAGGCCGCCGTTGAACAGATTTTGCAGGAGGCCGGCCACGTGGATATCCTGGTGAACAACGCCGGCATCACCAAGGACGGCCTGGTCATGCGCATGAGCGAGGCGGATTGGGATGCCGTGCTGGACATCAACCTCAAAGGAACGTTCCTCTTCACCAAAGCATTAAGCCGCTCGCTCCTGAAACAGAAGTCCGGCCGCATCGTCAACATCGCCTCCGTCATCGGCCTGATCGGCAACGCCGGCCAGTGCAATTACGCGGCCAGCAAGGCCGGGGTCATCGGCCTGACCAAGTCGTGCGCGCGTGAGTTCGCCAGCCGCGGCATCACCGTCAACGCCATTGCGCCGGGTTTCATCCAGACCGCCATGACGGACAAATTGTCACAGGAGCAAAAAGACGCGATTACCAAGCAGATTCCGCTGGCCAGCCTGGGCCAGGCGGAGGACGTGGCGGAAGCGGTGCTGTTTTTCGCCAGTCCGGCGGCGCGTTATGTCACCGGGCAGGTGCTGGCGGTGGACGGCGGGATGGTCATGTAATTGAAAAATCTGAAAAATTTTGTGATTCAAGGCTTGACGATTTTGGCATTCATGGCATAGAGACGGGTCAAAATACAACTTATGGCAGACAAACCTATTGACCAACGGGTAAAAGACATCATTGTCGAACAACTCGGCGTAAAGCCGGATCAAGTAACGCCGGAGGCGAAATTCGTCGAGGACCTCGGCGCGGATTCGCTCGACATCGTCGAGTTGATCATGGCGCTGGAAGAGGAATTCGGCATCGAAGTGCCGGACGAACAGGCGGAAAAACTCCTGAACGTCGGCGACGTGATCAAATACATTGAGGAAAACCAGCAAAAGTAGCTGTGGCTTTCACCACATCGGGGCGGTTTCGGCTGAACTCGGCTTGAGCCGCCCCTTTTAATTTTATGGCAGGCAACTGGATGGATCGCCGCGTGGTCGTCACCGGTTTGGGCGTCGTCACCCCGCTGGGACATCAACTCGATGTTTTCTGGAACAACCTCGTCTCCGGCCAGTGCGGCATTGACCGCATCACCGCGTTCGACGCGACGCCGTTCGACACCCAGGTCGCCGGCGAGGTGAAACATTTTGATCCGCTCCCGGCGTTTCCGTCGCCCAAGGAAGTCCGGCGGACGGATCGGTATTCGCAATTCGGCATTTTCGCCGGGCATCAGGCGCTGCTCGATTCCGGGCTTGATCTCGACAAGGAAAATCGGGACGAAATCGGCGTGATCATCGGCTCCGGCATCGGCGGTCTGGCCACCACCACCGAGCAGCTCAAAATTTTGCTCCAGCGCGGTCCCGGCCGGCTCTCGCCGTTCATGATTCCGATGCTGATCAGCAACATGGCCTCCGGCATTTTCTCGATGTACAAGAATTTGCGCGGGCCGAATTTTGCCACCTGCTCCGCCTGCGCCACCGCCAACCACGCCATCGGCGAGGCGTGGCGCTCCATTAAAATGGGCGACGCGCAGGTGATGTTCGCCGGCGGCGCGGAGGCGACCATCGTGCCCATCGGCATCGGCGGCTTTTGCGCGATGAAGGCCATGAGCACGCGCAACGACGATCCCAAGCACGCTTCGCGCCCGTTCGACAAGGAACGCGACGGCTTCGTCATGGGCGAAGGCGCGGGCGTCGTCGTGGTCGAAGAACTGGAACATGCCCTGAAGCGCGGCGCGAGGATTTATTGCGAAATCATCGGCTACGGCAACACGGCCGACGCGCATCACGTCACCGCGCCGCCCCCCGGCGGCGAAGGCGCGGCCCGCTGCATGAAAATGGCGCTACGCCAGGCCGGACTGAATCCGGAGGACGTTTCCTACATCAACGCCCACGGCACCTCCACGCCGCAGGGCGACGCCTGCGAAACCCAGGCCATCAAAACCGCTTTCGGCAGCCACGCAAAAAAGGTGGCCGTCAGTTCCACCAAGGGCGCGACCGGCCACATGCTCGGCGCGGCGGGCGCGGTGGAAATGACCGTTTGCGCCCTCGCCATCAAACACAGCGTCGTCCCGCCAACCATCAATTTGTCGGTGCCCGATCCCGAATGCGATCTGGACTACGTGCCGAACACCGCGCGCGAGATGAAGGTGAACGTCATCATCAACAACTCCTTCGGTTTCGGCGGCCACAACGCCAGCATCGTGGCGCGGAAATTTATCGGATAACTCGGTTGCAAAAGCACCTCCCGAATACTTTCGGGGGTCGTTTTCGGCATCGCGCTGGAAAATGAGTTTATTGCGGTGATGAACTTTTTGGCTTTAATCGAATCCAAGCGCGAAGGGAAATATTCTCGCGCCGGAACAGATTCAAGAATTCGTCCGCGAATTCACCGTCGGGAAAATTCCCGATTACCAGATGGCCGCGATGCTCATGGCCGTCTTTTTCCGCGGACTGACCACCGCCGAAACCCGCGCGCTCACCCTGGCCATGCGGGATTCCGGCGATGTGCTGAAATTTCCCAGGGACCCGCGCCCGCTCGTGGACAAGCATTCCACCGGCGGCGTCGGCGACAAAGTTTCGCTACCGCTCGCGCCGCTGCTCGCGTGCCTGGGTTTCCGCGTGCCGATGATTTCCGGGCGCGGCCTGGGCATCACCGGCGGCACGCTCGACAAGCTCGATTCCATCCCCGGCTTCAAAACCCTGCTGCCCGCCGGAAAAATCGTCGAGCAGGTCCAGAAAGTCGGCTGTGTCATCTGCGGCCAGACCGACCGCATGGTTCCGGCGGACAAGAAACTTTACGCGCTTCGCGACGTGACCGGCACCGTGCCCAGCATCCCGCTCATCACGGCGTCCATTCTTTCCAAGAAACTTGCCGAGAGCCTCGATGCGCTCGTGCTGGACGTGAAATTCGGCTGCGCCGCGTTCATGCAAACCAAGGCCGATGCCCGCAAACTCGCCAGGGCGATGGTAGCGCTTGGGAATGAATGTGGTGTGAACACGCGCGCGATTCTGACCGACATGAACACGCCCTTGGGCCGCGCCGCCGGTAACTGGCTGGAGGTGAAGGAAAGCGTGGCGTGCCTGGAAAGTAGGGCGGGCGTCTCGCCTGCCCTACTTTGCGACGACCTCCGCGAACTCGTCCTCGACTGCGCTGTCCATTTGCTCGTACAAACGCGCAAAGCCGGATCGCTCGCCGCCGCGCACAAACAAGCCGAAGGTTGCCTGGCCTCCGGCGCGCCGCGAAAGAAATGGGACGAGATGCTCGTCGCCCAAGGCGCGGACCTCAATGCCTTCAACAAAAAGCTCGCGCTCGATCACCCCGCGCCGGTGGTTTTGGAAATCAAGGCGGACCGCAGTGGTTACGTTTCGAAATGTGACGCGCGAATCGTGGGCGAAGTCATCCGCGACCTCGGCGGCGGCCGGCTGACGAAAGAAGCGGCCATCAATTGCGACGTGGGAGTGGACCAACTCGCCAAACCCGGCGAGCGGGCGGAAAAATCCGCGACCCTTTGCCGGGTTCACGCCGCCGACCACGCACAGGCCAAAGCAAGTGTAGCACGGCTAAAATCCGCCTTTGAAATTTCCCCGCACCCTCCAGCCGTTGCCAGGCTGGTCCACGCCGCAATTTGACGTCGCTTATTGGAGCGACTCCAAAATCTTTTCCGCGGCGGCGCGCGGGTTTTCCGCTGCGTAAATCGGCCGTCCAATCACCAGCCAGCTCGCTCCGGTGGCCATGGCTTCGCGCGGCGTGAGCGTGCGTTTCTGGTCGTCGGCCTTTTCCGCGCCCGTGCGGATGCCGGGCGTCACCAGTTGCATCTCGTCCGGGAGAATCTCCCGCAGGTCGGCAATTTCCAGCGGCGAGCAAACCAGGCCGCGCAATCCCGAGTTCGCCGCCAGCGACGCGAGCCGCTCCACCTGATGGCCGACATTGGCTTCACAACCGATCTCTGCCAGCGCGTTGCTGTCCATGCTGGTCAACACGGTCACGCCAAGCACGAGTGGCGTGGACAGCTTGAGGGACTTTGCCGTGTCTTGCGCGGATTTTTCCGCCGCACGCACCATCTCACTGCCGCCGCTGGTGTGAATGGTGAGCATTTGCACGTCCAGCCGCACCGCGGCGGCGACGGCCCGGGCGACGGTGTTCGGGATGTCGTGAAATTTCAAATCGAGGAAGACCGCCGCGCCGGTGTCGCGAACCCGACGCACGATGTCCGGCCCAGCGGACACGAACAGTTCCTTGCCGATCTTGAACGCGCCAACCGCCGGTGCGATTTGCGCGGCGAGCTTGAGCGCGGTTTCGGCGTTCGGCACATCCAGCGCGGCAATGATGGGATTTTGTTTAGCCACAGATGGACACAGATAAACACAGATGAAAACTGAAGCAAAGTTTTTCGCAAGCTGGTGTAGCGTCGGCGCTGTGCGCCGATTCGAGCCACAGGCTCGACGCTACAGTGAATTTTGACTTTGCCGCCGTCGTTCTTTACGCTATGGCCATGAAAGTAATCCGCCATAGTGATGCTGATTTTTCCAGGAAACTGGGCGAAGTCACGGCGCCCTCCAGCCTGTTCGATCCCGTCATCGAGCAACGCACCCGCGCCATCCTCGATGCCGTTCAAGCCCGCGGCGACGCCGCGGTGCTGGAATTCACCGAAAAGTTCGACGGCGCGAAACTCGCCGCCGGCCGGCTGGCCGTCACGCAGGCGGAATTGTTCAACGCCTCGCTGGCCGCCGATGAATCGCTCCGCGCCGCCGTGGCCGGGGCGGAAAATAACATTGCGACCTTCGCCAAAAAATCGCTGCGCAAAAACTGGCAGATGAAAAATTCGCACGGCGCATCCGTGGGCGAGAAATTCGACCCGTTCCGGCGCGTCGGCGTTTACATCCCCGGCGGCAAGGCGCCGCTGGCCTCGACCGCGCTGATGACCATCACGCTGGCGAAGGCGGCGGGCTGCCCGGAAATCGTCGCCTGCACGCCCTGCCGCCGGGACGGCTCCATCAATCCCGCGCTGTTGTTCGCGACCCGGGCGGCGGGGGCGACGGAGATTTATCGCGTCGGTGGCGCGCAAGCCATCGCAGCCATGGCTTACGGCACCAAAACGATCCGCCGCGTGCAAAAAATCTTCGGTCCGGGCAACGCCTACGTGGTCACCGCCAAGCGATTGCTCGTCGGCCACGTCGCAATTGATTTGCTGCCCGGTCCCAGCGAACTGCTCGTGCTCGCGGACGAAACGGCGAACCCGAAATTTGCCGCCGCTGATTTGCTGGCGCAGGCCGAGCACGGCTCCGGCCATGAGCGCGTCTGGCTGGTAACGACTTCGGCGAAAATCATCAAAGCCGTCGGGCAGGAAATTGCCCGGCAGATGCCGAAGCTGGCGCGCCGGGAGCTCATCCGGCATGTGCTCGACAACAACGTCTGGCTGATCCAAGTGAAAACACTCGACGACTGCGTGACGCTGGCGAACCGGTTGGCGCCGGAGCATTGCGAAGTGATGACGCACAACCCGCGCAAGCTCTCGGAAAAGATTCTGACCGCCGGAGCGATTTTCCTGGGTCCGTGGTCGCCGACGGTGCTGGGCGATTACGTGGCCGGGCCGAGCCACACGCTGCCGACCGGCGGCGCCGGCACATCGTTTGCCGGCCTGACCGTGGACCAGTTCCAACGCCGCACCAGCGTCGTCGAATACACCCGCGCCTCGCTGAAGAAAGCGCTGCCAGCAGTGAAAAAATTTGCCGAACTGGAAGGTTTGGCGGCGCATGGGAAAAGTGCGGAAGTGCGACTCAATCAATCGAAGTAAGTCGCTTTGCCATTATGATCCGACTTGTTTGCGATATACACACCACATCGTTTTTGGGCACTCACGCTGTCGCGCTGGATATGCTCAAGATATTGCGATTACTGCCCGCTTCATTTGCCCCGACGAAAGTCCGAACATCTCATTCCCCCGCCCAAAGCTTCTCTTTCGATTCGCCAGAACTTTTTATCGAACGCTTGCCCGGCAATATGTACTACGAGGGAAATGTCAGCTTGGTCAAAACACGCGGCGTTTTTGAATTCTTTGTTCAGTGGCAAAAAGGGAATAATGAATGGTTTTCAAAACACCCGACAAAGCCTTTCAACACAGCCGGGTTTTCATCGGGGCGTTGGGAAGAAGCCTTAAGCAATAAACATTTTTCCACCTTTCAGAACATCTTTGTTTCTCTATGCAAGAGTTTTCGAGCAGTTTACGGGTCGATACGCCTTGAAGACTCAACAATAATAGATCCGCCCAATGGATTCGGTTGCTGTTTGCCACGTTTGCATTGGATTACTTATCTCGGCGAATCCTATACCAAAGCCATGGATGACCAGTTGGCCAAATCTTGCAGTTCATTCACGCTTTCGCGCCTCTCTGAACGAGTGTTGATTCAACTTTCCTGTTCTGCATTGGATGCAATTAAACAATCAGTCGTTGAATCTCTCGCCATCGAGCACCTTGGAACTGATTACTTTTGGAATCCGAAGGACAACTGGCGCAAACCTCAATTTCATTATCGTATGCCAAAACTAGACTGGTCTTCGATTATCACAGCTACCTGATTTATAAAATGAACAAGAACAGTTCGGGAAATTTAATCCGTCCGCTGGTGCGCGAGCTGCACCCTTACGTCTATGGCGAGCAGCCGAAGATCAAGGGGTTGATCAAGCTCAACACCAACGAGAATCCGTATCCGCCGTCGCCGAAGGTGCTGGCGGCGGTCAAGGCGGCGGTGGACGGGCGGTTGCGGCTGTATCCGAACCCGACGGCGGAGCGGTTGCGGGAAAAACTGGCGAAGCTGCATGGCTGCCGCCGGAGAACATCATCGCGGGCAACGGCTCGGATGAATTGCTGGCGCTGGCCACGCGGTGCTTTGTGGAGCCGCATTCAGAGTCTCGCCGAGCTCGACCCTCCGAAACAATTCAATACTTTACGCCAAGCTACTCGCTGTATCCGGTGCTGGCGGACATTCATGGCGCGGTGAAAAACGCCCTGCCGCTCAATCCTGATTTCAGCCTGCCGAGCCCGGCGGTATTGAAAAGGGGCAAAAAAAACCGCCTGAAGGCGGAACTCCAAACAAATGGGACTGCAACGCGGCACTGACGTTTGTGACGACGCCGAACGCGCCGAGCGGTCGCGGCTACCCGACCAAAGAGCTGGACGAACTCTGCCGCGCGAACAAGGGAGTCGTTGTGCTCGACGAAGCATACGTGGATTTTGCGGAGGGGAGCGCCATGGCCCTGGCGCTGAAATATCCGCACGTGCTTGTGGCGCGGACGTTCTCGAAGGCGTATTCGCTCTGCTTCCAGCGCGTCGGCTATTTCGTAGGCCATCCGGAACTCATTGCCGCGCTGCACAAGATTCGGGACAGTTACAACGTAAACGGCCTCGGCCAGATTGCCGCCGAAGCCGCGCTGGACGATTTGCCGTATTACCGGGCGAACTTCAAAAAAATCGTCGTCACGCGCGACCAGTTGAGCCGCGAGCTGACGAAAATTGGTTTCCGGGTTTTGCCCAGCCAGACGAATTTCATTCTTGTCGAGCCGCCGCGATTTTCGGCGGAGGTGTGGCTGCAAAAGCTGCGCGCCCGCAAAATCCTGGTGCGCTGGTTCCCTCCGCTGGAGGTGCGGAATTATCTGCGAATCACAATTGGCACGGAGGCGGAAGCGGAGGCCCTGGTTCGGGCGGCCAAAGCGGTTCTCAATTGACATATTGATTGTGGGGGTGCAGCCACCAGCACCACAATACATCGTATAGTGTTTATTATCAAGCACTAGCGTCTAAATACTGGACGCAATGTGAAAAATGTTGCGTTAATGCCTTTTCTTTGCGGTGTGCATGATTCTTGCTTGTAAACAGGCGTGTACTTGGATTTTTACAAGCTAAAACAGGCGCCGTTCGACCTCACGCCGAACCCGCGTTTCCTGTTTCAAAGCCAGAAGCATCGCGAGGCGTACAACCATCTGCTGTACGGCATTCGGGAACGCAAGGGCTTTGTGCAGCTTACCGGCGAAGTCGGCGCGGGCAAGACCACGATCTGCCGCGCGATGCTCCGGCAGCTCGACATTAATTTTACCGTCGCCGTCATCCTCAATCCCGTGCTGAACGCGGATGAATTGATGCGGGCCATTGGCACGGAATTCCGCCTGGATGTCAAAAATCTGGACCGGCACGACACGCTGGCGGCCATCAACAATTTTCTGCTGGATCAGGTCCAGCAGTGCAAGGACGTGGTGCTGATCATTGACGAGGCGCAAAATCTCACCGACGAACTGCTCGAACAGGTGCGGCTGTTGTCGAACCTCGAACTGGACAACCGCAAACTGCTGCAAATTATTTTGATGGGGCAGCCGGAATTGCGCGCCCGGCTCGACAGTCCGCGCCTCCGCCAGCTTCGCCAGCGCATCTCGGTGCGTTACCATCTCGCGCCATTGAGCCGGCCCGAGGTGGTTCAATACATCAAGCACCGGCTCGAACTGTCCGGCGCCAACGGCGTGCCCCATTTCACCGGTCCGGCGTACTGGCGGATTTTCCGTTACAGCCGCGGCATTCCCCGGCTGGTCAATTCCATCTGTGACAAGGCGTTGCTCGCCGGTTACGTGGAACACAGCGAGAACATCAACTTCCGTCTGGTGGGCCGCGCCATCCGCGAACTCGAAGGACACATTACTCATAAGCCTGGCCGGCGGCGCGCGAGTTGTCCCAACTCGCAGCAGTTTCATTGGCGGAAACCGGTTCATAAAACTTTCCGACCGGCTCTTGCATTTGCCTGTGCTGCGGCTTGAGACAAGCCGCGCTCCGGATATAACGTCCATCTGCAACGCGGCAAAAAACATCCGGCGCGGGCCGCCATTGCAAATTGCGGCGCAACGTTTACCATCCGGCACGGCTGTGGGCGATGTTCAGCAACCGATTCGTTCCCCGGCTGATGAACTGATGCTCCTGCGCAAACCATTCGCCGCGTCACCACCGCTCGCCCGGGTTGCCCCATTTGTCGTTTTCCTCGCGCTGACATTTTGCCAGGGACAGTTCGGCGCAGCCTCGGCTTACTGGTTTTACCTGGCCAAAACGCTGGTCGGCGGTTGGCTGATCTGGGAAATGCGCCCGTTCGTTTCTGAAATGCGCTGGGCGATGAGTTGGGAAGCGGTCGTGGTGGGCGTGGCGGTATTTGCCGTCTGGGCCGGCATCTCCGGGGAATGGACGACGCAAAACTCACTTTGGGCAAAGCTTGGCCTGTCCCATCCTTCGGGCGTTCCGCTAAAAACCTGGAATCCCAACGGCCAATTCGGCGCCGGTTCCGCGCTGGCGTGGCTCTTCGTGGTCACGCGAATTCTGGGTTCAACCTTCATCGTTCCGCCGCTGGAAGAAGTCTTTTACCGCTCGTTTTTGTATCGCTACATTGCCAAACCGGATTTTCAAACCGTCCCGCTCAATCATTTTTCCTGGACGCCGTTTCTGGCCACCGCCGGCTTGTTCGGTTTTTCCCACAACGAGTGGCTGGCGGGCATTCTGTGCGGCGCGGCCTATCAATGGCTGGTGATTCGCAAGAACCGGCTGGGCGATGCGATGACCGCGCACGCGATCACGAACTGTCTGCTCGGTTTATGGGTCGTCTGGCACGGCGCCTGGCATTTCTGGTGAAATCCCGGGAGGGCCGGCGTGTCGCCGTCCCTGAATTTTGGGTCGGCAAAATGCCAACCCTCCCCTCGGATTACTTCACTTCGATGCTGATGTGGTTGCGTTCCAGCGTGCTGCCTTCCTGCTGCGCGAGGCTGACGAGCGCTTCGTAGTAATTGGCCAGCGAGCGAATTTCCTGTCCGCGGTCGGCGGTAAGCGTGTTCTGTAGTATCAGCACGGCCAGGGTCGTGCTCTTGCCTACGGCATATTTTTTCTGTTCGGCATCGAGGGCGGCCTCGGCAAAAATGCGCGCCTGCCGCGTGGCGCCCACGCTTTCATAGGCGGACTGCGCATTCTTGATGGCGTTGTCAATCTCCACCATGACGGTTTGCTCCTGTTTTTTCATTTTCAGCAGGAGTTGTTGCAGCGTCACCTTGTCGGCTTTGTAAGTGTTGCGCGGGCCTTTTGATTGCTCAAAGGGAGCTTCAGTTCCGCGCCATAGCTGTAATTGGGGCGGTCGTGGTTGGCTACCTGGCTGAACACATCATCGTATCCAAGTCCCTGACCGTTGTAACCATAGGTGCCGGTCAAATTGAGTTCAGGGTAAAGCTGGTTGTAGTCGAATTTCAACGTAATGCCCTGGGCTTCCACCGCCAGGCGGGATTGCAACAGGTCGGGCCGCTCGGTCAGACCCTTGCTCCAACTGTCCTGCAAGTCGAACAACTGAAGCGGGGCGTTGGTGATCGTTGCGGTGGGCTGGATGTCCGCGTCATGCCAGCGCGCATACTGGTCGGTGAGCAGGTTCTTCAGGGTGTTTTGGCCGTGTTGACCGCGGTATTGCGCGGCAATCAAATTGGCCTTGCTCGTGGCCACCTGCGCCTCGTCCTGCTGCACGTCCAGTTGCGCCAGTGTGCCGATTTGGACGCGCTGCCGGTCCTGGCCAAGCTGCGTCTGGGCGAGGGCGAGCGCCTCCTGCTGCACCTTCACATTTTCCTGCGCGTAAATGAGTTCGTAATAGGCGTTTTCGACGTCGGTAACGGAGGTGATGACCTGCAGGCGCAATCCCTGCTCGAATACTGCAAGCTGGTTTTTGGCCAGCTTGATCGTCAACCGCGGGCTGTCAATCCAGAAATTTTTCAACAACGGCTGCGTGAGGGTCAGACTCGCCGAACCACTGGTATTTTGATAGTTCGTTCCAAAATAAAGGTTCGTGTTGACTAGCGTATAATTAATATTACGGCTGTCCGTGACCGTGCCGTTGAAATCGTAGGTCATGCCCCAGGGCAACGAACCGCTCAGAGCCGGAGTAAAAGTGTTTTGGTCGGAAGTATTGGCCGGCACGGGCACTGGCACGCCATTTGGAAACTGGACCTCCGCACCGTTGTTATAACGCTGGTGTGTGGCCGGAAATCGAGCGTTGGGTCATAAGCGCCATAACTCGCGCGCACGTTGAAAAGCTGAATTTGCGGGTCAAAGCGCGAGATTTGCACGTCGAGGTTGTGTTGCAGCGCTTCCTCGAATGCAGTCTTCCAGCGACATTGGAGTGTCGGGGCGGCGCGGGTGTCGCGACCGTGTTCGTGCCCGTTTGGGCGGCAACCGCCGGCCGGAGCGGCCGGGGCATTGGTGACTGCCGGCACGGCACCGTGTTGGTATCGGTCTGGGCGGCGACTGATATCGCCGTGAGAATGAAAACCAAAAGAACGCTGAAACTTTTCATGGTGCTGCCAATGTTGCGGCCTTTGCCAAAATTCATCAAACTTAAGACGCTCCGGCGCGCCCAAAGGTAACCATTTGGTTAATTCACGCCCGCGCCCGTCAATCAAACCCCGCACCGCGGCCAAAGTTGCAGCCGGATCGCTGCTCAACCGGCTTTCGCGGCCACTGCGGGGACTTCCTCGATTTTGGCGTTTTGCTCCAGGAACGCGAGCACTTTTTCGTGCGCGATCTGGTCGTACAATTCCACCACGCCGTTGCGCTTCTGCAGGTCCTTGAGGAATTTTTCCAGCGGAATCTGATACGCCAGCGCCAGCGACTGCACGCGCTTCAAAACCTCGTCCTGCGAAACCTGGATGCCTTCCTTCTCGGCAATGCGCTGGATCAGGAACGACAATTTCACGCGCTCCTTCGCGCTCTGCGTCGCGGCGGAATAAATTTCGTCCTTCTGCTTCTCAATCAAATCGCGCGCCACGCCGCGCTGGCTGTTTTCGCGCACAATGTCATAGACCACGTTGCGCGTCTCGTGCGCAACGGCGGTTTCCGGCAAATCAAAATTCGTGGCGGTGAGCAGCGCGCGAATGATCTGGCCGCGAACCGCCTTGGCCTGCGAATACTTCAATTCGTTCTCCAGATCCCGCTGCACGCCCTCCCGGAGCTTGGCCAGGTTTTCCGCTTCGTACTTTTTGGCGAACGCGTCGTCAATCGCCGGCAAAGCTTTTTCCTTCACCTCAACGACTTCGACTTCAAACACGCCCTTTTTGCCTGCAAGTTGCTTGGTCACGAAGTCGGCGGGGAAATCCACATTCACCGTGCGCTTCTCGCCCGCCTTCGCGCCGATGATCTGATCGGCAAAACCGGGAATGAACGAGTCCGGCGCGGCGTCCACCCAGAAATTTTTCTGTTCCGTCAAACCCTTCGCCGTCGGCGCGGTGTCGGTGATCGGTTTGCCGTCGCACGTGCCGGTGTAATTGACCACCGCCACGTCGCCCAGGCGCAGTTCGCGCGCGACCGTCTCAAACTTCGTGTGCTGCCGGGCAAGCAATCCGATGGCGCGGTCCACGTCCGCCGCGGTGACGGATTTCGCCTCGCGTTTGGCGGGCAGACCCTTGTATTCCGGCAGTTGAAATTCCGGCGCGGTTTCGATGGTGGCGGCGAATTGCAGCGCCTGGCCGCGGCCAAACTGGATTTCCTCGATGTCCGGGTAGCCGATCACGGCGATTTTTTTCTCGTCCAGCGCCTTGCGGTACGAATCGCCGATGAGTTTGCGTTTGACCTCATCCTTGATGTCCGCCTCGTATTTTTTCAGCACCATGGCGCGCGGGGCCTTGCCGGGACGAAAGCCGGGCAGCGACGCCTGCTTCTGAAAGTCCTTGGTGACGGCGTCGAAGGCTTCATCCACGGCCTTCGCGTCCAATTCCACCCGCAGCAATTTTTTGCACGGGGCCAGATTTTCGACGGTGATATTCACAATAATTCCCGCTGTTCAGCGAGTCGTTTAAGATAAATGAACCGCGCCGCGCCCGTCAATGGTTTTGATGGCTTCTCAGTGGTGTTTCCGCTTTGATGGTGCCGGAATGAAGCGAACAACGTTTTTCATCACCGGCACAGACACCGGCGTCGGCAAGACCGTGCTGACGGCACTGCTGACACGCCACTTGCGGGAACGCGGCGTCAATGCTGCGGCACTCAAGCCGGTTTGCTCCGGCGATCGCGCCGATGCCCGCGCGCTTCACGCCGCGTCGGCGGGCGCGCTTACGCTTGACGAAATCAATCCGTGGCATTTTCGCGCGCCGATTGCGCCGTTGCTCGCCGCCCGCCGCGAACACAAGCGGGTCGCGCTCGCCGATGTGCTCGCGCACGTCCGCGCGATGCAAAAACGTTTTGACGTGGTGCTGGTTGAAGGCGCTGGCGGTTTGCTCAGTCCGCTCGGCGAGAATTTCGATTCGCGCAAACTCATCGCGGCATTGCGGGCAACACCGTTGGTCGTTTGCCCAAACCGGCTTGGCGCGGTGAATCAAGTTTTGCTGACACTCGCCGCGCTGCCGCGCAGCGCGGCCTGCCGGGCGCGCGTCGTGTTGATGTCGCCGGCCAAACCGGACGCTTCCACCGCGACGAATGCCGGGCTGCTGGCCGAATTTCTGGACGGGCAAAGGATTTTTTGTTTGCCGTGGCTGGGCGGGCATTTTGATCTGGAAAAAGTTTTTAAAAATCCGCGCATGCGGCGGACGCTGCGGGCGCTGACAAGAACATGACCCGGGCGCTTTTAAAACCACGTGGCGGCGTCTCGGCAGAACGCCGCATTTTTGCTTGGAGACGGGAGATTGGCGGCGCTCTGCCGAGACGCCGCTACGTCAGGAAAGTTTTGAAAGGATCCCTCAGTTTTTCGGAATTTCCTTCACCGGCGCGTTGGTGGCCAGGAACGATTCGCGCCAAGGCTGGTGATTTTTGTAAAGCTGCAATCGTTGCTGCAACGGCTCGAGTTTTTTCATCCGGGCGGCCGTGGCAAGGTCAATCGCCCTTTGGGTCACTTCCTGCGCGTTGGTGAAATCGCCGGTCTCGGCGCAGGCCATGCCCAGCGCATCCAGCACGAATGGTTGCGCGCCGCCGGTCAGGGCATTGGCCTTGGCCGCGAGCACCAGCGCGGTTTTCCCGTCGCGGATTTGAGGGTTCTCATTGGCCGCCAGCACGTGAGCGGTGTAGGCAAGGATTTGATAATTGTCCGGGTCGCGCCGCAGCGCCTCGCGAAATTCATCAATCGCCCCGGCGTCGCGGCCCTGTTTGAGCAGCGCCTTGCCCATGTCAAAATGCGCCGCCGACTGGGCGGGATCAAGCCGCGCCGCCTCGGCGAACTGGTTCATGGCTTCGTCCAAGCGGCCGAGTTCAACCAGCACGGCGCCGAGAGTGTCGTGGAAAGCCGGTGATTTCGGATTGATTTGGACGGCTTTGAGCAATTCAGGCAGGGCCGCCGCCGGCTGGCCCATTTTATCGAGCAGGTTGCCGATGTTGTAGCGCGCCTCGAGGTTGTCGGGGGCCATGCGCTCCACTTCCCGATACTGGATGAGCGCCTCGGCCAGGCGGCCCTTTTGTTCGAGCGCCACGCCGTAATTGATTTGGGCATTGGGATTGTCCCCTCCGGTTGCCGCGAGGGTGTGGGCAAAAAGCGATTCGCTGTCGTACCAGTGCCGCAATTGGTTTTCGGTGAGCACCAGACAGCCCGCGAGTGTCAAAGCGGCGGCGGCGGCCACGGCGGCTTTCGGAAACTGAAACCGGTCCGCCAGATCGCGGACGCCGAACGCCACGGCGATGAACACGCCGACGAGCGGAAAATAAGTGTAACGATCCGCCATCGCCGCGCTGCCCACCTGCACCAGCCCGATGACGGGCACGAGCGTTCCCAAAAACCAGAGCCAGCCGACCAGCAAATAGGGGCGTTGCCGGTGAGTCCGCCAGACGAACCACGAGATGCCGCCCAACAGCCCGACGGCGGTCGCCGCCATGGCCCGGATCCACGACAAATGATTGGGCAGCGGATAGAGAATGGCCAGGTTCGACGGCCAGAAGGCTTTTCCGAGATACCGTTCGCAGGCAATCAAGGCGTTGGCCACTCGCAAACGCAGCGGAAATTGCTGGATGGTCATGACCGCTTCTCCGTGGCGTTGCACCAGAAAAGTGACGATGCACGAGATCAGCACCAGCAGGAAGAACGGCCATTTTTCCAGAAACAAACCCTGAAGGCTGAACCTTGAACCTTGAACCTTGAACCTTTCCAGCGGCCAGTAATCCAGCAGCAACATCACAAACGGCAGCGTCACCAGCATCGGCTTGGACATGAGCCCGAGGGCGAAGAAAGCCAGGGCGAGCCAGTAGAAACGTGAAACGTGAAACGTGAAACGTGATCGGACGGGCGCACTTGTCACCTGCTGCGCGTGGCGCGCGTAGGCCAGCAGGGTCAGCAGCGCGAAGAAGGTGCTCAACACGTCCTTGCGTTCGGAAATCCAGGCGACGGATTCCACGTGCAGCGGATGCCAGGCGAACAAGGCGGCGACGAACGCGCTGGGCCAGAGCGCGCCGGTCAGCCGGAACAACAACAGCAGCAGCAATACGGCATTGGCGGTGTGAATCAGGACATTGACGGAATGTTGCGCGCCGGCGTTCAAGCCGAACAACTCGCAATCCAGCATGTGCGAAAGCCACGTGACCGGATGCCAGTTGCTGGCGTGGCCGGTGGTGAAGGCCCATTTGACGCCGGCCCACGTCAGGCCGTTTTGGACGATGTGATTGTCCGTGACGTAAACCTGGTCGTCGTAATTGATAAAGCCGTTGCGCGCCGCCGGCCAATAAGCCAGCAGCGTGATGAGCGCGAGCAACAGACCAATGAGGCGCGGACGGGACATCGGGTTCTTTGCCGGCGATTTTGCCCGCACGGCAGGCGCGGAGACAGAGTTATTTTTCAAAAAAAGGCATTGCATTTTCCGGCGCGCGGGGTAGAAATTGTTCAGGCAGGATATTGCTCGACCCCCTGCCACTTGGACGCCCTATCGGTTCCTCACGACCAAGTTTGTTTTTTATGAGCGGATTATCGTTTGCTGTCGTGGGAGCCGCTTCTAATCAAGCGGAACTCGTTTATATTTGGACACAGGCAACGCCGGAAGCCAAGGCGATCATTGTCTGTCTCGTTCTATTTTCCATCCTCGCCTGGTCGGTGATGGTCTCCAAGGCCATCCAGGTCCGGCGCGCCCGCCGGTTGAATTATTATTTCAACGAGGAATTCCGCGCGCAAAAATCCGTGCTCGAACTGTTCGACCGCAAGCTGCACGTCGAGGGCTGTCCGCTGTACGAGGTGTATCAGGCCGGCTGCGTGCAGCTCGACGCGCGGTTGCGCGGGCCGGGCGGCGAACGCAGCAAACAGCAGGTCACGCTCAAAAACATGGAGCATGTCAAACGCGCGCTCGAAAACATCGTCGCGCAGGAGTCCCTGAAACTGGAATCCGGCCTGATCCTGCTGGCAATCGCAGTCAGCGGCGCGCCGTTCATGGGTCTGCTGGGCACGGTTTGGGGCGTGATGAGCACGTTCGCCGGCATCGCGCAGCAGGGCTCGGCGACGATGGCGGCGATGGCGCCCGGCGTCTCGGCGGCGCTCATCACGACGGTCGCCGGACTGCTGGTGGCGATTCCCTCGATGTTCGGCTACAATTGGCTCGTGCATAATCTGCGCGTGTTCACGGTCGGCCTGGACAATTTCGCGCAGGAGCTCGTTTCCAAAATGGAGACGGAATTTTTGGCGGACGAATAGGCCGGTTGAAAGTTGAATGTTAAAAGTTGCAGGTTAAACAATGGCCACCGCACGACAATTTGAAGACTTGAATGTCTGGCAGAACGCCCGCCAGCTCGTCGGCGCGATTTATTCCGCATCGAAGCAGCGGGCGTTCAATCAGGATTTTGGATTGCGCGAACAAATCCGCCGCGCAGCCGTTTCCACCATGTCCAACATTGCCGAAGGATTTGAGCGCGGCACCCGGAAAGAGTTTGTTCAGTTTTTGAATATAGCCAAAGGTTCAAATGGCGAGGTCCGTTCGCAACTTCACATCGCATTGGATCAGAAATATGTCAGCGAGACGGAATTTGCGGTGTTGCGCGAAATGGCCGTCGTTCTGTCAAAAAAACTTTCCGCATTTATCCGCTATCTCGAAGGTTATGCCGGTGACTCGCGTGTAAAAAAACCGGCGCGGACACGCGGCAACCTTCAACTTTCAACCCGCAACATTCAACCGAAGTGAGACGGTTTTCCCAACGCAATTCCCTCGTGACGTTGAGCGAGATCAACATCACGCCGCTGCTCGACCTCGCGTTCGTGCTGCTCATCATCTTCGTCATCACCACGCCGCTGCTCGAACAAAGCATCAACCTCAAGCTGCCCAACGGCATGGCCAGCCGGACAAAAAAATTGAACAGCGCAACGTCCGCACCGTCGAGGTCAGCACGACGGGCGTTTATGCGCTCGACAAGCAGCGCATGGGTCTGGAGCCATTGATCGCGCGGCTGGCGGCGGAATTCCGCTCGAACCCGAACCTCATCGTCTATATCCGCGCCGATCAGGACGGGCCTTACAAAAACGTCGCGCTGCTGATTGACGGCTGCCAGCACAGCGGCATCACGCGCTATTCGCTCCGCACGGAGCCGACCAAATGAACCGCCTGCAAAAAAAATGCGTCATCGGCACCGCGGGCGTTCACCTGCTGCTGATCGTGATTTTATTCGTCGGCCCGGCATTTTTTTATTCGAAGCCCAAGGCGGACGATTTGCAGGTGCTCGATGTGATTCCGGCCAATTTGATTGACGCGGCATTCAACAGCGGCGTCGCCAACGCCGCCCCGCCGCCGCCCGCGCCCGCGGTGGCGCAGCCGCAGCCGCAGCCGACACCGCCGACGCCACAACCGGTGGTAAAACCGCCCTCGTTCATTCAGGACGCTGGAGAAGGTTTTAAAACCCGAGCCGGTCAAACCGCCGGACAAGCTGTCGCCCGACAATTTGACGCCGATTGAAAAAACGGCAAAACTGAGCCGCGCAAAATTCAAATCAGCACGCAGCTCGTGACCCGCACCGCGGCGAAAAATTCCCCGGCAGCCGACAATTCGCAGCAGCAACAGCAGCAGGCCCGGGCGATCCGAAGCGCCCTTCGGAATTTGAAGAAGAATTTCACGCCCGGCACGGTGGTGGACATGCCCGGCAACGGCAGCGGCGCGGCTTACGCGAGTTACCGGGACGCCATTGCCACCATTTATTACGAAGCCTGGACTCCGCCGGGTGAAGCCGACAACGAAGAGGCCAACACCCGGGTCAGTGTGACCATCGCAAATGATGGCGCGGTGATTACCGCGCGCATCGTCACGCCGTCGGGCGATGCCCAGGTGGACGCTTCCATTCAACGCACGCTGGAGCGCGTGACCTTCATTGCGCCGTTCCCCAAGGGCGCGGTGGAAAAAGAACGGACTTACATCATCAACTTCAACCTCAAAGCCAAACGCATGCTCGAATGAAAAAAAAATTTCTTAACTTAATCAAAATTTTCCTGCCGGTTTTTTTCGCGATGGCCGTCATCTATTTTTCCCGCGCCCAGGACGAAATCCAGATTCAAAAGCAAATTGACGTGCTCGGCCAGACCAAGCCCATTGCCGTTTCGCTCGAAGGATTCAGCGGCGAGGTCGCGGACGTTTTGAAATTTGACCTTTACGTCCAGGGCTTTTCGTTCGTTGCGCCCGACGCCGCGCAGTATCAAATCAGCGGCAGCAGCGCGGGCAACGTTCAAGGCCGGGTCATGGATCGATTTGCCAAAAGCACATTGCTCTCCCGCAGCTACACCGGCGCAAACCCGCGGCGTCAGGCGCACATGTTTGCCGATGACATCGTGCAGGCCGTCACCGGCAAAAAAGGCGTCGCCCAGACCAAAATCGCGTTCAAGGCCCAATCCAGCACGGGCAACGGCGAAATTTATGTCGCCGATTTCGACGGATACAACGCGCAAGCCGTCACCCATGATGATACCATCGTGGCCGCCCCAGCCTGGGTGCCGGGCCGGCTGGCGATTTATTACACGTCGTACAAACGCGGCAATCCGGATATTTTTTACCACAACCTCGGCACCGGCCAGCGCCATGTCGTCGCGGGCTATTCCGGCTTGAACACCAGCGCGGCGGTGTCGCCGGACGGCTCGAAAGTGGCGATGATCTTGAGCCGGAGCGGCAGCCCGGACGTGTGGGTTTGCGACGCCGACGGCTCGAATTTGAAACAATTGACCTCGACGCCCGAGGATGAATCATCGCCGTGCTGGTCGCCGGACGGCCAGTGGATTTGTTACGCAACCAAAATCGCCGAGCGGCGCGTGCTGGCGAAAGTGCCGGCGGGCGGCGGCGCGATGCAGCGGATTCCAACCCCCGGCGCGCCGAACCCGACCGAGCCTGACTGGTCGCCGGACGGCAAATGGATTGCGTTCACGTCGCAGGCGGGCGGGTTTGACATTTGTGTCGTGCCCGCCGGTGGCGGCACGCCCACGGTGCTCGTGACGGGCGAAGATCCGTCGTGGTCCCCCAACTCGCGCACGCTGATTTTCACGCGCCGCGTGGGCGGGCGGTATGTATTATCTGTGCTTGACGTGTTTACGAAACAGGTCAAGGATATTGCTCGAATTTCGGGAAGTGATTCTCAACCGGCTTGGGCGAGATAATTTGACTTTTTTAACAAATTTTTAACCAAAGGAAAAATATGAAAATGATGAAACTAACCTGCTCACTCGCATTCGCGCTGGCCATCGCGCTGGCGGCCACTGGCTGCAAAAGTCACAAACCCGGCGCCATCACGCCGCTGCCCGGATCCAATGCCGGCATGGTCGGCGAACCCGGCGCTGGCGGCACGCTCGGAGCCGGCGGCATGACGGGCACGAGTGAATCCGGCGGCGGATCGACGGCGAATATTTCGCCGGGTGATTATAATGAAGACCGCGCTGTGCTGGCCGCTTACACGGTGCATTTCGCCTTTGACAGCGCCGCGGTGAAAAAGAGCGAGAAGGCGAACGTCCAGGCGGTGGCCGACGCCCTGAGCCGGGATTCGAGCGCCAAGCTGCTCATCGAGGGGCATTGCGACGAGCGCGGCACGGAGGAATACAACCGGTCGCTCGGCGAACGCCGCGCGCTGGCGTTACGCGGAGCGCTGTCCAAAATCGGCGTTGACCCGTCGCGCATCCGCACCATCAGCTATGGCAAAGACAAGCCGGTGGACCCCGCCAACAACGAAGCTGCCTGGGCGAAAAACCGCCGCGGTGAATTTGTCCTGCTGCATCCCAAATAAGCGGGTGCTTCATCACCGGCAAACCTTTGATTTCATTCAGGGGCCGCGTTCATCGCGGCCCTTTTTGTTTGGAGTTCCGCGTTTACGTGGTTCGAACAAAAACAAATGACCGCCTGAAGGCGGAACTCCAAACGTGTCGCCCCGTCTTGTGTGTCATTTTTGACGCTTTACTATTGGCCAAAGCGGGCGTAGCCTTTGAAAAGCTCGATAAAATTTATGAACGCTATATTTGCATGGGCTCCGGGCGGCATGGAAGTCGTTTTGATCTTGGTGGTTATTTTGGTCTTGTTTGGTTCCAAGAAAATCCCCGATTTCGCGCGCGGTTTGGGCCAGGGCATCAAGGAATTCAAGAAAGCCTCGCGTGAAGTGACGGACGAAATCCAGAACACGACGACCGACACACCACCGGCGGCCAAACCCGCCGCGCCCGCGCCCGCGCGGGCCGACCTGCCGGCTTCCCCATCCTCCAAACCGCCCAAAGCCTGAGCGGAACATCCTGGCATGGCCGGCGACCACGAATCGGAGCACCCCGACGAGGCCGAAGGCGGCCCGGTCAAATCGTTTCTTGAACACCTCGAAGATCTCCGCTGGGTGCTCATCAAGAGCCTGGTGGCGTTGTTCGTGGCGGTCTTGCTCTGCCTGCTCGCGGGCAATTACGTCGTTCGGATCATCAAATGGCCGTTGACGCGCGCCGGCGTCAGTTGGCCGGGCACGAATCAAATCGTCGCCGTCAGCTTCGGCACGAACCGGCTCGGTGTCTTTCAACTCACAGCGGACCAGCAAAAAATCCTGGAACTCGGCACGAACCGCTTCGTCTCCGTCCAGGTTGAACCGCTGGTCATCGGCACCAACCAGGTGCTCGGCTGGCACGCCAGTTCCGATTCCGCCGCCGTGGCCGACGCGCAACGGTTGAAGATTGATTTGATCAATCTCAGCCCGGCGGGCGGATTTGTGGTTGCCTTCCAGGTGGCCATTTACGGCGGTGCGATGCTGGCCTCGCCGTTCATTTTTTATTTCGCGGCCACGTTCATCTTTCCGGCGCTGAAACTGCGTGAGCGCAAATATATTTATCGCGGGCTGGCCTTTGGCGGCGGACTATTTCTCACCGGCGTGGCGTTTTGTTATTTTATTCTGATGCCGCTGGCGCTGACCGCGGCGCAGATGTATTCGCACTGGCTCGGTCTCGGCGCGCTGCAGTGGCGGGCAGAGGACTACATCAGTTTCGTCTGCAAGTTCCTGCTGGGCATGGGGCTGGGCTTTGAACTGCCGGTGGTGATCCTGACGCTGGTGAAAATTGGCATTCTCGACTACCACATGCTCTCCAAGGCCCGCCGTTACATGATTGTCATCAATTTAATCCTGGGCGCGGTGCTGACAACGCCGGAGGTGTTCACGCAAATCGTCATGTTCGTGCCGCTACAGTTCCTCTACGAAATCACCGTCTGGATTGCGTGGTATTGGGATCAGCCGGACCGGCGCAAGGCGCGCCGCGCGCTTTTGCTGGCGTTGCTCCTCGTCCTTTTGGCAGTCCGCCTGGCATGGCTCGGCTATAAACATGTTCTCCCGCTGGCGCAGCGGCATCTGCATTGAAGAATGATTTTCAAGCCCCGGCTGGTCGCAAAACACGCTTTACATCCGGCGGATTCGGCGTAAGCTGTGCTTGTAAAAATGACAAATCGAGCTTTTATGAGTAAAGCGATGCCCTTTCTCACTGTGGCTGCCCTTGCCGCCTTCTTTGCGTCCGGTTGCGCCACACACGAACCAAAACTCGGAAGCGGCATAAAGAACTATTACGTGGACACGGACACCTACACCGGTTTCAGCAACGGCGAAGTCAACATCGTTGACGTTGTAGCCACCTTCGGGTTTGGCAGCCGGTTCCGCGTATTCGAAGAGTAAATGTGACCGAACCCGTTTTCATCCACGCGCCAACCGTTCACCGTTGGCGCGTTTTGTTTTTGTGAAGACCATGCCGCTCGAAAAGAATTCGCCCTGCAAAGTCAACCTGCTGCTGAACATCCTCGGCCGGCGCGCCGACGGCTTTCACGAACTCGAAACCGTCATGCAACCGGTCAACCTTTGCGACCGGCTGACATTCGAACGGCGCGGCGGCGCGGTCGAGCTTTCGTGCAGCGACGCCACGCTGCCGGTGGATGCGCGCAACCTCGTCCACCGCGCGGCCACCGGGTTTTTGCAGGCCGCGAATGCCGGCGGTGGCGTGCGCATCCATCTGGAGAAAAAAATTCCGCTCGCCGCCGGTCTGGGCGGCGGCAGCGGCAATGCCGCGACCACCCTGCTCGCCCTGAACGAGCTGTTCGGCCAGCCGCTGCCCGCCGCGAAGCTGAACGATCTCGCCGCGGCGCTCGGCTCGGACGTGCCGTTTTTCCTCCAGGGCAAACCGGTGCTGGCCACGGGTCGCGGCGAGAAAATCCAGCCGCTGGATTTTTTCCCGGCGCTGTCGGGAAAGGCCCTGCTGCTGATTCATCCCGGATTTGGCATTTCCACGCCGTGGGCTTATCAAAATCTCGCGCGCTTTCCCGCGGCATTGAACGGACAGCCGGATCGCGCGCAAAAGCTGATTGCCCGGCTTCAAGCCGGCGATTTGCGCGCGGCGGGCGCTGAGTTTTACAATTCGCTCGAAGCCCCGGCGCTGGAAAAATATCCGGTGCTCGCGCTGTTCCAGGAATTCCTCCGCGCGAACGGCGCGCTGGCCGCGTTGATGTCCGGCAGCGGCTCCACCACGTTTGCCATCGCCGAAAACCAGGCCGCCGCCGAATTGCTCACGGAGAAATTCAAATCGAAGTTCGGACAAAATTGCTGGACCGCCGTCGTGCCGGTTTGAAATCGTGGCGGCTTTCGGGAGAAAAAGCCGCATTCATTCCAAGGAGTTTCCGGCGGTCTGCCAACCGCCGCTACGCGCGCCCTACCTTTTGAATCTGGCCAGGACCAGGTCTGTCATTTCCTTAGCCGCCGGAATTTTTAAGGCCAGTGCCGCCAGCCAGTAAGCCAGTCCGGCGACTCCCGCCGGCAGGAATACCGCGCCGATTTTCAACGCCATATTCCCGTGACCCACGGACTTTTCCCACCACTGCCAGCTTTCCCACGCGACCAGTCCGGCAAAAATGGTCATCAGTGCCAGCGGCGAAAGATTTTTTCGCAGTGATTCCAGTTCGAGTTTGCCGAGTTTTTTTCTCAGCGCGAACAGGAGCAAACCCGTGTTGAGACACGAGGTGAGGGTGTTGACAATGCCGGGGGCGCGTTCGCGCAACGGTTCGAGCAGCGCGCAGGTGGCGGCAAAATTGACGGTGAGGCAGACAATGCTGATTTTCATCGGCGTCTTGGTGTCGCCGAGCGCGAAAAAGGCGCGCGCCAGAATGTTCACCGTCGAGAACAGAACCAGCCCCGGCGCGAGGCAGGTGAGCGCGTGGGTAACGCGCAACGTGGAAACCGCGGTGAAAGCGCCGCGTTCAAACAGCAGCCGCACGATGGGTTCCGCCAGTGTAACGAGCAGGACGCTGGCGATAAGATTCAGGAAAATCACCGTGGAAAGTCCGTGCCGCAATGTGGCGCGGAATTCAGGATAATTCTTATCCGTAGCCAGGCCGGCGAGCGTCGGCAACAGAAAAGTCGCAAGCGAGATGCCGAACATTCCCTGCGGCAATTCCATCAGCCGCACCGCGCCGTTGAACGACGAGACAATGCCGGTGCCGACGAACAGGGCGACCGTTTGCACGAGCGCGACGTTGATTTGAAAAGCCGCCACGCCGATGGTGCCGGGAATCATCTGGCGGACGACGCGCTGCACGGTGGCATCGCGCCACGGCGAAACCCAGCGGTAACGGAAGCCGTCGCGCCAGAGCGTGGGCAGTTGGAACGCCGCCTGCGCCACGCCCGCCGCCAGCACTCCGTAGGCGAGCGCGAAAATCTGCACCGGCAGCCTGTGTTCCTTCGGCAGCCCCACGCCAAATTTCGGCGCCAGCCACCAGACGGAGGCGATCATCACCACGTTGAGCATCGTCGCGCCCATCGCCGGGATGAAAAAATGGCCGCGCGCGTTGAGCATCCCCATCATCACCGCCGTCATGCAGACAAGGATCATGTAGGGAAACATCACGCGGAGCAGTTGCAGCCGCAAAATCATCTCCGGCGAAAAATGGCCGGGGGTCCAAAAGTGAATTTCCCCGCCGTCAGGAATCACCGCATTGGTTTCGGCGGCCAAAAATGTCCGGTGCAGTCCGTTTTCGGCCAGCGTTTGCGCCGCCGAGTGCGGCGTTCCAAATGCCAGCGCGAGGGAAACCCCAAGCAGAACGAGCGCGACGATCACGCTCGCGGCGACAACCAGGCCGGAGATGACGGCATTCGACGCGCGCCACATTTCTTTTTCGCCGTGGAATTTTTCCTTTTCCTTGAACACCGGGATGAACGCCGCCGTGAGCGCGCCTTCGCCAAGCAGCCGCCGGAACAAGTTCGGGATCGTGAAGGCGTATTGGAAGGCGTCGTTGACCCAGCCCGTGCCCATGAAACTGTAATAAACCATTTCGCGCACCATGCCGAGCACACGGCTGGTGAGCGTGGCCACGGCCATCGAACCCGACGATTTAAGCATCTGCGACATCGCGCGAAGTTTAGGGTTCGAGCCACGAACTCCAAAGCGTAAAGTGCAAGCTGTGAAGCCAAAGTCAGGCTGCGCCCGGGCGCATGCCGGTTCAAGGTTGACTGGTGCCGGAAACTGCGTCGGTTGGGGGATGGCTGCGCAGCGGGGAACCTGCTTGGAACGACTCGATATGCTCGCGCAGGGTATTGGCCAGGGCGGTGTTGTTTTGGGAAAGGGCCAAAGCCAGGGCTTTTTGGGCGGCGGCCATCGCTTCCGGAAATTGACTGTTCTCAGCATAAGCGGCGGCCAGTGTGTCAAGCAGGGCCGGATTTTTTTCCTCTGAAAGCCTGGCCAGTTGCCGGGCGAGCGCCAGCGCCTTGGGCCCGTTGCGGAGGGACGCCTCGGGCGAGGTGGCCAGCAACCACGCCGTCTGGTCCAAACTGTCCCAGGCTTCCGCGAAATCCGGCTGACTTTCCAAAGCCTTTTGGAAGTGCGCCAGCGCTTCGTCCACCCGTCCGGTTTGGAAAAGCGCGATGCCGAGATAATAGTTGGCCTTTGGGTCGAGGGGATTGCCTTCCAGAACCTTTTGGAACTGCATCAACGCCTCGCCCTGCCGTCCCTTGGCGAGAAAAGCCTTGCCCAGGTTGTTGCGGAATACCGCGTTGTCGGGCAGGATGGACAAGGCCTTTTGGAATTCTACCATCCCTTCATCCACCCGTTCCTTTTGGCAAAGTATCAGGCCGAGATTGTTGCGGGCCAATGCGTCATTCGGCCGGATGGCCAGGGTTTTTTCGAACATCGCCATCGCTTCGTCCGTCTCCCCTTTTTGGGAAAGAAGAATGCCGAGGTTGTCGTAAGCCATCCAGGCATTGGGGTTTCTGGCGATGGTCGTCCGCCAGAGAGTTTCAGCATCGGCGTACATTCCAGCTTGCCGCCAGGTTAACAGGCCCAGCACCAACAGTACGATTCCACCGAGCGCCGGTTGCAGGAAGGGGTTTCGTTTTTCCAGCCCGCCCAGTGCAATGGTCATTCCCGCCGCCGCCAGCGCGATGGGGCCGAGGCTGGAGAGATAAACCCAGTGGTCCCACACATACGAATAGGCCATGCCATACGCGTTCATAAAACCCAGTACCGGAAACAAGGTGCCAGCAAAAAAGAACGCCGCTGCGACCGGACCGCGCCCGATTCGCTTCCGGGCCAGCCAGAGCGCCAGGAACGCGCCGACCACTGCCGCCGGATACAGCCATTGTTTCCACGACCCGGCGTTGAGCGGCCACTGCGGATAAATAAAACAAAGATTCACCGGCCAGAGCAGGTGGCCGGCGTAAAACCAGGGCGCCCGCCCGGCAATCAAACAGCGTTCCGGGAAAGTCAGCGCAAAGTCCGGAACCTTGCGCGCCCACGTGGTTTTTTTCCAGCCACGCGGTTATCAAACACAGTCCGAACGACAGGACAAAAAACGGAACGGTCGGCAACACCTCCGCCCGCCACCGCAGCCGTCCGCCCTTCCACCAGCTCATCAGCAACAACACCGCCGGCAGGGAAAAAGCGGTGGTCTTCGCCAGTAGAGCGCCCAGAAACAAAAACAAGGCCATCGTGTAATGACCCCAACGCCACCGCAACGTCCTCTCCAGAGCGGCGTCTGCCCGCCAAAACTCATTGAACCGGTCGTAAGCCAGCAATGCCCCAAGGTACAACACCAGCGAAAGCACGTTCTTGCGTTCGGTAATCCAGCCCGCCGACTCAACCATGACCGGGTGCAGCGCGAAGATTGCCGCCGCCAGCCAGGCTCCCGCCACCCCGAGATGTTTCAATAGCCGCCAGAACAGCAGTGCAGCCAGCGCGTGCAGCAAAACATTTTCCACGTGATACGGCAGCGGCCAGAATCCCCACAAATGATAATCCAGCCAAAACGTCGTGCCGGTGAGCGGATAATACTGTTGCAGCGCTGTGAACTGGCACCAGATCAGGCGCAAACCCGATATGTTGCGCAATAGTCCGCCAATGTTCGTGGTCCACTCGTCGTCGTCCCAGACAAATTGTCCCCGGAATATCGGCAGATAAGCCAGGAACGTGGCCGCCACCAGCAGCAGGCCCAGCAGCCAGGCCCGATTCCGCGAAGAATGGAGGAATTCGGCCTTGGAACTGGACGATTTGCGCATCAACAACATCGGACGAGAGGCTAAAGTCCAAAGTCAAAAGGCTAAAGCCCAAAGTTTGCGCAACCGCGTTTTCGTCCTCGTCGTCGTCCTCGTTCTCGTAATCGAATCCGGTTGAAAAATCGAGGACGATTTGAACCAATTGGAAATTGGCATTTGCCCGCTGGCAATTTAATCTCCCGCTTGTGAGCATTCTGAAAGAACTCAAATGGCGCGGCCTCGTGGCCGATTGCACCGACGCGGCGGAACTGGCCAAACGCATCGCCGCGCCGATCACTCTTTACTGCGGTTTTGACCCGACGGCGGACAGCCTGCACGTGGGCAATCTCGTGCCGCTGCTGGCGCTGCGCCGGTTTCAGTTGCTCGGCCATCATCCGATTGCCGTCGCGGGCGGCGCGACCGGTTCGATTGGCGATCCGAGCGGCAAAACCGCCGAGCGGCAGTTGCTCACCAAGGAGGTTTTGGACCGCAACATCGCCAGCGTGAAAACGCAGCTCGCGAAGCTGCTCGATTTTGAAACCAAACAAAATCCCGCCCGGCTCGTGGACAACGCAAGCTGGACGGCAAACATTTCGTATCTGGATTTTCTGCGCAACGTCGGGAAGCATTTTTCCGTCAACCAGATGGTGGCCAAGGAAAGCGTCCGCGCCCGGATGGAAGACCGCGAGGTGGGCATCAGCTACACCGAGTTCAGCTACATGCTGCTGCAGGCGTTTGACTTCATGGTGCTGTGCCGCGATGCCAATTGCGAACTGCAAATCGGCGGCAGCGACCAGTGGGGCAACATCACCGCCGGCATCGACCTCACGCGCAAGAAAATCGGCAAAACGGTTTATGGCCTGACGTTGCCGCTCATCACCAACGCCGACGGCACGAAGTTCGGCAAGACCGAGGCCGGCGCCATCTGGCTCGACCCGAAGAGGACGAAAGAAGAAGATTTCTATCAATTCTGGATTCGGACTGACGACCGAGACGTAATTCGTTACCTAAAATTCTTTACTTTCTTAACGAGAGAAGAAATTACCGAGCTGGAAGCAAAACATAATGCCAATCCCGGTGCTCGTGAGGCCCACAAAGCTCTAGCACAGGCTGTTACTGGTCTAATTCATCCAAGTTCGGCGACGGCTAACGATGTCGGGCATACAGATTCGCCAGTTGCATTGGCTGAACGAGCCAGCAAAATCCTTTTTGGAAAACTTTTTGACGATTACACGCTGGAAGATTGGCAATTTCTTGCTAAAAATTGGCACGCTCTATCCATAGAAAAGAGCATATTGGTTGGTAGGCCATTGGTTCAACTCTTAGTGGATACCGGTCTGTCTCCAAGCAAAGGACAAGCTCGCAAAGACATAGAGGGTCGAGGGATTAGCATCAACAACAACCCGCCGCTGCCCAACATTGCGTATGTAATCCAAAGCAGTGACCTACAGTACGAAACATACCTGCGTCTTCGCAAAGGAAAGAAGAACTACGTCATCGTAACGGCTGTGGGCTGGCCCACCGATGCTGGCCGCGGATAGTGCGCGAACCATAAATTCCTTGGCGCCGATGGGCAACTCCTGGTTCATGTCGGATTCAAGATAAAAAGCTAAATGATAGGCATCTAGCGCGCTCGCCTGCTGCTGCCTTTTCTGTTTTTGTCGTGGGATTTTCGCAGCGTGGACAAAGAAGTGTTTGAGTGTCGCCGCTTTTGTTGAAGCGTTTGACAGCCGTATCCAAGCATTGCCAAATGACGTCCTCAATGCTCATGCAGCAATCCCCTCATCGAGATCATCAAAAAGTTATAACGCGTGATCATTGACGCACTTGGCGGCTTTGGACGTCCGCCAAGACTCAAAGAATAGTTTTTATTCATTGCTCGGCATTTTACTGGCCTCGATTTCCTTCAAAGTTTTGCCAGATGTATCTTTCCAAGTAACATTTCCACTCCTGGGGCTGCCAGCCACTACTGTTGCAGCAGCAGATGGGCTGTTAAACATATAATCTTTTTCAAAAATCAATTTTCCGCCAGTTGGAAGAAGTATTAAGCTTTTGATCAACTCGTCGCGAATTTCCTTGTAGCCACCCTGCAAACTATCGGCTGCTTTAGCAACGGCAGTCGAACCCTTGCAATCCGATTGGTTGAGATGCGTCTTAAGTCTGTCAAACACGTCCTCGCTTTCTCCAATGTATGCACTGAATTTGAACTCCCCAGTTTCATCATCACCCAACAGAACATAAACACCAGGGCGCTGACTCTCTGGCCAGTTCTTTAATTCTGCAATCCTGCTTCTTGGGCAGACCAAGCCTTGAATTGTCCAATTTACCAATTCAAAAAACTTGATCTCCGTTACAATCCCTTCGTTTAGATACAATCTCACACTTTTCCCGAATGTTTTCATAAATTCAAAGGCTTGCGGTTTTGGCTAATCTTTTTAGACAACGTGAGTTTTTCCAGTTCGTTTAGAATACGCACCATCCCCAACGTGTCCAGCCCGCAGTATTCCTCCAGATGCTGGCGCACGCGGCGGCGTTCGGCGGCGGTCACTTGACTGTGGGTCACGCGCAGGAATTCGCGGCTGGCCGCGCCGCCTTCTTGAATCGCCAGATTTTCGTAGCCCTTGCCGGTCAGGGCGGGCAGCACGGCTTTCATTGACGCGCTGCCGTGCTGCTGCGGATGATAGTAGCGGAAGCCACGGAACGGCAGCAGCAGGTCAACAATGCGCGGCGTCACTTTCCGCAACCACGGTTTGAATTCCGGCAGCAGTTCGCAACATTCCTTCAAGCGTCCGGTTTCAAAGCTGGCGTTGTAAGTCACCACCGAGCCGGTTTCCGGCAGGGCGTCGCGCAGTTGGCGCATGAATTCCGGGCGCGGGTCAGCCGGGCCGTCCGCCAAAAACGAGCGGTGTTCCGGGTCGAGCCTCGACGTGGCAACCGGCCGGCGGAGAATGTGCAGGGAGTATTGAAACGGAATCTGCTGGAACGGGCGCGAGTCATCAAACAGCGGAATCGCCGTGCCGATGGTCTCGAAATCCAGAAAGCTGACGGGATATTCAAGCTGGCCGAGAAATGCCGCGAGCGCGGGGCGGTCAACGTGCGGTTTGCCCGCGAGCAGGGCGGCGCGCTGGATGGATTGATTGTCGGTGAGCGTGAAATCGGCGGGAATTTTTTCCAGATGCTGGATGCCTTGCTTGAGCAGCGCGAAACTTCTCTTGCCGCCGCGATAAAGCGTGAAGACGCTGGCTTCCGGCAGGAACGACCAGCAACGTTCGTGCAACGGGCAGGTGTAGGGATCGTCGCAATGCGGGCCGATCTGGATTTCAGGATGCGCCTTCGCGCCGATGATGCGTTGCAGCGCGTCGAGTTGTTCCCCGACCTCGCGGCTCAAGCCGGAGACTTGCCGGGTGACATCTTCGAGCGTGAAAAACTTTTGCGGGTCAATCGCGCCGTGCCGGACAAATTCGTTGTTGATGTGGGCGAGAAAGCATTTGCGGATTTTAATTCCCGCCCCGGCGAGCACAAAGGCTTGAAACGCGATGTCGGGCAGATGGACTTCTTCCTTCAGCTGGGTGGTGGATTTGACCTCAATCAAATCCCACGCATCACCGGCCACCGGCACGAGGATGTCCGCGCGGGCGTAGCCGCCTTGAAAAACAAACGCGGCTTCATACAAAGACCGGCGGGCTTGAATCGCCTTTTGGGTTTCGGCGATGACCTCGTCGGGATTGATGATGCCGGGCGCGACCACGATGCCGCCGGGAAAAAGTTGTCTCGCCAGTTCGCCGACTTCCGTGCCTTGATCAAAGATGGCCTGCGTTGCCTCATCGGGAGCGGGGATTTGGTCTTTGGCGTTGTAGCGAAACCAAATCAGCTTCTGACATTGCAGCCCCATCAGGTAGGTGGATTTGGAAATGTATGGCTGGCGTGATTTCATTGGCTGCGTTGCGGGCATTGTTTTGGGTGCGAATGAAAACTGCAATGGTTTATTTGCGCGAACTCGATTTCCAAGGGACGGCCACACTCCGGCGCAAAAGCAAAAAGAATTACGTCATCGTGACGGCAACCTCATGGGAGCGCCCCGGCTGCTACGGGCGAAACTTTATTTTTTCGCGAACTTCGCGAAGATCTGGTTGGCTTCCTCCAGCGTTTCCTTGGACCCGATGTCGAACCAGAGTCCCGGCACACGCCAGGTGTAAACCGCCGTGCGCGGGTAGAGCCATTGCACCAGCCGGCCGGGCTGGTCGGGATTGTTGCCCTCGGCGATGTATTGCTTGATGAGCGGGATGGTGCTCTTCGGATAAAAATAAAGCGCGATGCCGGTAAGCGTGCTCGTCGGATTCTTCGGCTTTTCCTCGAAGAAGGTGATGCGGCCGGCGGCGTCCGTGGAGATGGAATTGTATTTTTTAATCTCTTTGAGGTTGCCCACGTCATAGACCGCCAGCGCCGGCGCGTTTTTATCGCGGCAGAATTTCCCGAAATCGCCCAGCTTCTCGCTGAACAAATTGTCGCCGGCGACGACGATGAAGTCGTCATCCACGTTTTGCGTTTTGAGGACGTAATGGATGTCGCCGATGGCGCCGAGCTTGTTGGTGTCGTCGGTCGTGCCGTCGTTGACGACGGTGAATTCAAACTTGGATTTCGCGGCGCGGTACTGTTCCGACCATTTTTGGAAATGGCCGGCGAACTTGGCGTTGGTGACGACATAAACGCGGTCAATGCCGCTAATGGGCGCGAGATTGTCGAGCACGTGCTCGACCATCGGCTTGCCCGCGACGGGCAGGAGCGGCTTGGGTTGCGTGAGGGTGAGCGGATACAGGCGCGTGGCGTATCCGGCGGCAAGGATGATGACTTTCATGACTGCTTTTTGAAATGAACGGTGGAGGTTTCGCGCAGGCGGCTGGCGGCCTGCTCGGGCGTGAGGTCGCGCTGCGGTTCGGCGAGCATTTCGTAGCCCACCATGAACTTTTTCACCGTGGCCGAGCGCAGCAACGGCGGATAAAAATGCGCGTGCAACTGCCAGTGCGCGTAATCGCCCCCGTCCGTCGGCGCGCCGTGCCAGCCCATGGAATAGGGAAAGCTCGTTTCAAACAGGTTGTCGTAGCGCGTGAGACCCAGCTTTAAAATGTCCGCCAGGCTCCGGCGTTCCCCGGCGGTCAATTCCGGCAAGCGCAGCACGTGGCGGCGCGGCATCAACAACAGTTCAAACGGCCACACGGCCCAATACGGCACCACCATCAGCCAGTGCGGGTTGGATTCGATTATCCGTATTTGCTGCTTCAACTCCGCCTCGGCGTAGTCGAGCAACAACAGCCGGCTGTTTTTGGCCAGGTATTGCTTCTGGCAGTTGTCTTCCGGAGCCACGAGCCGGGGCAGGAAGTTGCCCGCCCAAATCTGGCCGTGCGGATGCGGATTCGAGCAGCCCATGACCGCGCCCTTGTTTTCAAAGATTTGCACCCAGCGATATTTCGCGCCGAGTTCGTTGACCTGGCCGGCCCAAACATCCACCACGCGCAAAATATCCTCCACCGGCATTTCCGGCAGCGTCAGGTCATGGCGCGGGGAAAAGCAGATCACGCGGCTTTCACCGCGCACCGGTTCGCAGCGGAACAAACCGCCGGACGCGGCCCCCGTCAGCGGCACGTCGGGCAGCAGCGCGGCATAGTCATTGGGGAACACAAAAGTCCCGGAGTATTGCGGATTCACGGCGCCGCCCGCCCGCTGGTTGCCGGGGCAGAGATAACACTTGGGGTCGTGGGCCGGGCGGCTCTGATTGGCGTCGCTTTCGCGATGGCCCTGCCAGGGACGCTGGGTGCGGTGCGGGGAGACGAGAACCCATTCGCCGTTCAGCGGATCGTACCGGCGATGCGGATGAAGATTGGAATCAAAGTTCACGTTTTGAGTCGGGTAAATCGTGTCCGGCAACATTCCGGCCACAGTTGTGTCAGTTCATGCTTCTCGTGGTGGTGTGCGGCCGGTCCGGGCCGCTGGCGGGGCTTTCATGTTTTATTTTCAAAAAGGCTCGGCGCGGCCTCGCGCGCGAGGGCCTGGCAACGCGCGTAGATTTCCGATGGCGATTCGCATTGCAGCGCGAATTCGGCGAGCGCCTGGGCTTCGGTCAATTTGAGCCGGCGAATCATGTATTTGACCTGCGCGACCACCGTCGGGGCGGTGCTCAATTCATCCACGCCCAGGCCGATCAACAGCGGCGACAGCACCGGGTTGCCCGCGATTTCGCCGCAGACATTCGCCTTGATGCCGCGGCGGTGGGCGGCATCCACGGTCAGCTTGATCAGGCGGATGATGGCCGGGTGCGTTGGCTCGTAAAGGTGCGAGACCTTTTCGTTCGTGCGGTCGGCAGCCAGCGTGTATTGGATGAGGTCGTTGCTGCCGATGCTGAAAAAACTGGCTTGCGCGGCAAGCGAGTCGGCAATCAGCGCGGCGGACGGAATTTCAATCATCACTCCGATTTCCATTTTCTCGTCGAACGGCACATTTTCCGCGCGCAATTCGGCCCTGCATTTTTCGACGATGGCATTGGCCTGCTTCAATTCGTCCAAGCCGGAAATCATCGGATACATCATCTTCACGTTGCCCTCGGCGCTGGCGCGAAGAATGGCGCGAAGCTGGGTGCGGAACAATTCGGGCTGCGCCAGGCAAAACCGGATGGCCCGCCAGCCGAGAAACGGATTGACCTCCTGCGCCAGTTGCATGTGCGAGGCAAATTTGTCGCCGCCCAGGTCGAGCGTGCGGATAATGACCGGTTGCGATTTCAACGCCGTTGCCGCCTGGCGATACGCCTGATACTGCTCCTCCTCCGTCGGCAGACGATCGCGGTTGATGTACAGATACTCCGTGCGGAACAGGCCGACGCCCTCCGCGCCGTGCGCCAGCACGGATTCGATGTCCGCCGCGTCTTCGATGTTCGCGGACAAGTGGATGGATTTGCCGTCGAGCGTGATGGCGGGTTGCAACTGGATTTCGTGAAGCTTTTCTTCGAGCGAAGCCTTGCGCTGCAACAACTGGCCGTATTCAAAAAGCGTTTGATCGGTCGGGTTGATGACCATCGCGCCGTTGTAACCGTCCAGCAGCGCGTAGTTGCCGCTGTCCAGTTCCTGGCTGGCCGTTTGCAAGCCGACGATGGCGGGGATGCCCAGCGACCGCGCCATGATGGCGGTGTGCGAGGTTTTGCCGCCGATGTCCGTGGCAAAACCGAGCACGAATTTCTTGTCCAGTTGCGCGGTGGTGGACGGGCTGAGATCGTGGCTGACCAGAATGCACGGTTCGGTGAGGTGATGCAGGTCAAAGGTGTCCTTCACCTCCAGCAGATTGTCCAGCACGCGCGAGGTCAGGTCGCGCATGTCGGCGGCGCGCTCGCGGAGATATTCATCGTTGGCTGCAAGCAGTGCCTCGGAGTAACGCTCGGCGACGGTGTGAAAGGCGAATTCGGCGTTGACCTTGTCCTCCTTGATCAGCCGCATGACTTCGCCCACCAGGGCGTGGTCCTCGAGCATCAGCAAATGCGCTTCGAAAATGTCCGCCTCCTTCGCGCCCAGATTCGCCACCACCTTGCGCTGCACCTCCTGGATTTGCTGGCGGGTCTGGACCAGCGCCTTTTCAAAACGGCCGGTCTCCGCAGCCGTTTCGGCGGCGGGAATTTCGCGCCGGGCGATGATGTGACGGGCGCGGTGCAGCACGAGGATTTTCCCGCGGCAAACGCCGTCGGAAACAGCGATGCCTCGAAGAATCTTCTCTCCCTTTGGTAGCCGCTCGGCCATGCGTGAGAAATAACTGAAATGACCCGGCTTGAAAAGCAATTCCGCTGCAAAATTTAAAAGCCCGCGCCAGGCGGGCTTTTCAAGTTACTGACTGAACTTCCGACGCCTCGCCTGGCTCAGGCGCGTTCCATGTATTTGCCGGTGCGCGTGTCCACCTTGATTTTCTCGCCGGTCTTGATGAACAACGGCACCTGCACCGTGATGCCCGTTTCGAGCGTCACCGGCTTTTGCACGTTGTTCGACGAATCGCCGCGGATGCCTTCCGGCGCGTCCGACACCGTCAACACCACGCTCGACGGCAATTCAATGGACACCGCCTTCTCCTCAACAAAAGTCACGGTGATCGAGGCGTTTTCCACGAGATAATTTTTCGCGTCGCCGACCAGTTCCGCCGCGAGTGTCACCGTTTCGTAGGTTTCCGAATCGGTGAAAACGTAGTCCGCGCCGTCCTTGTAGCTGTATTCCATTTTCTTGGTGATCATCGGCACCGGCTCGATTTTCTCGGTCGAGCTGAACCGCACATCGGAGGATTTGCCGGTGCGGATGCTGCGGAGGGTCGCCTGCACAAAGGCGCGCAGGTTGCCGGGCGTGCGATGCTGCATGTCCAGCACCACGGCAATGTCGCCGTTGTAATTGATCGCCATGCCACGCCGTAAATCGTTTGCTGTTGCCATAAATTTATTGAATAAGTTGTGTCTCTTCCCGATAACGGGAGCCGCAAAAAATAGCCTAAAATCGGGTGAACGCAAGCGCGGTTTTGGAGGAATGAACAAAAAGGACTTATTAACAAACGGCATTGGTTCAACAACTTCCCCTTGACACCACAAAACTTGGTATGTTACAAACGTGTTACCACCATTAGCAGTGGATTTATGCGTTGTCCCAAGTGCGGCTGTCAGGAAGACAAGGTCATTGACTCGCGCGCCTCGCGCGAGGGGGCCACGATTCGCCGCCGACGCGAGTGCTCCCAATGCAACCATCGCTTCACCACCTACGAGGAAGTTGAGCGCGAAGGTTTGATGGTGCTCAAGCGCGACGGGCGGCACGAGGAGTTCACACGCGAAAAACTTTTGTCCGGCATCAAGAAGGCCTGTCAGAAACGCCCCGTCAGTCCGAAGACCATGGAAGATTTGGTGGACCACATTGTCGCCACGGTCACCGGCAAATTCGAGGGCGAAGTGCCCGCCGATTTCGTCGGCACCATGGTGGTGGACGGCCTGCGCGACATTGACGAGGTAGCCTATGTCCGCTTCGCCAGCGTCTATCGCCGGTTTCAGGAAGCCACCGATTTTGTTCACGAGGTCAAAAAATTGGAGGCCAAACAATGATTGCGCTCCAATCCGACTGTCTGCTCTTCCAACTGGCCAGCGGGGAAAGCGTGCCGTGTTCGGTGGAAATGATTTCGGTTGAACTCACCGGCGGCACCCAGAACGCGCTCGATCCGGAAGTGTTGCGACATGCCGCCGCGTCCGTCTTCCACTATTTCAAAAAAGAACTGGAGCGCGAAACCGTCACCGTGGGCGAATTCGCCGTGGCGATGGAAAAAGTCCTGCACCAGCTCGGTTTCATCATCCGTGCCGGCGCGCTGGAAAGCCGCCCGCGGGAAGTGGTCGAGACTGACCTCTGCCTGTTCGCGCGCGAATCCGCCGACAGCCTCGAACTCCTTTTCTTTCCCCGCCTGCGCGATGAACTCCGCGCCCAGCTCCGCCAGTCGCCGCGCGTTTTGCGCTTCCGCGGACTGCGCGGCTGCGTCAAGCAGCTCGCCGGGGCGCGGCGCTGGAGTGCTCGCTGCGAGAAAATGCAGGACCAGATCGTTGAATACCTCCGCCGCTGCTTCACCGCCGAGCCGGAGCAAGCCGACTGCGCGCTGGTGGTGGAATGACTGGAGTTGTTAATTTTTAGATTTTAGTTTTAAGTTGAAATGCCGGGGTTGCGCCGGGATGTTTTAACTCAAAATTAAGAATTCAAAATTTAAAACTTGATGAAAACACTTTTTGAAAAAATCGCCGCGCGGGAAATTCCCGCGACCATCATTTACGAGGACGACCTGGTGTTCGCGATTCGCGACATCAATCCCCAGGCGCCGAAGCATGTTTTGGTGATTCCCAAAAAAGTCATTTCACGCCTGGCCGTTTCCGGGGCGGAAGACCAGGCGTTGCTCGGGCATCTTCTGCTCAAGGCCGCCGAAGTGGCCGGCAAACTGGGATTGAACGAAGGCGGCTACCGGCTGGTGATCAACAACGGCGAGGATGGCGGCGAGAGCGTGCCGCACCTGCACGTCCACATTCTCGGTGGCCGCCGCATGGCCTGGCCGCCGGGTTAGTAATTGCACGACAACATCCCAAATTGAAAATTTAAAACAATATGAGGCCTTGGGTATTCAAAACGGTTATTGCAATATACTTAATGCCAGTGGGTCTTTTTGTTCTCGCAGTAATTTTATCGTTCATCTTCTTGATCCCCCACAAAATAGAGATGCGTCGAGCCAATTCGTGGATTCAACGTCAAATGGTTGAAGTCGTGGCAAAAGACCACAGATGGGATTCCGTCAAACTTTCTGCTCAATCATTAGACGGAACATTCATTCTCGTTAATGGAGCCGTCGCAAGCGAAACCGCGTTACAAGAGTTAAAATTAAAAATAGAACGTTCTCCTGCACCATTCAGAATTTGTTGGTATGTTCAAGTGCAAACAAACGGGTCAAGCTCGACAAAATAAGGTGACAGCAATTGGCAGCGTTTCTTTTGTCACAGAATTTTCCGCAACACTTTGCCCAGCCGTTTGATGCCTTCGCGGATGTCCGTCTCGCTCGCGTTGCCGAAGCTGATGCGCATTTCGTGATTTGGTTTGCGCCGCGCCTTAAAGTTCCAGCGCCCAGCGGATGGCTTCGCGGATTTGTTTCACAACGGAGGCGTCAAATTTTCCCCTTCGATCCGTCAACTCGTGGTGTTCCGCCGAGCCGATGGCCTGCACGTTGGCAAAGGATTGAAGTTTAAGCCATGGGACACGCGGCATCTGAACTTCGTATTGGCTGCCACGAAATTGTGAAGTGAGCGGAACAACGATGGACAAGGCGCGCGGCGCGGTGGCATCTTCGCGCGACACGACGACCACCGGACGCACTTTGCCGTCAAATCCCAAATCCACAATGAAAACGTCACCAACTGTTGGCGTCATCGAGTTCGCTCCAGATTTTGTTTCGTCTTTGAACGTCCAACAGATGGTCGGCTTTGGCCGTTTCCAACCTCACCGGCACTTTGCCGGTGCGGGCGATTTCCGTGACGAAAATGCGAACCATCTCGGCCGTGGAAGTGCCGAGCGATTTGGTGACGGCATCGGCCTTTTTCAGCAATGGTTTTTCAACCCGACAACGAAAAAGCACAGTCATGCTCCAATTGTGCCACAAGATGGCCACCGGTCAAATCAGTTTCCGCAACACCTTACCCAGTCGCTTGATCCCTTCGCGGATGTCTCCCTCGCTCGCGTTGCCGAAGCTGATGCGCATTTCGTGATTCGGTTTGCGCCGCGCCGCGTCATCGGCGTAACAAATTTCGCCCGGCACGTAGAGCACGTCGTTTTTCAGCGCGGTCTGAAACACCTTTGATTTCACACCCGTTGGAACGTTGCGCGGCAACCGCGCCCAGAAATACATTCCGCCTTCCGGCTCCCACCATTCGACGGCGGACGGAAAATGTTTTTCAATCGCCAGCTTCATCACGCGCGCCTTGTGCGCGTACCGCTTTTGCAGCCGGGCGACCTGCCGCTCGTAAATTCCCGACGCCAAGACGCGGACGACAAGCTGTTGCAGCAGGTTCGCCGTGCCGAAATCGTGGTTGCCCTTGATATGCTTCCCCGCCGAGAACACCGGCTCCGGCAAAATGCCGTAACCCACGCGCGCGCCGGTCGCGAACGGTTTGCTGAAGGTGCCCGCGTAAATCACCCGGTCCGCCGCGCCCGGCACCGCCAGCGCGGATTTTTCCCCGTAACTTGTAGCGGCGGTCTGTGACCGCCGACTGTTTGCCATTTCATCTGAAGTGCGGCGGTCACAGACCGCCGCTACAAATCAAACCGCAGCTCGCGATAGGCCGCGTCTTCGAGCAGGTAGATCGGGTGTCCGGCGGCGCGCTCGAATTTTTTCAGCAGTTTCAGCGCAGCCGATTTTTTCTCGAAGCAGGTCGTGACGCCGGTGGGATTTTGAAAGTAGCTGACGAGGTAAATCATTTTGACGCGCCGCAACTCGCCGCTGCGTTTGAGCGATTGCAGGACGCTTTCCAGATGCGCGAGATCCAAGCCGTCGCGTTCGAGCCGCACGCCGCGAGCGCGCAGACCGCGGCTTTGGAGAATGCCCAGATAAACAAAATAGGTCGGGTCTTCCACGAGCACGATGTCGCCCTCGTCACACAACGCTTCCGTGGTCAGGTAGAGCAATTGCTGCGAACCGCTGGTGATGAGCAGACGTTCGGGCGAGTATGTTTCGGGAGGGATGGCGTGCCGCCGTCCCTGATTTTGGGGACGCCGACACGGCGTCCCTCCCAAATCCAGCTTCCGCAAATACTCCGCCGTCAGTTTGCGCAGCGCCGGATCGCCGGCCGTGGAACCGTATTGCAGCGCCGGCTGGCCGGTTTTGGGTGAGCCCAAAACCTGGTTCAACGCGGCGCGCGCTTCGGCCACTGGCAGGGAGGCATTATCGGTGAAGCCGGCGGCGAGCGAAATCAGTTCGGGCCGCGACAACGCCGCGTGCATGAGCCACGAGATGGGCGGTTCCACGGTGCGCCGGCCCATTTTTGACAAAACCTGCGGTTTCATTTGAAAAGGAAGGCAAAGGTAATCAAAGCCGGCCAATGGAACAACAAAGGAACCACCAAACGAAGTTTGAATTGTGGCCGCGCTTCCCAGCCGTTCAAATGCGTCCCAAAAAATGTTTCGGGTTGCTGGTTTGCCGCCAGGAACACGCTGAACCGTGAACTCCAGCTCAATTCACCAACTGGTACCAGTTGTCGCGCTGGTGCGGTTCATAACCGATGTCCTGGATGAGCCGGTGCATGTCGGCCACGGTCATGCGAAAGGTGGTGCCGGCCTGGCTGACGACGTTTTCCTCGATCATGATGCTGCCGAGGTCGTTCGCGCCGAACTTGAGGGCCACCTGGCCGATTTCCTGGCCTTGCGTCACCCACGAACTTTGCACGTTGGTGAAATTATCGAGGTAGATGCGGCCCAGCGCCTGTGTCCGCAAATATTCGTGCGCGCCGACGGTTGGCGCCTTGAGCTTCGTGTGCTCGGCCTGAAATGTCCAGCAGATGAATGCGGTGAAACCCTTCGACTTGTCCTGCTGCGCGCGCAACCGGTCCAGATGTTCGATGCGGTCCTCTATCGTCTCGACGTGGCCGAACATCATCGTCGCGCTGGAATTCAAGCCGAGCCGGTGCGCAACGTCCATCACCTCGAGCCAGTCGTTGCTCATGGCCTTGAGCGGCGAAACTTGTTTGCGCACGCGGTCCACGAGAATTTCGCCGCCGCCGCCGGGAATTGAACCCAGCCCGGCTTTCATGAAATCACCGATGATGCGTTCCAGCGGCTCGTTGAACACTTCGCGAAAATGGATGAACTCGCTGGGGCTGAACCCGTGGATGTTAATTTGCGGAAACTTGCCTTTGATGTGCGACAGCAAATCGAGATACCACTGCTTGGTCAGTTTCGGGTGATGCCCGCCCTGCATCAAAATCTGCGTGCCGCCCAGCGCGATGGTCTCCTCGATCTTGCGGTCCATTTCATCGGCCGTGATGACGTAGGCGTCGGCGTCCTTTTCCGTCCGGTAAAACGCGCAGAACTTGCAATAGACATTGCAGACGTTCGTGTAATTGACATTGCGGTCAACGATGTAGGTGACGATGTCGTTGCCGCGGCCGTTGAAATCCTTCGCCTTGGCGAGCTGGCGGCGGCGGTCGGCGAGCGCGCCGAGTTCTTCCAGCGGCAGATGATAAAGCCGCAGCGCCTCGGCCGGGTTAATGCGCCGGCCGTCCCAGACCTTTTGCAGCAACTCGTCCAATGAAGCGTCGTAAATCACGGCTTAAAGATAACTTATCCGCGTTTTCAAGACAACCGCCGAGGACGCCGGGAGAAGCCGCGGCAGTTTCGATTTTTCTTTTCACCGGTTTGTGCCCATCTTTCAGGGTTTATGAGTGCGATTGTGCCTCCACCGGCGCGGACGGTTCGCCCGGAAAAGACGTTTGAGCTGGCCATCTTTGCCGTGATGATTGCGGGTGCCTGCACGTTTCTGAACGTGTATTGCACGCAGCCGTTGCTGCCGCTGTTCCAGCGGCTTTTCCACGCCTCCGAAATCGAGGTCAGCATGACGGTGGGTGCCATCACCCTGGCGGTGGCGCTCATGGCGCCGGTCACCGGCATGATTGCGGAAACCATCGGACGCAAAAAAGTCATCGTGCCCGCGCTCTTCGCCCTGGCGGTTCCGACTCTGCTGGCCGCCACTTCTCAAAGCCTGCACGCCCTCATCTTCTGGCGGTTTGCCCAGGGGCTTTTTGTGCCCGGCGTCATCGCCGTGATGATGGCCTACATCAACGAGGAATTTGCCGGGCGCGTCGGCACGGTCATGTCCGCCTACGTGGCCGGCACGGTCTTCGGCGGTTTTCTGGGACGCTTCCTCGTCGGCATCATCGCCGCGCACTGGAACTGGCGCGCCGGCTTTGTGACGCTGGGAATCCTGGATTTTTTCGGGGCGCTGGCTGTACGCCAATGGCTGCCGCTGGCGGTCAATTTTGTTCCGGCCAAACACGTGTTCAAGTCCGCGCGCGACACGTGGGGGCATCTGCGCAACCCGCGGTTGCTGGCGATTTGCGGCCTGGGATTCACCGTCCTGTTTTCGCTGGTGGGTGTATTTACCTACGTGAATTTTTATCTCGCCCAGTCGCCGTTCAACCTCACCCCCGCCGAACTGGGCGGCATCTTTTTTGTCTATCTGCTGGGTTGCGTCGTGACGCCGCTGGCCGGACGTTTCCTCAACCGCCACGGATTCCGCCGGACCATGTTGCTGTCGCTCGGCATGTGCCTTGGCGGTCTTTTGCTGACGCTGGCTTTTTCACTGACGCCGGTCATTGCCGGGCTGGCGATTTTTTCCTCCGGCATTTTCGTCTCGCAATCGGCGGCCACCGTGCTGATGGGACTAGTTGCCGGACGCGCCCGTTCCGCCGCCGCCGGGCTTTACGTGACTTTTTACTATGCCGGCGGGAGTGCGGGCGCGGCGTTGACGGCGTGGTTCTGGTTGAAGGGCGGCTGGCCTGCCTGTGTCGGTTTGTTTGCCGCCACCAGCTTCGTTACCTTGGTCCTGGCGCTGGCCGGTGGACAATCCGTGGCGGGCGGTAGAGTTCCACCGGAACCCGTCGTTGACACGGCCATTTGAAACCGTTGCCGGGTCAGCGCGCGCGGCGGAAATTTTCCGGTTCGATGGACGCCAGGGTGTTGCAGACCTCCTTGACGACGTCCATTTTTTTCAAAGCCCTTGCCGCAGTGGCTTTATGCAGGTAAGCCTCCACCAGCTTCGGGTCCAGCGCGATGGCCCGGTCGGCATAAGCCATCGCCTTGTCATGCTGTCCCAGCCGGCCAACCATCGTCGCCAGATTGGACCAGCAAAGTTTGTTGTGCGGATCCATTTTCAGGCTCTGCTCCAGGCAACGGATCGCCTCGACCGGGCGGTGCAAGTTTTCGTAGAGGATCCCCGCCAGATTGTTCCACACCCTGACATCGGTTGACTCGATCGTCAGGGCGCTCCGATAAGCTGCTTCCGCCTCCGGAAATTGCCTCATGCCGCTCAAGCCCAGGCCGATGTAGTAAAGCGCCCGGTAATCGCCGGGCTCTTTTTCGCGCCATTTTTGGGCGAAAGCCAGCACGTCCGGCCACAGCCCTTGCTCGCACAGCCCGCGGGCAATCCGGGCTTTTCTTTCACCGTTCGCGGAGTTCGCGGCTTTCGTGGAAATCAATTCCATACTTGAAGGGCTACTTAATAACAGCCATCGGCCTTGACGGCAAAATAATTCAGGTCCCGGCAACGTCACGGAAAATGGAGCGCCGATCTCCGAATCGGCATGAACGGGTGATTCCTTGCGAACCTTGCCGAATCGGAGTTCGGCGCTCCAAGGCAGTGTCAGGACGCGGCCAATGTCTTTCCGGCAGAAGCCGTTTGCGCCGGCCGGACCGGCCTCAGGCGCCAGATGCCCGCCAGCAGGCTGCCAATGACGGAATGAAACGTTGCCGAAATCGCGCACGGCAGGGCGGCCGTCGGCATTTGCGTGAAATGCTCCCGGGCCAGCGCCGCTCCCAGCCCGGAGTTTTGCATGCCCACCTCCACGGAGATCGTGCGGCTGGTCAGTTCGTCGCAACGCAACAGCCGGCTGAAAAAGTAGTTGACCACGTTCGACGCCGTGCCGCACGGACAGCACGACACGAGAATCAGCCCGACGGCGAACGGCGTTTCCAGCCGGAGCAGTTGCGCGATGCTCCAGCCGAGGAACGGCATGATGGCGTAATGCGCGACGAAGCCGATGCCGACCGCGCGCGGCATTTTCACCACCCGCCTGAAATCGTCCACGCTCAACGTGATGCCCATCCCGAGCATGATGACCGCGAGTCCCCACGTGATAAAATCCCCGCTGAACCACGTAAACCAGGCCGGATGAACCAGCGCCAGCGCGCCGCCCGCCAAAACCCAGATCGGGAAAAGGTTGGTGGCCAGGGAAAGCGCGCGATTCATGGGCGCGGTTTATAAACGGAAAGGTGTGATGGTGCAATAGCGCCGGAGGCGCGTAAGAAAGCAGCCCACGGCGCGAGCCGTGGGTCAACGAACAAAATCAAAACAAGCCCCGGATGGGGCGTTAGTCCCGATTTACTCTTAGACCAGACTTCTCACAGGCATCAGCGATCTGGTCGAATGTCGCTTGGATTTTTTGTTTGGAAGCTTTGTCAACAACCAGCGGCGGTTTCCATCGGAATTTTTTGCCGTGCGTTCTCACCTCCAAACCGAGCCTGCCTCTCGTTGCAAAAGGCATCAGAATTCCACCGACAATGAGGGCGAATGGCCACCCTGAAACGGTATGCATGCCGGGATCATGATTGATAAGCGGCTCGATCATGAAAATTGTGCATGTCAATCCAACCAAAAACATGATTGCCGCGAATATCCAAAGCCCATAAGGCGGCAAGCGGCGAATATAAACTTCAGATATTTCGTTGTTCCTAATCCGCTTGAAGTAAGTCGGATCACCTTTTAGCACGAATGCTTTTATCGCGGGCCAATAAAGTGCTTGATCGCTCACTGCAAAATTGAAGACTCCGGCCTTTTCGGAAATTTTGAACGCAATTTGGAGCGTAAGTTTTTCATTCGGCTCCAGTTCTGGTTTAAATGCCATAAAATTTACATTTTCACCCGCTGCGCCACCTGGGTCACGTCCTTGTCGCCGCGGCCGGGGTGGTTCATAACAGTTTCCTGAATTCATCCGGCGTCATTCCCGCATCGCGGGCAATCGCGCCCATCGTGTAAGGGTCAACCGGATTGGCGCGCGGGATGACCAGCCGGGTCTCGCCGTTGGACATGACAATGTGGCCGCTTTGGCGGATGATGCGGTAGCCGAGTTTTTCAAAGACGCGCACGGCGTCTTGATGTCAGACGCCAGGGAGCTTGGGCATAACTCAAATGGCCACTTCGGCTTCGCTGACCTTGAATAGCCTGGCCTCGTCCGCTTCCGCCGCGAGCCATTCGCGGATCGCCTCCTGGATGTTGGTCAGGGCTTCCACACGGGTTTTGCCCTGTGAATGGCAGCCGCGCAGCGCCGGACAACTCACCGAAACGCCGTCCTCATGTTCAATCAACGTGACCCGGTATTTCATGGTTCAACAATAATCTTGCGGCAAAGGCAAATCAAGTTCTCTCCAACACGCATTTATCACACCCGATTTCAAGCTAAACTATTTCGGCATCTCCAACCCCACCTTGTTCGCCACTTGGGTCACGTCCTTGTCGCCGCGGCCGCTCAGGTTCACGATGATGAGCTTGTTCCGGCCCATTTTCGGCGCGCGTTTCATGACTTCGGCAATTGCGTGCGCGCTTTCCAGCGCGGGGATGATGCCTTCCAGCCGCGCCAGTTTCATGAACGCTGCCAGCGCCGCGTCGTCCTTGATGTAGGTGTATTCCACGCGTTTCTGGTCGTGCAGCCACGCGTGTTCCGGCCCTACGGCGGCGTAATCCAGTCCGGCGCTGACGCTGTGGGTGAGCTGGATCTGCCCGTTTTTGTCCTGCAAAATATAACTGCGTGTGCCCTGCAACACGCCGAGCGAGCCGCCATGAAACCGCGCCGCGTGCTGGTTGGGTTTGATGCCGCGTCCGCCCGCCTCCACGCCCACCATCTTCACAGATTTGTCCTTGAGGAACGGATAAAACAATCCAATCGCGTTCGAGCCGCCGCCGACGCAGGCCACGAGCAGGTCGGGCAGGCGTTTTTCCTGTTTCAAAATCTGCCGGCGCGCTTCGTCGCCGATGACGCGCTGGAAATTCCGGACCATGAGCGGATACGGATGCGCGCCATAGACCGTGCCGAGGATGTAATGCGTGGTGCGGATGTTGGTGACCCAGTCGCGCATGGCCTCGTTGATGGCTTCCTTAAGCGTCTGCTGGCCGGCCTTCACGGACACAACCTCGGCGCCGAGCATTTTCATGCGATAAACGTTGAGCGCCTGGCGTTCGCAATCCACCGCGCCCATATAGACCACGCATTTCAATCCGAACATGGCGGCGACGGTGGCGGTGGCCACGCCGTGCTGGCCGGCGCCGGTCTCGGCGATGATGCGGGTCTTGCCCATGCGCCGGGCGAGGAGAATCTGGCCGATGGCGTTGTTGATTTTGTGCGCTCCGGTGTGGAGCAGATCCTCGCGCTTGAGATAAATTTTCGCGCCGCCGAGTTCGCGCGTGAGGCGTTCGGCGAAATACAGCGGCGTGGGCCGGCCGCAAAATTCCCGGAGATAATACTCAAACTCGCGCTTGAACGCCGGGTCTTTCTGCGCGCGGAGGTATTCGTTTTCCAATTCCTGCAACGGATGCATCAACGTCTCGGGCACGAATCGTCCGCCATAGGGACCGAAGTGGCCCCGGGCGTCGGGCATTTTGCCGCAGGATTTTTTGCTCATCGGCCAATTTTCACGCAAAGGCGCAAAGACGCAAAGGATTTATTTCAGCCACAGGTGAACACGGATTCTCACAGACAGGGTCTTCTTCCGTGTGAATCTGTGTAAATCTGTGGCTAAAGTTCTTCCGGCAACTACTTGATCCACTTCACTTCATTTGTCGGCTGGAAGGTTTCCAGTCGGTGCAGCAGTTTTTCCGCATTTTCCTCCACCATCACCAGCTCGCGGTGTTTGGGGCGGATAAAGCCTTCACGCGTCGCGTGGTCAAAAAATTCTAGGAAGCTGCGGTAAAAGCCCGCCACGTCCAGCAGGCCGAATGGTTTTTGGTGATAACCGAGCTGGCTCCACGCCAGCACCTCGCAAAATTCCTCGTAGGTCCCATAACCGCCAGGCAGTGCGATGAAACCGTCTGACAACTCGGCGATCAGCGCCTTGCGCTCGTGCATGTTTTTCACCACGCGCAAGTCCGGCAATCCTTCATGCACGACTTCCTTGATGACGAGTTTCTCTGGAATCACACCGATGACATGGCCGCCGTTTTTGAGCGCCGCGTCCGCCAGAATGCCCATCAGCCCGACACAACCGCCGCCATAGACCAGTTCGATTCCGCGTTTGGCAAGGTGGCGACCGAGATTTTCCGCCGCTTCGGCATAGGCGGCACGGGTACCCTTGTTGGAACCGCAATAGACGGCAATGCGCTTCATTTTTTATCCGCCTGGCGAACGCTGGCGATGAATGCTCGAACTTTGGCGTGATCCTTTTTTCCGGGCGCGCTTTCCACACCGCTCGAAACATCCACCCCAAACGGTTTTACCCGGCGCACTGCGTCGGCGACGTTTTCCGGCTTTAATCCGCCGGCGAGAAATATCGGTCTTCCAAATTTCTGCGCTTCAACGGCCAGGTCCCAGTTGAATTTCTCGCCGGTTCCGCCGGGGCTTTCTGCCGAGCAGGCGTCGAGCAGCCAGGCATCGGTCGAGAATTTCGGCAACTCCTTCAGCGATTCGGCATCGCGGATGCGGAACGCCTTCATGCTCATCACGCCAAACTGCGTGCAAAATTCCGGCGGCTCATCCCCGTGAAACTGGAGCAGGCTCAAGCCGCATTCCGCGACGGCCCGAAAGACAAAATCCGCCGGTGAGTTTACGAACACTCCTATGCGCATGATGCTCAGCGGCGATTCCTTGAAAATTCCGGCAACGGCTGAAATGGTCATGTACCGCGGGCTGTTGCTGTAAAAAACGAAGCCCAGCGCGTCCGCACCCGCCTCTACGGAGGCATGCGCGTCTGCGAGGCTCGTAATGCCGCAAATTTTAACCTGCGTGCCCATTCTTTTGTTTTTTTTTTCTGTGTGTCGCAACTTTCGCCTGCAACAGCGACAATCGTAATTCGAATATCTAAAATTGCAACGTCCGGCATTTTCCTCGGCCCTTTTCCTCCTTCTTTTCCGCCTTTTTTCTTCGCCGTTTACAACTCGGAAATAAACCCTGAATCTCCTGTGAATGAAACGTGAACTTTGTGGACAACTTCCCTTTATAAAATTTCCCATTACCATAACCCGCCAAAAACCAATTTTCTTTCCTTTACAAAACCCAGTGGGCGCCTTGACAATTAAAGTTGTTTGCGTTATTCACAGCCCTTAATACGGATAGTTTTACATAGGAAAAGAAATACTATTAAACGCGCATGAACCTCACCATTGCCAAGGATCAAATTCTCATCGGCCTGCAAGCCGTCCAAAACGTCGTCAGCTCGCGCACGACGCTGCCCATTCTTTCCAATGTGCTGTTGCGCGCCGAAGGCAACCGTCTAGAATTTACCGCTACCGATTTAGACGTAACGGTGGCCTGTAGTGTGGAAGCCAAGGTGAAAAAAGGCGGCAGCACAACCGTGCCGGTAAAAAAGCTCTTTGGCATCGTCCGGGAACTGGGAGGCAATGAGATAGACATCGAAACGGATGATAAAAACATAACCACGATCCGTTGTAATTCCTCTTTTTATAAAATTCACGGGCTGGGAGCGGATGAATTTCCTCCGCTGCCCAAGTTCAAGGACGACAAAAAAGTTTCCCTGCCCCAGGAAACCGTCAAAGCGATGATGGTTAAAACCTCCTTCGCCGTTTCCACCGACGAATCGCGCTACGTGCTTAACGGCATCTTTATCAGCCTCAAGGACCACAAGATGACCATGGTGGCCACGGATGGCCGCCGGCTTGCGCTGGTGGACGGAGAAGTGGACATCGCCGAAAAAAGCGGCGGGGAATTCATCGTGCCCGCCAAGGCGGTCTATGAATTGAACCGCTTACTGCAAGACAAAGGCGATTTGGAAATCAAATTAGGAGAAAACCAGGCGTCGTTCACCATGAAGGACGACAAGGGATTTTCCGTGCTCGTCATCACCAAGTTGATCGAGGGCAATTACCCGAATTACCGCCAGGTCATTCCCGCCGAGACCAAGGAGCGGGTTCCGCTGAATCGCGAGGAATTTCTCCAGGCGCTGCGCCGCGCCGAAATCATGACCAGCGAGAAGGCGAATTCCGTAAAGCTGACGTTCGGTAAAAACAATCTCGCCATCACGGCCAACTCGCCGGAAGTCGGCGAAGCGCGCGAAACCCTCGCGGTGAACTACAAAGGCAAGGAAATCGCCATCGCCTTTAATCCGCGCTACCTCATTGACGCGCTCAACGCGCTGACCGAGGACGAGGTGTTCTTCGAGTTGATTGACGAACTCAGCCCGGGCGTGCTCAAGATCAACGGGCCGTTCCTTTACGTTGTCATGCCCATGCGGCTTAGCTGATCGCGCCGGCTTGTCGCGGCAGAACGAGGCGAATGTGGAAGAGGTAGAAAAACGGTGAGGCTGGGAAAACATGCACAGCAATGTGAGGAAGAATAACAATGCCTCACAGCCGACCGTATGAACTTAAATCGGTTATTTCAGGAGCGACACGACTCAGGATTTAATTGGTTCATGCTCGTGCTCTTGTCTTTTCTCGCGCCGGCACTAGCAGCCAGCATTCATTCCTACTGCGTTTTGCATAAAAATTTCAGATGGTATAACGCTGAACTTTGGGTGATGTTTGGGACTTATCGTTTCCCCGATTGGAAGACAGGCGTAGCGGTTGAATTATTGGCAAAAACTTTTTTCACGTCTTTATTCCTTTGTTGCGCCACGAAAACCCCGATCAAACGCTGGGTAGTGTGGTTTTGCTGTGTTGTCGTGTGGACCTGCGTTGCGTTTCTTGAAGAAGTTGCAATCAAGTAAAGATGAAGAAAGACAGAAAATGAAAAAACTGCTCCTCCTGGTTTTGATTGGATTCACGATTTCCATCCGCGCCGACGGGCAAACCAACGCGGCGACTTCGCCCGTGGCTTCCAAGCCCAAAGTGGAAACCCTGGTCTGCATCCGGCATGGTGAAAAACCGCCCGGCGGGCTGGGCCAGTTGACCTGTCGCGGATTGAATCGCGCCTTGGCCCTGCCCAATGTGTTGCTGCCCAGATATGGCACGCCCCAGTTTATTTTTGCACCCAATCCCGCCCAAAAAGTGGATAGCAAGGAAGGCTATTATTATGTCCGCCCGCTCGCGGCCATTGAGCCGACCGCCATCCGCTGCGGCCTGCCCGTCAACACCGAATTCGGCTTCCGGAATATCAAAGGGCTGGAAAAGGAACTGCGGAAACCGGCCTACCAAAACGCCACGGTGTTTGTCGCCTGGGAGCACGGCATGCTCGAAGAGTTTGCCCGGCAGGTGATCAAGCATCACGGCGGCGACCCGGCGCAGGTTCCTTACTGGCCGGACGGGGAATACGACATCATTTACGTATTCAAGATCACCAACGATGCGGGAAAGGAATCATTTTCTTTCACCATCGAGCACGAAGGGTTGAATGGCCTGAGCGACAAATGCCCGTAAAATCTTTGGGATTGCGGGGCGTAATTTCTGTGAGCGCCGGCGCTCCCAAGTTCACATTTGTTCCACGGTCTCGATGCCGAGGGTTTCCAAACCCTGCTTGAGCACCCGCGCGGTCAAATCGCACAACGCCAGCCGCGAAGCGCGCGTGGCGTCATCGGCCTTGAGCACCGGACAATTTTCGTAGAACGACGTGAACTTGCCGGCCAGTTCGTAAAGATAATTGCACAGGAAGTTGGGCCGGTATTCCTCCGCCACCGCTTCCAGCGTCAGCCCGAAATTCAACAGATGCTTGGCCAGCGCAATTTCCTCCGGCGCAGCCAATTGAATGTTGAGCGTTGAATGTTGAATGTTGAATGTTTCTTCCGCTTTCCGAAAAATGCTTTTGATTCGCGTGTAGGCATATTGCAAATACGGCGCGGTGTTGCCTTGCAGCGTCAGCATCTTGTCCCAGCTAAACACGTAATCACTCTGGCGGTTCGGCAGCAGGTCGGCGTATTTGACCGCGCCCAGGCCGACCACGCGGGCGATTTCCGGCCATAAATTTTCCGGCACTCGTTCGTCTTGTAGCTTTTCCAGTTGCTTAGATTTTACAATGTCAAAAGCGCGTTTTTCCGCTTCGTCAAGCAAATCGGCCAACTTTACCGTCTCGCCGCTGCGCGTTTTGAACGGCTTGCCATCCTCGCCGAGAATCGAGCCGAACCAGACGTGGGCCAGTTTTGGAATTGCCGATTGCCGATTGCCGATTGCCGATTGCCATTTCGCAAAAGCGGTGAAGACCTGCTGGAAATGCAATTGCTGGCGGCCGTCGGTCACGTAAATGATTTCGTCGGGATGCCACGTCTCCAAACGATATGCAAGCGTGGCCAGATCGGTCGTGGCGTAATTGAATCCACCGTCGTTTTTGCGGATGAGCGCGGGCCGTTCCTTGAGTTGGGGAATATCGTCGAAGAAAATCGCAATCGCGCCCTCGCTTTCCCGCGCGAGTCCCTTGGCCAGCAATTCATCCACCAGCGGTTTCAGGCGCGGATTGTAAAAGCTTTCACCGAGCGCGTGGTCGAATTTCACGCCGAGCCGCGCATAAATCGTGTCGAATTGCTTTTGCGACAGCGCAATCATTTCGCGCCAAATCTTCAAGTTTTCCGCGTCCCCGCTTTGAAGCTTCACGAGTTCCTGGCGCGCCTCTTCTCGCGCTTTTGCGCGCGCGGCGTGTCTTCGTTCAGCCGCCGTCCCAAGTTCACGCACGTCAGGATCAGCACCAGCTATGGCATTGGCCCACTTGTAGAGTTTTTCTAAAACACCGATTGAATCTCGTTTTAACTCGATTTCGCTCCTTTGCTCTGGAAGTTTTTTCCATCCATAAATAAGCATCCCGAACTGCGTGCCCCAGTCGCCGATGTGGTTGTCGGTGGTGACGCGGTGACCGAGCAGGCGCAGCGTGCGCGCCAGGCAATCGCCGAGGATGGTCGAACGAATGTGGCCGACGTGCAACGGCTTGGCGACGTTCGGCGAACTGAAATCAATGACAATGGTGGCACGGGCGTCCCGCCCGTCAGTTTCGTTTTCCTCCGGTCCGGTTTCGATGAAATGCACGGGCGGGACGCCCGTGCCACTCCCAGCTTTCTCAAAAAACAAATGTTCGCCGCGCGCCGCGGCTTCGAGCGTTTGGGCGAGCACGGCGTGCTTGAGCCGGAAATTAAGAAAGCCCGCTCCGGCAATTTCCACCGGCTCGCACCAATCGCCGACGTTGAGCCGGGCAACCACGTCGGTGGCAAGCTGGCGCGGATTTAGTTTGCGCGCCTTGGCGAGCGACATGAGCGCGTTGCTCTGGTAATCGCCGAATTTCGGATCGGGACACGGGCGGACCAGAACGATGGCGGTGTCGGCCTCCGGCAGGATCGCGCGGACGGCGGTCTGGAGCTTCAGTTCAATTTGTTTGTGCGGCAGCATGGAACAGTCAATGGTGCATGGCCAAGCTCACGTTTCACGTTTTACGGATCATGCACAGGGAGACAATAAGGCGTGAAACGTGAGACGTGAAGCGTGAATTCGAAGCGGACGCGGGAACACGAAGCTACTTTTTCCCGTATTCCCGGATGATGTTGAGCATCGCGTCGGCGTCGGGGGCTTGTTCGAGGGCCGAGCGGAAATCGGGTTTGTGGAGGAACTTGGCGATGTTGGCCAGCGTGTGCAGATGCTTCTGGAACTGGCCCTGCGGCACGAGAAAAAGCATGACGAGCTTCACCGGCTGGTTGTCGAGCGCGTCGAAATTCACGCCGGCCTTGGAACGGCCGAGCGCGCCGACGACCTCGTAAATCAAATCGGTCGAGGCGTGCGGGATGCCAATGCCGAACCCGATGCCGGTGCTCATCGAGGTCTCGCGCTTCTTGACGGCGGCGGTGACGGCATCGCGGTCGCCAGCCTGGAGCTTGCCCGTGGCCACGAGATTCTCGATCAATTCGTCAATCGCTTCCCAGCGATTGGTTGCGCGCAAATCGGGAAGAATCTGCGCTTTATTTAAAATGTCACCCAAGTCCATAAGTTGCTTCTGTAAGGATTGGACCCATCCGGGATTTAATTCAAGACAGAATTGTTCACAATTTTGAGCAGGTGCGCCCGGCCTTTCCCGGAGCGCGGACTTCAGGCCGCTTCAACGTGCGCGCAGGAATGGATGAAACGATTGGCCCTGGGACTTCCGAATGATGAAACGGCGTAAACGCCGCGTTCCGACCCGTTATTCAGCCGCGAGCCTCAAACCAGCCGCGCCAGCCAGTGGCAAATTTGTCCCGTGCCCTCCAGCCACCAGCCCAGGGCGTTCAACACACCGCCTTTTGCGGTCAAAAAAGGCAGGCCCAGCAGCAGCACGCCGGCGTTCCCGAGAAAAACGACCACCGCCGAAAACAACCAGCCCTGCGACGTGATGTCCGATTGCCGCGTCTTGAGAACGTGCCAGGTCAGCGTCACGTGAAACGCATATGTCGCCCCGACCAGCAGGTGAAACCAGACCAGATAATTCCACCAATCCCAAAAGAAATGGCCGATGGCGAAAACCGCAAAGACCAGCGCGGTGTACAGCGGGAAAAAATACGGCGCGAGCACGATCAAAAAATTGCTCTTGCTCACAACCACCTGGCCGCCGGCGGAAGAGACCTTCATTTTTTTCACCGATCCGCCGAACAGCCACGCCCACAGCGCGTGCGTCAGTTCGTGGCCGAACACGTAAATCCACATGGGTTTGGGCAGCAGCAGAAAAATCACGGCCCAGCAGGCCGCGCCCGCCAGCAGCGGCACCCAGACCACGTCCGCCCCGCCGCTGGCGCGCAGCACCCGCCACAACGCCATCGCCGCCCCGCCGCAAACCGGCAGCAGCAGGATGGCGAGGATGAACTTGATCCACTTCGGCACGCCGGGAGATTAACCGCAGAGACGCGGAGACGCAGAGGAAAAACTTTGCTTGCTCTGCGCCTCTGCGTCTCGGCGGTAAAATAAACTTTGAACTTTGGACTTTGGATTTAACATTTGCCGCATGACACAAGACGAAGTTCTCCGAATTTTCCGCGACAGCGGCGCGCTGCTCGAAGGCCATTTCATCCTCCGCAGCGGCCTGCACAGCCGCCAATACTTTCAATGCGCCCTCGCGCTCCAGCAAATGCCCGTCGTCGAAAAAATCGGCGCGGCGCTCGCCAGCAAGATTCGTTCGCTCGGCGCCGTCACCGTCATCGCGCCCGCGCTCGGCGGACTCGTTATCGGTCAGGAAGTCGCGCGGCAGCTCGGCACGCGGTTCATCTTCCCGGAAAAAGAGGAGGGCAAGCTCGTGTTGCGGCGCGGATTCAAAATTGCGCCCGGCGAGAAAATCCTCGTCGTCGAGGACGTCGTGACCAAGGGTGGCCGGGTGCAGGAGACGATTGACATCGTCCGCGCACATGGCGGAAATGTCGTTGGCGTGGCGACGATTGTGGATCGCTCAAACGGCACGGTAAATTTTGGCGTGCCCTTCGCCAGCCTGATTGCGCTCCAAGTCGAGGTGTTCAAACCGGATCAATTGCCGCCGGACCTGGCGGCGATTCCGGTGGTCAAGCCGGGTAGCAAGTGAATTGTGGAGGGCAGCGCTTCGTCGCTGCCCAAATTTTTGGGCACTGACAAAGCAGTGCCCTCCAAGGACAAGTTGTGCCAAATGGCACTTTTACTGTGCCACAGTGACGCTTTTGGCGCTATTTTTAGCGACCTTTATAACGGTCTAAAACTCAATCTTGTCCTTTGTTTGCAATGCTTCCATGCCGTTTCCGAGACGACGGCACTGTAATTGCATGGGAACAGGGAGCAGACAACCAAATTTTTATATCATTTTATGGCAAAAGTACTAGGTATTGATTTAGGCACCACCAACTCCTGCATGGCCGTCATGGAAGGCGGCGAACCGCTCGTGTTGGAAAATTCCGAGGGCAAGCGCACCACGCCGTCCGTCGTCGCGTTCACCAAGAGCGGCGAGCGTCTCGTCGGCGAGGCCGCCAAGCGCCAGGCCGTCACCAACTCGCGCAACACAATTTATTCCATCAAGCGTTTCATGGGCCGCAAGTTCGACGAGGTCCAGGAGGAAATCAAACGCATGCCTTACAAGGTCGTGAAGGCATCCAATGGCGATTGTGCCGTTGAAGTCGAGGTGGACGGCAAGCCCAAGGCCTTCACGCCGCCGGAAATTTCCGCGATGATCCTGGGCAAACTCAAGGCCGACGCCGAAATGCGCCTTAACGAGAAAATCACCCAGGCCGTCATCACTGTTCCCGCTTACTTCAATGACTCGCAGCGCCAGGCCACCAAGGACGCCGGCCGCATCGCCGGTCTCGAAGTGCTCCGCATCATCAACGAGCCGACCGCCGCGTCGCTCGCCTACGGCCTCGACAAAAAGAAGGACGAGAAAATCGCCGTGTATGATTTGGGCGGCGGCACGTTCGACATTTCCGTGCTGGAAATCGGCGACGGCGTGTTTGAAGTCAAGGCCACCAACGGCGACACGCACCTGGGCGGCGACGATTGGGACAACCAGATCATGGACTGGATCCTCGACGAATTCAAAAAGGAGCACGGCATGGATTTGCGCAAGCAGCCCGACGCCCTCCAGCGCATCAAGGAAGAGGCCGAGAAAGCCAAAATCGCCCTCTCCAGCGCGACGCAATACGAAATCAATCTTCCCTTCGTCACCGCCGACGCCAGCGGACCGAAACACATTGCAATGAAGCTGACCCGCGCGAAAATGGAACAGCTTTGCGACAAACTGTTCGAGCGCACCATCGCGCCGGTCAAAGCCTGCTTGAAGGACGCCGGCATTGACGTGGCCAAGATTGACGAGCTCGTGCTCGTCGGCGGCATGACCCGCATGCCCAAGGTCGTCGAAGTGGCGCACTCGCTCGTCAGCAAGCCGCCGCATCAGGGCGTGAACCCGGACGAAGTCGTGGCCGTGGGCGCCGGCATCCAGGGCGGCGTGCTCAAGGGCGAGGTCAAGGACGTGCTCCTGCTCGACGTGACGCCGTTGTCGCTCGGCATCGAGACGCTGGGCGGCGTGTTCACGCGGCTCATCGAGCGCAACACCACCATCCCGACCCGCAAATCGGAAATTTTCTCCACCGCCTCGGACAACCAGCCGGGCGTGGAAATCCACGTGCTCCAGGGCGAACGCCAGTTTTCCAAGGACAACAAGACCATCGGCAAGTTTCATCTGACCGACATTCCGCCCGCCCCGCGCGGCGTGCCGCAGGTCGAGGTGACGTTCGACATTGACGCCAACGGCATTTTGCACGTGGGCGCCAAGGACCTCGGCACCGGCAAGGAACAGAAAATCACCATCACCGCCAGCAGCGGCCTCTCGAAGGACGAAATTGAGAAGATGCGCCGCGACGCCGAGGCGCACGCCGACGAGGACAAGGCCAAGCGCGAGGAAGTCGAGACCCGCAACGAGGCCGACAGCGCGGTGTATCGCTCCGAGAAAATGCTCAAGGACAACGGCGAGAAAATTTCCGGCGACGACAAGGCCAAGATCGAGAAAGCCGCCGCGGACGTAAAGGAAGCGTTGAAAGGCAGCGACAGCGCGGCCATCAAATCCGCCGCCGAGAAGCTGAACGAAGCCTGGCAGGCCGTGAGTGCCGAGCTTTACAAAGCCGCCGCCGCGAAGGCGCAGGCGGAAAAGGCGCAAGGCGCCGGCCCATCAGGCGGCCAGCCGCAACCCGAAGGCGGCGAAGCCAAGTCCGACGACAAAAAGAAGAAGGACGAAGGCCCGATCATTGACGCCGAAGTCGTGGACGAGAAGAAGTAAAAACTTCAATTTCGCTCTTTGAAATCATGACGAACGAACTCGTAATCGCGACCAATGTCGTAAGCCGGGAAATAACCGGCTTGGATATTGTTAATTCGGTTAACGGGTTTTATTCCGGTGCTTTCGATAAGTTGTTTCAGCTTGTATTAGCTTTGATTGCTCTGTTTGGTGTGATCATCCCGATACTTGTGCAGATTTATCAAAGGCGCGTAATGAAAGTTTCAGAATCTGAATTGAAAGCAGAAATGGCAAAACTTTTGGAAGAAAAGAAAAAAGAGTTGCTCGTAGAAATCGAAAACAAACTTAAAAGTGAAAAAGAACAAATCGCAGAATCTTTGAAAAACAATACTGTTCTAATAGATAAAAGACTAGATGATGCGAATGGAGCGATTCTTCACGTTCAAGGGAACATGAATATTCGAGCAAACCAATACATCGATGCTTGCCAAGATTTTTGCGGAGCGGGAGAATTGTATTGCCAAAGTAAAAGTGGACGGGATTTAGGTGCGGTTCTTGAAAGTCTTTCAGCGCTTACTCTTCCCAACGTGACAAAAAACGATTTGGAAAGTCGCGGACTTAACAAGCGTTTGGAAGAATTGATTAAAAAAATAAGAAAAACAGACACTGACAGATTCTTGGCAAGAAATCTGGAAAAACTGGAAGCAGCTTTAATAGAAGCAAGAACACGATGACCCAAAGTTTTCCCACCGCTCGACCGGCGGGAGTTTTGAAACCAAAATGAACAAGGCGCAGACCAATTTGTCCCGCAGGGACAACCTGAAAACAGCCCGGCGTTTCAACGCCGGGATCGGATTGGATTGCGCGTCAAGTCCCGGAGGGACGGCTGAAACCGCGCGCCCATTCCGGCCGTCCCGCCGGGACAAAATCCCGGCGCGGCAGACCAATTTGAGCAAGCGGGTTTTCAGCGCCGGAGGCGCGCAAGACAGTAGCCCACGGCGCGAGCCGTGGGTCAAGGAGTCGAGCCGGCCAAGCTCCGGCAGGAGCGACAGAATTGGGTGCGGCAAAAATTCAGGTCTGCCGCCTCTCCGGGGCTTGCGGGCTTGGGATATTAAACCCACGGCTGGCGCCGCGGGCTACTATCTCCCGCCGCTCCGCGGCTGTGAAATGGCGGCGCGGATTTGAAGAATTTTCCCATCGCGGGTGCGGCGGAAATTTGATAAAATTTAACATGGCCAACGAGGAACAATTGAAACGCATCGCCCAGGAACTTTTCTGGTGGCAGACGCCGGAGGTTTCGCTGGCCAACCCGCGCCGGTTTCTGGCGCAGGTGATGACGCTGGGCACCTGGCAGGAGGTGCAACTGGTGCGCGAGGCGTTTGGCTGGGATGCTTTCAAGGATGCCCTGCTGAATGCGTCCGCCGGAGTTTTTGATCCGCGGTCGTGGGCTTACTGGCGGGTGGTTTTTGGCCTGCCCGAGGCGGAAATGCCCCGCCGCTCTTTGACATGAGTTTCGCGCCAAAATTGACAACGTTGCCGGAAGCACAGCGCGCGCTGTGGCCGGAACTGAAGCCGTTGTCATCGCGCTTTGTGCTTTATGGCGGCACGGCACTGGCACTCCGGCTCGGCCACCGGCAATCGGAAGATTTTGATTTTTTTGCCGACGCGCCGGTGAATCCGGATGAATTGCTGGCTTCGCTGCCGCTGTTGAAAGGCGCGATTGTCCGGCAAAAGGCGGCGAACACGCTGACGGTGACGGTGCATCGTCCGCAGCCGGTGAAGGTTTCGTTTTTCGGACTTTCATTGCGGCGGGTGGTGGATCCGGAATGGACCAATGACGGCGTGGCGCGCGTGGCGTCACTTTTGGACATCGCCGCGTGCAAAATGGCCGTGATCCAGTCGCGTTCGGAGTCGAAGGATTATCTGGATGTGGCGGCGCTGCTGAAAAACGGCGTGAGTCTGGCCGATGCGCTGGGCGCGGCGCAGGCGGTTTATGGCGAACAATTTAATCCGCTGATTAGCGTGAAAGCATTGAGTTATTTTGGCGACGGCGATTTGGCAACGTTGCCGGAAGCGGTGAAGCAGGCATTGCGCGCAGCGGTGGCGGTGAAAGAGATTTCTTCGTTGCCACCGTTGCCGGGCGGAGTGTTTCCGCCTGAAGGGTGAATATTTTCAACGCATGAGCGGCTGGAGTTTTGAAAACAAAATGAACATGGCGCAGACCAATTTAAGCCAGCGGGTTT
>CAWHLR010000009.1:0-15833 GCA_963830235.1 uncultured Verrucomicrobiae bacterium
TCGCCGAAACCCGCGCGCAGTTCATTCCGTTCACCGCGCAAACGCGCATGAGCGGCGTGGACTTTGCCGCCATTGACGGCCAGCCCGCGCGCCGCATCCGCAAAGGCGCGGCGGAGGCCATGCGCGTTTTCGTGGACCGCGAAGGCGGTCTGTTTCCCGAGCTCGTGTCCGATACCGTGGACAACATTTCGCGCTCGGGCGGCACCCCGCTGGTCGTCGCCGACGGCCGGGAAGTGCTAGGCGTGGTCCAGCTCAAGGACATTGTCAAAGGCGGCATCAAGGAACGCTTTGCCCAGCTCCGCAAAATGGGCATCCGCACCGTGATGATCACCGGCGACAACAAACTCACCGCCGCCGCCATCGCCGCCGAGGCGGGCGTGGACGACTTTCTCGCCGAGGCCAAACCCGAGCACAAACTCGCGCTCATCCGCCGGGAACAGGCCGGCGGACGCATGGTGGCCATGATCGGCGACGGCACCAACGACGCCCCGGCCCTCGCCCAGGCCGATGTGGGCGTGGCCATGAACACCGGCACCCAGGCTGCCAAGGAAGCCGGCAACATGGTGGACCTCGATTCGAACCCGACAAAACTCATCGAGATCATCGAAATCGGCAAACAACTGCTCATCACGCGCGGCTCGCTGACGACCTTCAGCATCGCCAACGACGTGGCAAAATATTTTGCCATCATCCCGGCCATGCTCATGGCGACATTCCCCGCCATCGCGCCGCTCAACATCATGCATCTGCACAGTCCCACCAGCGCGATCCTCAGCGCCATCATCTTCAATGCGCTCATCATCGTCGCCTTGATTCCGCTGGCGCTGCGCGGTGTGAAGTTCAAACCCATTGGCGCGCTCGCCATTTTGCAACGCAACCTGCTCATCTACGGCCTGGGCGGCGTCATCATCCCGTTCGTCGGCATCAAAGCCATTGACGTTCTGATAACCACTTTGAAACTCGTTTAAAATGAAACCGCTATTTTCACCGCCAGGGCGCCAAGATCGCCATGAAAACAAAGTTTCTCTCTTTGCGGTTAATCTCATTAAAAAAATCTAAATATAAATCCGTTTCAACTTGGCGTTCTTTGCGCCTTGGCGGTTAACAACCTATGAAAAATCTCCTTACTGAACTTCGCAGCGCCGTGATGGTCACGCTGGCTTTCGCCGTCGTCTGTTGCGGATTGTATCCGCTCGTCGTGTTCGGCGTCGCCCAGGTTTTCTTCCGCGACCAGGCCAACGGCAGCCTGATTGTGGACGCCAACGGCACGGTGCATGGCTCAAAATTGCTTGGCCAGCAGTTCACCGCCGACAAATATTTTCACACGCGCCCCTCGGATGCGGGCGCCAATGGAATGGCCTACGATCCGACCAGTTCCGGCGGCAGCAACCTCGGCCCGACTTCGCAAAAGCTGAACGACGCCATCAAACAAAACATCTCGGACTATCGCACGCAAAACAATCTCGATACCAACACGCCCGTTCCCGCCGATGCCGTCACCGCGTCCGGCAGCGGCCTCGACCCGCACATCAGCCTGGCGAACGCAGCGTTGCAAATTCCACGTGTGGCCAAAGCGCGTGGACTTCTTGAAGATCGTGTCCGCCAACTCGTCCAACAAAACACCGACTCCGCCAGCCTCGGTTTCCTTGGTGAGTCTGGCGTCAACGTCTTGGAACTCAACCTGGCATTGGATTCATTAAAATGAACATGTTACATGACCAACCGAATGCGGTTTTAATGCACGCATGAATGCCATTGCCTGGGCGGTTTTTGTGGTGGCGGCGCTGCTCGAAGTCGGGGGCGATGCCGTCATCCGGCACGGACTGCGCGGCCACAAGCTGGCGGTGGTGCTCGCCGGATTCGTGACGCTCGGCTGCTACGGCGTGTTGGTGAATTCGCTCAAGTGGGATTTTTCGCGACTGCTCGGCGTCTATGTCGGATTCTTTGCGCTGACGAGTGTTTTGGCGGGCCGGTTCGTTTTCCGGGAAAACATTCCTTGGTCCACTTGGTGTGGCCTTGGCCTGATCGCGGCCGGTTGCGCGGTCATTCAATGCAGCCGTCCATGAAACTCTGAACCACAAAAGATGAACGCAGACAAAACCTACGCCGTGGAAGGCATCAGTTGCTTCGAGAACGTGCCCGAACACCACGACCCGGTGGAACCTTACTTCGGCCCGGAGCTGCATGCCGGCGATTTGCTGGACGGGCGGTTCGCCATCGTCGAGACGGTGAGCCGCAGCGGCATGGCCACCATTTACCAGGCCCGGGACCAGGAGCAGGAAAATCAAATCGTCGCCGTCAAGGTGCCGCACCTGCGATTGGAGGCCGATCCCGGATTCTTTTCCCGCTTCCAGCGCGAGGAGGAGATTGGGCGCAAGCTGAGTCATCCGTACATCCTGAAGTTTGTCCCGGTGGAAAGAAAAAGCCGGCCCTACATCGTCACCGAATATCTGCGCGGCTGCACCCTGGCCCACCTGCTTGAAGCGTCGCGGACGTTGCCGGAAAAGGACGCGTTGAAAATCGCCAGTCTGGTTTGCGAAGCGCTTCAATACCTGCACGGTCAGGGCGTGATCCACCGCGACCTCAAGCCGGGGAACATCATGATTTGCCGCGACCGCACCATCCGCATCATGGACTTCGGGATCGCCGCCGCGGCGGATTCAAAAAAAATCACGCTCAGCGGGCTTACCGCCACCCTGGGCACGCCCGAATACATGTCGCCGGAACAGGTGAAAAACGAGCGCGGCGATGAACGGTCCGATATTTACTGCCTCGGTGCTGTCCTGTTCGAAATGCTCACCGGCGTGGTTCCCTTCCAGAATGACAACTGCTGGATGGCGATGAACAACCGCGTCACCGGCGACCCGATTGCGCCGCGAAAACTGAACCCGAACATCTCCCCGCAGGCAGAGGAGATCGTGCTCCACGCCATGCAACGCGATCCCGCGGACCGGTTTCAGACCGCTGTAGAATTCAAGGCTCAATTGGACCAGCCCGGCCAGGTGCATGTCACTGGCTATTGCAACCGCCTGCAAAAGCCGCACTGGCGGCTGAGTTTTCGTGAGACTCCGGTGATAGCCGGCACGCTGCTCGGCGTGGGGTTTCTCCTGCTGCAAGTGCTGGCATTCTTCGCTCTGCGTCATTTCCTGGCGAAATGAGCAATGCAGAAAACCCGCAATAACTTTAGCGTTTAGCTTTTGGCTTCGGCCTTTGCCGCCCGGCAGGGGAGAAACGTGTCAAAATCAAGAACCATTTACGTTTATGCAGCACCATTGCACTTGGGCGGCCACATCACGGCGTCCACGAGCAACGCTACGGCGAAATCGAATATTCTGAGGTTGTAGTCGGCTTGCCGGTCACGCGTGAGCCGTCCGCGTGTTTGCTCGAATTCTCGAAGCCCAGGACCTGACCGGAACCTCTGGAAACAATTCCACCGATCGGATGTGGGTTCTGAGGGGCAAACGGCGCGATGGAACGAAGGGTGCCACCGCCGAAGCAGGCGGGCGTGGAGTGTATTCCAGCCACATCGCCCAAAGGAAGAGGGCGCCGATCACCGAAAGGCTGACCCCGATTTGCCAGACGTTTGACAGTGGAACAATTTGAACAATGGTCGAGGCGGCGACAACCAATGGCAAATGGAACGCAAACACGGCCAATGAATGCCGTCCCAAAAGTGCGACGGGCGCCAGCAGGTGCTCCGGTACGCGCGGATTCCAAGCCAGTAAAAAAGCAACCCAGGCAGCGAAGTTGAGCATCCGCAACGGACCGAGCGTCCACTTGTCAATCCAAAGGAAGTAAATGGGATTGAGCGACAAAAATCCGTGCCGCGCCAGAAAACCCGCCACCGCGATGGGGACTGAGATTGCCGCCAGACCAAACCGCCATCTGCCGGAGAAAACCGGTCGTCGCAACGTGGATTCTCCAAGGGCCAGGCCGCCGATCCAGACCAGTTGCCATGCCAATAAATCAAACGAACCCCAGCGCAAGGGGAGCAACCCCGACGGGTCGCTGATGAAGCGCGTGTCCAATTTGAATTGCGCGGCGATCCAGCCGCAGGCCGAAACCGCCAGCACAATTCCCCAACCGCGACGGCGGGCAAGCGCGAGCACCAGCGGCGTCACGCCCAACAGGATGATGTAGAGCGGCAGAATGTCGAACAGCGGCGGCTGATGGAGCAAAAGAGGAATCAGCGCCAGACTTCCCCAAGGATGAACGAGAAAATCATGAAAATGATTGGCCAGCGGCGTTATTTGGCCGGCGAACGCCCAGGCAATCAACACCACCGGGAGGATTACCGCCAGATGAATCAAATAAATTTGTTTGGCGCGATGCCAGACCCGGCGGGACATCGCCGACCAATCCGTCTGCCGGTATGTTTTGCCGTAGGCCACACCGGCCAGGCAGGCGCTGAGGAAGATGAAGCCTTCGGCATCACTCAGGAAACCCAAAGGCTCATTCAGAAAATTTGAAACCAGTGTGGGAACATGCACCGCAGTCATTGAGATCAACAACAGACCACGAATGGCATCAAACCGCATATCCCGGGTTGCCACCGCCTTTGGCGGAGCCGCCGTCGCTTCCCCCAATGCCCCGGAGCAAAACATAAATGCGCGCGGAAAAACTCGCATGAAGGCCTTTAGGCAATCGGGATGCCAAGATTGACCGACTTGTGTTAAGCGTTATAAATCAGCGAGTTATAGTTTTGGATGCCTGGCTCACCTCTGGTTTTGATGGCGCTTATTAAACACTGCGACCGAAACAATTCATTGCCCGATGCCTTCCTGGAAACCAGCCGTATTGTGCAAGGCGCCTGCCGCATCACCTTCAGAGCCGTATTGCGATGCAACCATTTTAGCCAGCCGCGGCAACCGTGCGTACACATGACAATCGTGTTCGCTTGCAAACGCTTTGCTGTCTCGACAATTGCCTCCGCCGGACGCCCTTCACAAACGAGGATCTCCGTGGTCACCGGGTCGCACAGGCAATCGGCCAGTTGCTGCAACTGAAATTCCGCGTCGCGGCATAATTCATTGAGCAGACGCGTGCGCTGAATCCCGCGCTCCTCGCCTGCAATATTCAGTTGCACGACATGCAGCAGCACCAGCCTGGCTTGGGATTCGCGGGCAAGGTTCCTGGCGGCCACGAGAGCCGCGTGAGAGCTGCCCGAAAGCGCCAGAGGAACGAGAATGGTTTTAGGAGCGAATGCGGGACGGTCTTCGTTTCGACCATCGTTCTCGCCTTGAGCGGCGGCCGGCACCCGATGGCTCGCATGATATTCGCCACGACCTTGGACAACGAGTGGCTCGATATTCGCACGGGGTTGAATCAGGATGGTTTTCATACGTTTATTTTGTTTGTGAACTTGTTTCCACGACGCCGGGCTTGGTGGTCGCGACCGAGTTGTCGCGGTGATTCCGATGGCTGAACCACCAGAAGAGAAGAAAGAAAACCGCGATCTGGATAACAACGAAAGCGGCGATTTTCGGCAGCAACGGAACACGCGCTTTCCATAATTGGGGAGGTCGCAGCCTTTTGAATCGCTCGGTCAAAGAAACCTGACTGTAGTTGTTCAACTCTGCTTTCATGGAGGCGGCCGAGGGAAAACGTTTCGACGGGTTGCGTTCGAGCGCGTGCAAAATAATCTCCTCGATTTCAGGGGATAACCCCGGGTTTCGCTTGCGCGGCGGTGCGGGATCCCCGGTGAGGCGGGCATTCATGATGACATAAGGATTGTCGCCGTTGTAGGGAGGAAAACCGGTGGTCATTTCGTACAGCATCGCTCCCAAGGCATAAATGTCGGTCCGGAAATCACCACGCTTTCCCTGAACCCGCTCGGGCGCCATGTAGTCCGGTGTGCCCATCGGGGCAGTGAAGCCGCCAAACGTGAGACGGCGCGCATTCTCGGATTTGGCGATGCCAAAATCCAGGATGCGAACGGTGCCATCCTGGCAGAGCATGACGTTCTCCGGCTTCAAGTCCCGATGCACCACCCCTTTCCGGTGCAGGTAATCAAGCCCCTCGCAAATCTGGCTGACGATGCGCACGGCTTCGCCTTCGGGCAACCGCGTCTGTTCGTGGAGACGGGCGGCCAGGGTCCGGCCTTCGAGATATTCCATCACGATATAGGGCCGGCTTTTGTCCGGCACCGGGAACATTTTCAAAATAAATGGGTGGTCCAAAGTGAGGCCGATGTTCTCTTCGCGTTGAAAGCGGGAAAAGAAGCCCGGATCGCATTCGAACTGCAACAATGGAACTTTCAAAGCCACCGATCGTCCGGTTTGACGATCCAAGGCCTCGTAGATCCACGCCATACCGCCGCGATTGATAACCTCCAGAATCTTGAACCGCTCATCCAACACTTGGCCAACCTGAAGCTCGTTCGACATGGGAAAAGAAGCTGTAATGTTTGATGATGCCCGGCTGTTTTGAGAACCGAAGGCAGGCATGGCTGATCCTTCGCGAAAACGAGATTGCTGCGTTAAAGAAGGAGCAACCGTCTTCCGCTTGTCCACGCTGCAAATGCTCATTGAGCTTTTCATGGATGCACTATTCCACGCGGGGCGATTTCCGGGTAATTAAGAGGCGACCAAAGCGCGTAAATATAGTGTAAAGAGCCGGAAGTTGACCCGCCCGCCACCTTTTCAAACTTTATAATTTATTTATGGGATTTGGCTTTCACTTAATTCACGCCCGGAGATGAGCGGGTTTATACTGTTACATGAAAAATAATGACGGGAGTTGAATGAAACCCCATCCGATCGCCTTGCTTATTGATGCTGACCGGCCGATCCGGCGACTGCTCCGGATTGTCTTGGAGCCGCACCATTACAAGGTCTTCGAAGCCGAGAATGGCCAGACGGGGATTAAAGAGGCGGTGGCACACCGGCCAGATGTGATCATCCTCGATTTATCTCTGCCTGACATGGACGGACTGACCGTGCTAAAACGATTGCGTGAATGGAACCGGGATCCAGTCTTGATTCTATCGGCTCAGAATGACGAAGAGAACAAAGTAGCGGCGCTTGACAGCGGAGCGAATGATTACATGACCAAACCCTTCGGCACCGCCGAATTGCTGGCGCGTCTCCGTGTGCTCCAGCGATCGATTCCTGGCGAACCAGACGGTCCGCTGTTCATTCACGGCGACCTGCAGGTGGACATTATATCCCATCGGGTCACCCTTCGGGGTCACCAGGCGGATTTTACACCTACTGAAGCGGCCGTGCTTTACATCCTGGTGCGGCATGCCGGGAAACTGGTTCCGTGCCAGCATCTGCTCCGTTGCGTTTGGGGAAACGACACGGAAAACAAGCTCCACGATCTTCACGTCTATATCCGCAGTCTCCGCCAGAAACTGAACGGAGCCGGCAACGAAAGTGTGATCCAAACCGAAGGCCGCACAGGCTATCGTCTCCTGCTTCCGATGGATTGCCAACACGCCCCTTCCGAATCGGTTTCGCCGGACAGGAACTGCGCCATTGCCTGACTAGATTCACATCCTTCTCCGCCGGCCTGAGAAATTCTAAATACCGGGATGGTCGTTGTGCTGCATTCAGGAATATTCTTTTCATGGACGTCATTTGTCGGGCTGTTTTTTGCCGCCGGATTGGACTTGTTTCACCAGGTCATTGTATTTGGCAACAACGTCGTTCCGGTCTTTCACTTCGTCGTTGTATTTCTGCACGAGGTCGTTGCGCTGGGCGACGAGGTTGGAGATGGCTCCGTTCTGCTGGTCAATGCCGGCATAGGCTTCCTTCAGCTTTGCTTGCAGCGCGTCCACGGCGGCCTTGTATTGCGCGATTTCGTTGGTGGCAGTCTCGTTGGCGAATTGCAATTGCACGATTTCAGCCTTTTGTGAAATGATGAGTTGTTCATTGGTCGCGACGACGGTCTTGATTTCGGTGATGCGCATGTCCATCTGGTTCACCTGATGATTCAGCGTGGCGATGGAATTGGTGTAGCCCTGAATGGCGGCATTGCGGTCATAGACGATCCGGTTGAGAGTCTGGATTTCGGCGCGCTGGACGGTTTGTTCATACCATTGCCAGACGCAAAGGCCACAGAGCGCCAGAGCGAGGAGGATCAAGAGATTTTGTTGGAAGTTTTTCATGATAATTTCAAGGATGATCGGGGACCGCACTGACGGCGATGGCCACACGCTGGATGCCGGCGCGTTTCACCAAATCGAGCACGAATACCACCGAGCCGTGTGTGGCGTTGTGCGCACCGGTGATGTAAACGGGCAGATTGGTGTTCAGGTTGTAACGGTTCGTAAGCATGGTGAACAATTCGGGGAAGGTGATGGGTTTGTCGTCCGCGGAAACCTGGCCGTCCTGGTTCACGGTGAGATTCACGATGTCGGGCTTCTTGGTGGGAGTGGCGAGCGTGGCGGTGGGCAGATTGGATTTGACCGTGCGGACAATCTGCATCTGCAAGCTGACCATCATGAACGACGCCAGCAGGAAAAACATGATGTCAATCAGCGGAATGATTTCCAGCCGCGACTTTTTTTCCGGGATGGGCGTGCGGATTTTCATGGTGTCGCCGGGCTTTGCCGGCTGTCGGTCATGAATGAGACCTTTTGGATGCCGACTGCGCGGACAGTTTGATACACCTTCACCATGTCGCCGTGCAACGTGTCGCGGTCGCCGCTGATATAAATCGGCAGGTCGGGGTTGGCGTGAAAGCGGTTGCTCAAAACAAGGCCGAGATCGGCCAGCGAAATCTCCTTTTTCTCCAGCCAGACAGCGCCGGATTTGTCCACGGCAATGTTGACCATGTCGGGCCGGAAATCCTGCCGCGCTTGCGAGGCGGACGGCAGATTGACCTTGATGTTTTCGGTCCGGCTCATTTCCAGACTCACCATCATGAACGACGCCAGCAGGAAAAACATGATGTCAATCAGCGGAATGATGACAATCCGCGACTTTCGGGGCCGGACTGGTGAAGGCAGTTTCATCGGCAAAATGTCAGTGGCCGGTGGTTTGGCTGGATGGCGTTGTCCTTGTCAGATGAGTGGTGTCACCCGATTTCACGCCGCCGCCAACCATCACTTCGACATTGGTTGCCGCTGTTTCCAGCTCGAATTGCAGTTGTGTCACCTTCGCCGAAAAAAAGTTGAAGGGAATCAGCGAGAAAATGGCAATGCCCAGGCCACAGGCTGTGGCGATCAACGCCTCGCCGATGCCGCCGGTGACACTTGTGACAGATAGTTCCGCACTGCCGATGCTGAGAAAGGCGCGCATCAGGCCAGTCACGGTGCCGAGCAGCCCCAGCAACGGCGCGAGCGTGACGAGCGTGTCCATCACTGTCAGGAAACGCCCGGCCTGTTTGAGTTCGATTCCTGCCGCCAGTTGCAGCGCACTGAGCAACGAGCCGTGCGCATGGCCGACATGGTTGAGGCCGTGATGAATCACCCGGATGACCGGGTCTTCCGAGCCGGCGGCGATTTGCCTGGCGGTGGTCACGTCGGAATTTTCCAGCGCGGCCAGAAGCTTTTCCATTTTTTGCGGGTCGCGCTTCCGGCTTTCGCGCCACCACCAGAATGCGCGTTCGCCGACGACGGCGACGGCGACGATGGCGCAGACGAGGATCGGCCACATGACGGGACCGCCTTTGAGGAAGAATTGGAGAACGATATTTGCGAGCATAATTTTGTTTGGTTTCAGTTCAATTGCAGTTTGTATGTGATGCTGGTCTGGAAAAGCCGGTTGCCGGCGCCGGCGGGAAGCCGCCAGTGATGTTTGATGTAGTCCACAGTGGCGTGGTCGAGAATGGGAAAGCCGGATGATGCCTTCACGTCCACGGAAACGATATTGCCCGCGTCATCGCCGGTGAGCAACAGAACCACCGTGCCTTGCTCGCCCGTTTGCAGGGCGATCGGAGGATAAGGCGGTTCAGGTCGCTCGCCGCCCGCGCCGGTGTTGAAGAGTGAACCAATGCGCACGGGGGCCACCTGCGGCGGCGGCGGAGAGGCGAGCGCGGCTGGCACTACGAGCGTGCCAACGGTCGGAATGCCAAAGTTGACATTCGGCGCGTTCGGCAAGGCGACGAGGACGCGCGGCTGGTTGATTTGTTCCGCCTGCTCCGGTTTTTGGGCGATCGCCTGCGGCGGCAACACTGCCGGCTGGACGACGACGGGAATTTCTTCCCGGATGGGCGGGACCGGTTTGATGGCTATGACGCCTCGTCTCGCCCCAAGAATTCCAACCAGCAGAAAAAGGATGCAAATCGAATTGGTCCAGGCGAGTTTGAGATTGGAGTCCCGGTTTGCCGCAGGCAGGCAAAACCGGGCCAACTCGTCTTTCAACTCGTAACCGGGCGTTGTTCGATTTACATCCATGTTATTCATTCAAGATTGAGCATTCAAAATCTTGCGGTCAAACCGACACGGAACTGGATTGGCTCAACGGGGTGATACACGTCTTGAAACGCCGGCTGGTCGGTCGGCGTCACCCGTGAGTTGTAGGCATAATCAATGTCGTGGTCGTGGCGGTCGAGCAGGTTCAGGACTTCGACGGAGATGCGCCACATTTTGTTGATTTGATAACCGGCTTCCGCGTTGAGCAGAATGGTTTCGCTGGATTGATATATTCCATCCGAGGTCAGATCGCGCGGACCAAAGTAACGCAGCCGTAGGCTCGACGAAAAACCATGGAAATCATGCAGCGTGAGGCCGGATGAAATCACCAACCCGACCGCCTCGGGCACATGATTGCTGCCGGGACTGCCGGGCGCGGCATCATCCGCATCCACCGAAGTGAAACGGGCGACGGAATCCGCCGCGTCGAGATCAAAAGCCAGATGCTTGGTGAGCGTGAAGTAGTTCGCCCATTCGACGCCGTAGCGGTTGCTCGGCTGTTGTGAAGCGACGGTGCCGCCGGTGTCGCCATCCTGCATCAATTCGGAATCGCTATGCAGATACCATAATGAAACGGTGCTTTGGAGCTTGGGAACGATCAGCGTGCGCACGCCGATTTCCGCGCCTCTGGTTTGGATCAAGGCGGGAATTTTCGCAGTCGAGCCACCGTTGGGATTATCTGCCGAGATCGGCTCCTGGGTCTGCGTCGCGCCACGTCCGTCGTTGCTGTGAAAACTGAAACCGCCTTGCCCATAAAATTCCGTTTTTGCCCAGGGCCCGAAAATCAAACTCAACTTCGGGCTGGGGAGAAAGGTGGAGGCGGTGCTGGAATTGGTCGGATTGCTCAGGCTGGTGACATCAAAGTAGTCCAAATCGCCGCGCAAAGCCGCGACGGAACGGAATTTTTCGGCCCATTGAATTTTGTTTTCCACATAAAAACCGGCTTGCGTGTCCGTAAAATCATCCGCTTCCGTGGTGTCGGGCAAAATGGTGCCGGTTGCCGAATCCAATTTATCCACGCGCACGCGATCTTCCGTCTGATAAAGGCCGTTGTTGATCCAATCGTTGCGGACTTGCAAACCGAAGGTGTTTTCCACGTCCCGGCCAAACCACTGGCTGAAAATTGTGTGGTGTGCATCAAGTCCGGCCACCCAACGTTTGTCCTGCTGTTCGAACTGATCGCCGCGATTCGTGTCCGTGAGGAAATAAGTGAAGTCGGAAAACAAATCGAGGTCGTAATAGAAACCGTAGGCCATGATGGTCGTTTCGGAATTTTCATCTCGGCGATGCCATTCGGCTTGCAGGCTGTAGCGCTGCGAATTGCCGCCGTCGGTCGGGTTGATGGCTCCAAAGAAATTTGTCTGGCCAAAACTGGCGGGGATCTGGTCGCTGGAATTCCATTGGCCGTGATAGCCGCGCGCGGTGACACTGAAACCGGTCGCGTCATCGCCCTGGCTGTAGGTCAAAATACCGTTGAATTTCCGGTAGTCATCCGGATTCACCCACGGGCCGTCGTCGTGATACACCTCGCCGCCGTAAAGAAGGTTGCCCGTGCCAAGTTTTTGAGAGAAGCCGAGCACAGCGCGTTCGTAGCCATACATGCCGCCTTCCACTGTGACAAAATTCTGCGGCAGCATTTTGTAAAAAACCAGATGCGCCGCTCCGGCCGAACCATAATTCCCCACGTCCGCAAAATAGGGGCCTTTCTCGTAATCAACCCGTTCCACAAACTCCGGGATGACGATGTTCATGTCGGCATAACCCTCGCCATGCGCGTGCGACGGCAAATTGAGCGGCATGTCGTCAAGAAACACGGCGAAGTCCGTGCCGTGATCCAGATTGAAGCCGCGCAGGAAATACTGGTTCGCCTTCCCGCCTCCGGCGTGCTGGGTGATGATGACACCCGGCACGGTTTCGAGGATTTCCCCACTGCGCAGAATCGGGCGGTCGGCCAGTTGCGCCGCGCCAGTCGTGCCTTGCCCGACGGAATCGGCGATGCCGAGCAGGCTGTCCTGGCGGCCTTGCACAACCACGTCCGGCAGACGCACGATGTTCGCATTGGTGCCCGCTGGAGTGGAATTGGGAGGTGGAACGTTGTTGGTTTCGTTTGCCATGACAGTGCTAGCGATAACCCACACCGCCAGCGCGAGCGGGGCGACGGCTGGGCCCGGTTTTGGAAATGGTGTTACGTTCATTCATAAAAGTATTACCCATAGTATTAGTGTTACACAAACATATAATCGTGTGCGGCAACAAATCCCAACGACAGCCCTTGACGGGGCTGTCATTGGGGAAGTGTTGAATCATATCAGAACGTATAGATGACGGAGCCGAAGAACCCGAGCCGTTCGCCGTATTGCGCGGCATTGACGCCGACGCCGGAGCCGTTGCGCAGTTCGTAAATGTTGTCAGTTACGTTGACGACATCGAGGCGCGCTTTCAAATACTGGTTTTTGTGGACTTTGTAGCTTTGTTCCGCGCCGAGGTTCACCGAGTAATAAGCCGGGACACTGCCGCCGTTGGGTATCGTGTTTCCACTGCTGTCCGTGGCATCCGTCCTCAAACCGCTGCCGTAGAGCGCGTCAACATACAGGCGCGTACTGCTGTGGTTCGATTCCTTCCAGAGATATGACGCGCCGAAGGAGCCGGTCACCCGCTGGTCGTGGTCCAGATAAATCCAATGATTGCGGACATAGGCGGCATCATTCGGGTCAAACTGGAATTGCGCCGAACTCCAGTCCTTCGCCCTGTGCCACCGAATAAGCGGCGTTGGCATAGGTGGAGAAACCGCCGGTCGTGTAACTGCCGCTGAATTCCAACCCATAAACCCGGCCTTCGGCATAATTGAACGCCGAGAGAATGAGCGTCTGCCCGAACAATCCGTCGTCGAGTTGATTTATGGAGTTCTTGTAATAACCATCCACGCCGACCTGCAGGCCGGGCGCCAGTTTCTGGCTGATGCCGGCGTCGAAATAATTTGCCCGTTCGGCCTTGACGGGATCATCCGGCGCGTTGGGACCGGCTGGGGATTCGTTGGCCGTGCCATTGAATGCCGCCACATTTCCCGCCGACACGTTTTCCAGCGGCGGCGGCGTGAAGTAACGCGCGTAACCGGCGTGCAGCGTCGTCGAGTCCGTGGGGCGATAGATGAGATTGGCGCGCGGACTGGGCTGGTTCTCCTTGTCAAAGGTGGAATAGTACTCATCAAAGCGCGCGCCGTAATTGATCGTGACCTCGGGCAAGATTTTCCATTCATCCTGCAAATACACACCGGCGAACAACGCGCGCGAAACGCCGTTCTGAACGATGGTCGTCGTCGGCGAACCGGGCAACGGATTGAAAGTTGGACTGCTTGGATCGTCGCCATTCATCAGGATGGCCGTCGTGGTCGAGTCGGCAGACAGGTATTCATCCAGCAGCATCACGCCGGCGCGGATGGTGTGCTTGTCGCCGAGGTTGTAACTCGCATCGGCCTGTAGTCCGCCAGAATAGAGTTTTCGGTTCACATCGCTGGCCACGCCGTTGAAAAACAAATCACCGGTGGGGTCGGGCGTGAAATGCACGCTGCTGTTGCGGCCAAAAACGGAAGCTTGAAAATTCAGATCGCCGGCCGACTTTTGGTAGGTTGCCACGCCGTAATAATTCTGCTCGTTTTGATTTTCGTTCAACGTGGACGAATCAAAGGCTCCCGATTGCCACGGGTCGCCGCCGGGGGCAGTCCCCGCTGGCAATCCGGGCGTGTTGGGAACCTGAAAGTCGCTGTAGGACGCGCTGCCCATCAGGCTGATCCGGCTGGTGTCGCTCAAAATGCGTGAGGCATAGACGAACGCCTTGTATTGGTCGGTCTGGTCATGGATGGCGTCGTGGCTGGGAGTGGGATTTTCAATGCCTAGGTCGTTGTGGTCGTAACTGCCATCCACGAAATAATCCCATTTCCCTTGCGCGCCGCCGTATTCGAAGCTGGGCCGCACGGTGTCATAACTGCCGCCATAGACTCCGGCTTCCCCACCGTTTTCAAAGGACCCGCTCTTGGTCTGAATGTCCACCACGCCGGCCGTGCGAAAGCCGTATTGCGCGGGCAGCGAGCCGGTGATGAGCTGCATGCTTTCCACGAAGCGCGGATCAAGCTCCAAACCAAAGCCGGTGATGCCTTCCGGCAACAGCACGTCATTGATGCGGTATTGCAAGTTTGCGTGCTCGCCCCGGACATGCAGATCGCCATTCGCCGCCGAATCTTCCGCCACACCGGGTGCGCGCAAGACCACCTGATTCATCGGCGCGTTGCCACCTTGCGACAAAGTGGCGATTTGATCCTTGTTGATGGTGAAGGCTGTCGCGCCCAAGTCCGGCACGATTTGATTCCGCGCCTGGTTCAATTTGCCAACGACGGTGACATTGCCCAGTTGGGTGACGTTCGTTGAGCTTCCCGAGGACACAACGTTGGTCGAGACTCCCGGGGATACGCCATTCACGTCTGCCACATTGTTCGTCTGCGCCAGCGCCGTCCCGCCACAAGCCAGCGCCACCGACGAAATTACCGCCAAATACACTCTGCGATTTTCATGTTTTTTTTCCGCATAAATTTTCATAAGCCTGAATTCGTTAAATTTTCAAACCGACCGGCGAATTTTTCGAGGATTCGCACTTTGTGAGCTGCCACACGGCAGTACAAAGATTTGGTTTTAGGATAAACACCTTCAGACAAGACAACTCACGCTTGTCCGAAGCCGACAGGAATTAGGAAGCTATGCAGAAAGAAGGAGGAGCGCGGCCCAGGGGAAGATTTTCAATGGCCGGACTAAAAACAGAAATTTCCAGGCGGGGAGTTGTTTCAACGAAAGGTGCAGGTGCGACAACTGGAACGTCGCACGGGGTCGTTTCGATTTTCCCGTGAATGAGGGCAACAATGGCACAATCATCGTCGTTGTCTGGAATGGCTCCGCCATGCAGCCACGCGTGAAGGGGCGTCCACGTCTCGGCGGCGGCCACGAACAACCATAACGCCAGTGACAAAATTGCCGTCGCGGCGTAAAAACGCTGCCGCATCCGGCGATTTATTTGACACCTCTTGTATCGCAAATCTTTTGCAATATAGCCGGCGAGCGCAGGAAAGCAAATTTTAATTTATCGTCTGCGCGTCCGTGAACGTGCCGCGCTCATGACCAAACAGTTACGATTCCGCCAGTGATTCGGGCTGGCCGAGCAGTTCACTCCGACAAACCCCTGTACCGCGCGCGATCCGCGCTGATGCAGCCAGCGCGCAATGATGGTTTTGCCCGTGCCCGTGCAGAGATGGTGCTGTGAAGTCTGAAATCCCGAGGGCCGGCAACTCATTGGAATTTCACTATGACAGCCCTGATGGCCAGGATATGCCCGCGCCCCTTGACAGAATTTTAACGTTTCTCTCGCCCTATTGAGTTTTTTTCGCACCACGCTGTTGAGGTTTGCGCATCGTGGCAAATGCACGCCTCGC
>CAWHLR010000010.1:0-56877 GCA_963830235.1 uncultured Verrucomicrobiae bacterium
CGATGGCCTGCAGTTTGGAACGCTCCAGATTGGAGGAGAGGGCAAAGAAATAATCCGTTAGGCGGTAGCGGCGTACCAGGCGCCGGTCCGCGACGCCCCGGTAGGCGCGATTGATCAGGCTTTTCTGACCGGGCCGGAACGAGAAGTTTCTGCGAACCCTTTGGCCGGCGGGAATGATATTCTGGACCAGCATGTTGGTGGCAAGATGCATGTGCTGATGACCATCGAAGTGCGCTGGCGGCCGCCGTATAATCGGATGAACTCCGCGAGTTGCGCGTCAAAGACAAACCGGAATTTTTTAACCAGAAACGGATTATAAAACAGCAGGGCGTACTTGCTCTTTGTCAGGAAGCGGCAAACCCGGTCATGATATTCGCGCAATTGTGCCGGAACGGAACCCCCGGTGAACCTCTCTGAAAGATTGATGTGCAACCCCACATCAATGCCCGACGCCAGCGCCAGTTCCGCGGCCCGCTCGGAGTCTTCCATGAAGACCATCGCGCTCGTCGCAGTGATCCGTTTCGCCGCATGGCAGGCCAACGTTGTGTCGGTGGCGACTTTGAGTCGCCCCAAATCATCCGCGTTGACGATCAGCATACCTCTTGTGCCGAAGTCTCGCGTCCCGGCCGTTTGAACAGCCGTTTCAAGCGGGTCATTTGTTCACGGCGATGAAAAGCCATGAGTTCCGGCGAAATTGGCCGGTGCATTCTCGTCGCGCAAGCCCACCAGTAACCGGCCAGGAAATACACACCGCCCAGGACCAGCGGCCGACTTTTCATTTGCGACAACCCCCGCAAAGATTCCCAGACCGGATGCCGCCCACGTAGTACGCTTTCCGTCCGTAATGGAAACGCACCACGAGCGGGCTGTGGTTGCCGGTGCCGATTTTTCGATGGTGAAAGCAAACCTTCTCCAGAAAGGTCCGGGTTTGCCAGCCCTTCATCCGCGCGGTCGTGACGGCAATCCAATCAATCGCCCCTCCCTTGATGGGGACGTATCCCCCCACGGCCTCGAAGCACCCCCGGCGAAAAATCTGACAGGCGCCGGAAACGTGCTCCAGATTTGCGGCGCCGTGGGCGTAAGTATGTTTGCCCGGTTGCGCGGCGTCTTCAACGAATGGTGTGCCGGCCACACCCAGCTTGGGCAGCTCTGCGAACTTGCTCAATAGAAACTGGTAAAAGTCCGGCTCAAACGTAATGTCCGCATCCAGGTTGCCCACGAGGTCAAAACTCATGGCCTTCAACCGGTCATAGCCGGCATTGAAACAGTTGGCCTTCGCGGCGAACTGGCGGTCCCGGTGCTCCGGCATGCGCACGAATTCAATCCAGTCATGCTGGCTCGCGTAAGCTTTGACGATGTCATCCGTGCGGTCCGTGGAACCGTCACTCACAATCACCCAGCGCACGGGTCGCGCCGTTTGGGCCACGACCGAACGAATCGTGTCCTCAATGAACAATTCTTCGTTCCGCGCCGGCGTGACCAGAACGTATTTCAAGTTCCCCGGGTTCACAGGCGTTGTGGACTTCCGGCAAGTTCAGAATCGTGTGGCGCAACCGCTTGCGGTACGCTGTGTACTTTGCTTAAGAGATGCGCCAGGGCCTTGAACATGGTGCCTTGCCCCCAATGAAGCATCGGAGTCTTCACTTTCTTCCAGCCCAGGTCCCGGTAATAGAAATGGCCGTCGGGAGCCTGCATATTGTCAATCGTCCAATCCGCAACTTTGAGAGCCAATGCGAGAGCCTCAGGGTCGTCATCGGAGAAGAAGGCCAGGGTGTCAATCGCCTGGGCAGCGCATTGGATGTCGATCGGATAAGTCTGGTCGTGGTAATACTTCGGTTTTCCATCCGCTTCCACGAAGTGTTTTTTAAAGTAAGCAAAGCCCCGGTTAAGACTTTCGTTAAAGTCTGAATCTCCTGTGCTTTGGATGTACCGCTTAAGGCAGTCGATGTTGTAACCGGTGTGGAAATTGTCAATCCAGTGATATTTGGGCGACTCGCCATAGAACCAGGAACCGTCGGAATTTTGCCGGGAGCAACTGTACACCATGGCATCCTTTGCCACCGCCATAGCTGTGTTGTGGCTGGTAAGTTTTCCGACCTTGGCCAGCAAAGCCGCCCCAAGCATGTTGGAGTTGTGAATCGAGCTTTGCTTGAAAGCGACATAGCTGAGGCAGGCGCCTGATTTTGTTTCTTCCCGTGGCAGGCTTAAAATCCAATCGCAGGTGCTCGACGCCACTTCCAGGTACCGCTGGTTGACCAGCGCTTCGTGGGCCGCCACGAAAGCCTGCCCAATCAAACTGCTCCAGACGATGGTCGGTTCCAGCCGGGGAATCTTTCCAGCGCGGGTTGAAAAGGCAAAATGGTTGCCCCAACAATACTGCGGATAATTCGGAGCGCGATGCTCGATCAACCAGTCCAGACACGTTGCCGCTCGTTCAGCAAAATCCTTGTCCCCGGTCAGGGCGTATCTTTTGGTATAGCCCCAAGCCATATACCCCATGCCCTTGGTGGACGTGTGGGGAGCAATGCCAAGCAATGGCCGGATGTTGAATGGTGTCCGGAGAACGCTTCCGGTCAAAATTCTCTCCAAGGCGAGCTGGTTGAAGGTAAAAGCTCGCAGGAAGGACAACTGACCGTCGCCAGGATCGTACGCCCGGTAATCGTGATCTTCAACCCAACGGGAAACCCGCTCCAGGCTCTTCAGAATCTTTTCCTTCATGATTCATTTCAAGGCCGGCTGAAATCTTGCACCCGTCAATTGTGGGGCGGTCGGTGAAATGAGCGAATCCACCAGTTGGAGGTAATCGCCCTTGTGGTTCTGCCAACTGTTGCGAACCGCGTATTGCGATGCGCGCGCCGCCAGTCCGCGCCGAAGTTCAGGATTGTCTGATACCTCCAATATCGCCTCAGCCAGCGCGTCCGAATTCCCCGAATCGAAAAACCGCACCACCGAATCATCGAAATAATACCGATCAATTTTCGTGCTGGAGACGACCACCGGCACGCCCAGCGACATGAACTCCATGATTTTGGTGCTGTAAGCTTCGTTGCCGAAGGAGTCCGCCCGCTTGGGCACGATGCCCAGGTCGGCATTGGCCACCACCTGGGCAATCTGGCGCGCGGGCAAACTCTCAAAGAAAAAAACTTTCCCCTTCAAACCGAGTTCCTGCGCCAACGCCTGCCACTCGGGCTTCATGTTCCCTCCGCCATAAATATGAAACTCGGCTTCCGGCTTCTGCCGGGCGACCCTGGCAAAGGCACGAATGGCAATGTCCAGTCCTTGATGTCTTTGCAGGCCGCCATGATACAGCATGACAAACTTTTCGTCCTTCCGCGTGCGCTGGCAGCCAAACAAATTCGAGTCAACGTAATTGATGAATACCGAGCACTTTTCCTTGGCAACCGACCGGGCGGTTATCCGGTCAAACCAAAGGTGATTGGAGATGATGACATGATCGGCGAAACGAACGGAAAGCCACTCGACGATCTTCAGCAGCTTGACGTAGATGCTGCCTTCCGGCTTGCGAAATTTGTTGGCGAAGAATTCAGGCAAGATGTCGTGAATATCCAGAATGATTTTCGCCCCGGCCAGCTTGGGCAGCCAGGCGCTAAAAACCAGAAAATCCGGGACGTTGTGGACGTGAACCAGATTGTATTTGCGCTTAAAATGCAACCGGCCGAGCCAAAACGAGGACTTCGCGCAAAACTGGATCAGGCGCCAAAGATATGAATACTTGCTGTTTTCGTTTCGCACCCGGCGCTGGATGCGATAAACACCAACCCCGTCAACCATCTCAAAAGCCGGTTGTTTTTCGTCACTACCGAGTGCAATGACATCCACTTCATCCCCCCGCTCGACCAGCGCCCGGGCATATCGCATGATGCGATTGTCGCTTTCGTAAAAGGAGTAGGCCAGCATGCAGACCTTCTTGCCGGTCTGCGGCCCTTTCGGATTCGAAATGTTTTGCGTTGCCATGAAAGAACGCGGTTGCTCAAACGTCATTCAGATATTCCTGATGCAACTTGTGCGGAACGTAGGAATGCGTTTTGTTGAGAACAGTGGTTACGTTGGCTTTCGACTCGCCAAGCAAGGAAATCACCTTTTTTGCAACGTCTTGATTGGTTTTCTCCGATTCAATGACGAGCAAGACCATGTCCATGAGTCTGGCCAGCCGCGGCGTCATGCTGGTCTGAGTTACTGAAGGCATGTCAAAAATAATATAGTCGTAATCGCTGGCTCTTAGCTTGGGGATTAAACCCATCAAATGCTTTGGCAAAGCGCTTGGCGGATTGTTGCCCGCGCCCATGGGCTGAGTGGCCACATAGAGGTTTTCCTTGATCTGCGCGCTCTTCCTCGCTTCAACTTCCAGAACGGCATCCACCCCGCATCCCAGTTTTCCTTTATAAAATTGTTGTGCCGCTCCGCCTTCGACGTTCATGTCCACCAAAAGCACGTTTCCGTCGCCGGTTTCCGAGAGTGAAGCCGCGAGGCCGGCGGCCACGCTGCTCACGCCAGCCCCCTTGTCACAGCTGGTCACAGCAACGAGTTTGGGGTTGTGGATCACATTTTTGACTTCGAAATGCACAATCAACCGGTCTCGCAGACCGTCACAAAACGGACGCACCGGATGTTGCCGGTTCCATGGTCCCAAAGCGGTATCTTCAGATACACCTTTCCCAGCGGTCTCCGTCAGCAGCAAAGGATTCCGGCCTTGGATTTTTGCGAGCCGATGACCATTTTTAGTGAAATCTGGAATTGAAATGAACAGGGGCAATCCCAGCTTCGCCTCGATTTCAACCGGGCGTTTCAGAGAACGATCCAAAAACATCTCAATCAAGAAGGCCAATCCCAGTCCGGTTGCGATGCCGCCAAAAGCCAGCATGACCGCCATCTTTCTTAGTTTCTTGGGCCACTGTTTGACTGGAGACGAGGGCGATTGAATGATGCCAATGTTCGGAGCTTTTCCGGCGCCGATCATCGTGTCAATGCGAGCCTGTTCCAGATTGCGTTGGAAATATTCCAGTTCAGCCTCTTCGCGCTGGGCTCTTTGCTGCAGTTCCGAAATGGTTTCCCTCAACTCGTCTATCTTGGCCGCGTCGCTCTGAATCTGGCTTAATTGCGAATTAAGGATCCCGATTCTCGCCTCCAGCGCCGATATCTGAGCCGCGTTGTCCGACAAGCTGATGGCCGGATGGTCGGACGTTCCCAAGGAACCACCCAGACTTGCCAGCCGGGGATCCTCCGTCTCAAGTTTTTTCTTGGACGCTTCATTGTCCGCGATTTGGGCGCGCAAGTCTTTGATCGGCACGCTTTGGTCGGTGTATTGCAGTAATAGTTCCTGTTCCTTTTTTCCGGAGCAAACCGAGCCGCATGCAAACGTTCCGGTAATCATCAACCTTGTTGCTGGAAATTTCAGCCACCGTATTGGTTGATTTCAACGTCGCCGACAAAGTGTTCGACATTGCTTTCAATACCTCCCTGCGTTCAACCAGTTCGGCCTGGGCGGCCAACAATTTGCTGCGAATTTGAGATATCTGTTCACCGTAACTTTTATCCGCCGTATCAATGGAAAAAACGCCTGCGGTGCTTCTGGCATTTTTAAGCTCTTCCTTGGTTTGGGCAATCTCCTTGTAAAGCCGGTTGGTTTCCTGGATTGAAAAATCTCCAAACATCACGCTCCCTTGATGAATTTCGGCGTGCTTCTTGAAATATCTGGCGATGATCTCGCTGAGAATGGGCTGCACCATTTCGGGATCGGGATGCTGAAAGGAAACTTGAATCATGCTGCTGCCGGGAGCGGCTTCAGCGGTCAAACCTTTTGCAATCAAGCCAGCGGCCGCGTTGGTGTTGTTGCCTCCACCCGCCCGGGCCAGAATTTTTTCCGCGCCAATGGTCTGCACCGCCTCCATTATCACATCCAGGCTCTGCAAAATTTCCATCTCCGTTTGAATAATGCTGCCCTGTTCATTCAGCATCACGGTGTTGGCGCCATTGCCGGACGGGTTGAACGATTTGCCTTCCACCACATAGAGAATATCCAGCTTGGTCTTGGATTCGTATATGGATGGCTTGAAAACAAGCATCGCCAGCGCCGCCAGGATGCCGGAGGCGGAAAACAGCAGAATTTTCCACTTGTGCCGGAAAAGCGTGAAGTAAATGTCACCCAAAGACATTCCTCCTGCGGGGGCGATTGGTGGTTTCGTATTCATGCCGAAGAAGACCGAGCGGGGTTCGCTCTAACTTTTCAGCGGGAGAGATTTGATGACTCTGGCTGGATTGCCTGCCACAACCGCACCGGCGGGCACGTCCTTCGTTACGACGCTGCCGGCGCCAATCATGGCGTTCTCACCGATGGTGATTCCACAAAGCAATGTGGCCCCGGAACCAATTGAGGCCTGCCGTTTGACCAATGTCGGGATGCACGTCCAATCCGCCTCGGTCTGCAACTGCCCGCCGCTGCCCGTGGCGCGCGGGTAGAGATCATTGGTGAAAGTAACCCCGTGGCCGATGAAGACCCCTTCTTCGAGTGTCACACCTTCGCAAATAAAAGTGTGGCTCGAAATTTTGCAGCAATTCCCAATTTTGGCGCCCTTTTGGATTTCGACAAAAGTGCCGATTTTTACGTCGTCTCCAATTTCACAACCGTACAGGTTGACAAACCCATGGAGGCGAACGTTTCTACCCAACTTGACATCCGGAGCAATCCGTTGGAGCGGCTGCTGCGAAAAACTCATAGGGTTGAATTTGAAACCGCCCGCCGTGTGCGACCCTGAAGTTTCAACCGCAGCTTTCTGCCAGCCGGCCGGGAAGCCTTTTTCTTTCCGATGCCCAAAGTTGAAATGCGGATGGCGGATTCAGGAATCGCCGGGGTCCAGCCGTTGCCGTTGCCATTTTGATGGCTGGAAAGATTGACCGAGGCCCCGCCCCTTTTCAGCGATTGAGAAGACGCCTCCAAAATACGGACCAGTTCCAGCCCTTGTTTGCCATCCGTCAACGGGGTCGTTCCCTGATTGATGGAATCCAGAAAATGCTGGCATTCGGTCTTTAATGGTTCCTCCTGCTTGATGTAAGGAACGTGAACATCCCCATAATGATAAGCATAGTGAAATTCAGCGAAGGTGTCATAGTGCGGCGGCCTTTCCACTCGCGTGTCGAAAACCCGGATTTTTTCGAGCTGGGAAACATCGTCGTAAACAATCATTTGTTTGCTGCCCACAATGGTCATTTCCCGGATTTTTCTCGGATCCAGCCAGCTGCTTTGAATGATGGCGGAACGATCTCCCGGGAAATTGAGCCACATGGTCGTTACATCTTCCACCCCCGGCGTGATGTGCGCGCTGCCCTGGCAGTTGATGGTCACCGCCTCCTTTTCCATGATGTGTAATACGATGGCAATATCATGGGGAGCCAGATCCCAAGCAACGTTGATATCCTTCTGGAAAAGTCCCAAGTTCAGCCGCCGGGCACAAATATAACGGATTTCACCAATATCGCCCCGCTGGACAATTTCCTTGATTTTTCTCACCGCCGGCGAATAGAGAAAGGTATGCCCCACCATCAGCACCAATCCCTTTTTCTTTGCAATATCAATCAACTCCTCACATTCCTGGGATGAGGCCGCCATTGGCTTTTCGATAAAGGTGTGCTTGCCGGACAACAAGCTCGCGCGGGCCATTGGGTAATGCAATTTGACCGACGTGGCGATGATGACCGCATCCAGGCCGACGCCGTTAAGCATGTGATTGTAATTCGTTGCTCCTTCAACTTCGGGATAAAGCGACTTGAATGCGCGAGGCGGTTTTCGCTAACGTCGCACATCATTTTCAGGTTGCAATCGGGAAGCGCTCTAAAATTGCGAATCAAATTAGGCCCCCAATAACCGCAACCTACAACCCCAACTTTTATTGGCTTGGTCATATTTATAAATTCAATTTTGTTTCTTTTCGTATCCAGACATCTTCGCCATCCACAGCATGAACTGCACCAACAAGAGACGCCTTCTTAAAAGAATATGAATCCACAGCACGATTGGAATAGCTGGGTTTCGGGCGGATTGGAGCAAGCGACGTTTTCCGGGCCAGACGTGTTTCCAACATTTGAATTATCAGGGCCGGAATCGTCATCAAAATAATTTTCAAGTCCCACCAAAGGCTTTTGTTTTTCACATACTTGATATCCAATTGAATCATTTCCACGAAGGTGGTCTTGTTTTTTCCGCTCACCTGCCAGAGCCCGGTCAGCCCCGGCGCCGTTCCAAACCGCTCCTTCTGCCACGGCAGATACTTTTCGTATTCATATGGCAAGCATGGGCGCGGCCCCACCAAACTCATTTCGCCCCGCAGCACATTGATTAATTGGGGCAGCTCATCCAAACCGGACGCCCGGAGGAACAAGCCCAGCGGGATAATCCGGGGATCTCCCCGCGAGTCCATTTTCATCATTGGGGTGTTCGAATTCATTAAATGATGCAGGTGCCCCTGATGCATGGTCGTGTCTGCGTCAACAAACATGGTTCGAAACTTGAAACACATGAAACGCCGGCCCAGGTACCCAACGCGCTCTTGACGGAATAAAACCGGCCCGGTAGAAACGCTGCGAATCAACAAGGCAATCAACACCGCCAGCGGAATCAGTATCGGCAAAGCCAGCAGGATGAGAAGCACATCCAGCGTCCGTTTCCAGCGCAAATCCTGTAATTGAGACGCTTCAATTGAAAAATCCATAGGAGAGAAGTAAAAACTAAAACAAAGATTACAAATTGAGAATGAAGACAACCACTACCACACTATTTTAAGGCAAAGCTCCGCACTTGTTCGATGGAAACAATTCCAACAAACACACATCCTTCCCTTTATCCATTACCCTGTTTTCCATAATTGCCTGGTTCCCATGATTGGAAACCTTTTAACGGCAACTTCAACCGGCACCCACAACTGCAAGTTTTTTCGCAGTGGGTGCCGCCAAAATCGGCACCAAGGTCGCTACTGTATTTCTTTCATTAACGACCGAATTCTCATCAACTTCCGCCGGTGTCGGACGCCCCAAAACATCGAGTAACACCTGAACACGCCTTCTTGCCGGCATGACACGCAAAACAAAGGCACGCATTCCGCAAAATGCTCCCTCAACCACAACCACTTCATCCCCGGGGGAAAGGTGATCTTCAACCGTCAGAGTCTCTTCTCCCTCAAAACATTCTTTTAACTCCTCAATCACCGCATCAGCTATCTTTGGAATCCGCCGGGCAAAATGCACAACGGTGCTGATCCCGCTGGTGCGTTGAATTTCACCGAGTTTTTCCTCAATTAAACACCGGAAAAAAATGTAACACGGGAAAAGCGGCTCACTGACGCGCATCACACCGCGGCGCGTCGCCCGTTCAATTCGCAACCGGGGGTGAAAAACCTCCAAATTCAAATTCTTCCGCAAATTCGCCGCGGCGATATGCTCGTGCTTGGGTTTCGTCCGGGCACAATACCAAGCTGGAGTTTCGATTTTCATCAAGATATTTGAAGGCGTTAAGCTTACACCTCATGCCATTTTTTATCGCCAGCCCCCAAAATGCAAAAGCAATGCAATGAAATCACTCCCGCCGGCGAACAAACGGAAAAATCCGCGTCGGCCTTGTTGCTGGGTTGCATCCTGACACAAAAAACGTTTGTTATATCCAGTGCCATTTTAACCTCCATCAACTCCAATGGTTAAACATTCTTGTACACATTATAAAATCCCCAGAAAAAGATGCAACTTATTTCGTTTGATTCGCAATCTATTAATATCCAACATGTTATGAGTTTAATGGTCGCAGAAATGCCCGCATTTGGACGATGAAATGCGGAAATCGGTCTAAAAACTACCGAGGGAGTGACAAAAAATGATACATGCCTCGCAAGAACGAGACAGTCAAACCGCTAAAGAAAACCCTGCAACCCTCATCGCAAGACTTTTAGTCTTCCAACAATTACCAGATCGCCGGCCATTTATCTTGCGTCTGCTTGACACCAAGATGAAACCCGGATTCGTCCTGATAACCCAATGGCACTTGGCTTGCGATGACACTGCGCAGCTTTGCGATAATGCCAGCAAACAGCAAACTCAGCGCGAATGTGTGCAACCATGTTTTATGCATGCTTCGTTTCAAGCATTAGCAATGCCATCCAAGGGCTAATTCCAACCTTTGTGTCCAATTCGGGTCCGGACGCCGTTGTTTTTGTGCAATCGTGTGTGATTTTAAGCCAGTGTCGGCATTCCACCCACGCAGTCCTGAGCAATAATAAGCACTGTTGATTAATAATCTGCCGGCTGCGACAACATCACTAATTATAAAGATGCCAGATTTCTCCGAGCTAAAGTGAATCTCATAATTCTTATGCCAATCCAAGGCGGCGCCCCCGGCTTTAAATATCAACCCCAGGTTAACCAGCTTGCAATTCCCCGTGGCGCCAGGGCATTGGTATGAAATTCAAGCTTCGGTGGATTTGAAGTCGTGGACCACCATTGGCCGGACTGCCGCCGCCACTACAAATGTCTGGATGCAATTTTCCGACTCGCAAGCGGGCCAATTCCAAAAACGGTTTTACCGGCTCGTTCTTCATTGATTTTCAAATAATGGCTGGCTGTCGTTCCCACAACCGCAGACGCCTTGAACCTCTCTCCGCAAATCGCTTCCCGAGCCAAACTGCGTGCGCCCGTCTCGGTCAACGCCGCCCGGCGCCGCGAGCGGCAAGAAACTTCTCGGCATATTTGCCCAGCAGGTCCGCTTCCAAATTCACTTCGGCGCCGACTTTTCGTTCGCGCAGCGCCGTGATTTCGTAAGTGTGCGGGATGATCCAGATGCGGAAACCATTCTTCTGCACGCCCGCCACCGTCAGGCTGATGCCGTCCACCGCGACCGAGCCTTTGAACACGATGTAACGCATCACGTCCGGCGGCGCGCCGATGTCCAGCACGTGATCCTGCCCCGCGCGTTCCCAGCGGATGATTTTGCCGACGCCATCAATGTGGCCGGTCACAAAATGCCCGCCCAACTCGCCATCCGCGCGCAGCGGCCGTTCCAGATTCACGAGTGAACCGGGCTTGGCGAATTGCAGGTTGGTGCGCCGCCACGTTTCCTGGAGCAGATCAAATTGTGCGAGCTTGAATTTTCCACGGGGAGAAACTTTCACCGCCGTCAGACAACAACCATTCACCGCCAGGCTGCCACCCAGCTTCAACCCGCGTCCGGTGACGTTGGCACGCACGGTCAACTCGATGGATTTCGCCGTCGGCTTGATACGCTCAACGGTTCCGGTTTCTTCTACAATGCCTGTGAACATCGTGGGGAAATTAGCGGCGAAACAAGACCCCGTCGAGCCGTGTTTTGGCAATCATCAAACTCCTTTTGCAGTGTGAAGCTTGAACTCCAACCTCGCCGTCAGCAACAAATCCTCACCCAGCCGCTTCCATTCGACATCGCGAAGCTGAACCGCCTCCGCCAGACTCCGGGTGCCTTCGCCCGCGACACCCTTGCGCGAATCGCGTCCGCCCAAAATTTTCGGCGCATAGAAAAACGCCGCGCGTTGCGCCAAGCCGCCGAGTAAAAACGACGCGTTCACCTCGCCGCCGCCTTCAACCAGCAGGCTCGTCACATTTTCCGCGCCGAGGTTTTTTAACAGCCAGCGCAGGTCAATTCGCGATTGCGGACACCGACTTTTGTCGCGTGCTCGCGATTCATCGGAGTTGCGGATTGCGGATTTTTTCAATGGCGCAACAATGACATTCACGCGCTTTCCAAGCGCCGCCACGCGGTTTTCAGGCGCATGCTTGCTGGCGACAATCGTCGTCAACGCCGCATGTTTGTCGCTGACGACTTTTGCCTTCAACGGTGTCCGCGCCACCGAATCCAAAATAATTCTGCGGATCGGCTTCCCCATCTTCCATCTTCCATCTTCCATCTTCGTCCGCACCGTAAGACTCGGGTCATCCGCCAAAATCGTATTAATACCGACAAGAACCGCATCGCTGCCCTGGCGCAGTTTCATGCCATGCGCCCGCGCCTTTTCGCCCGTGATCCATTTCGACTCGCCGCTGGCCGTGGCGATTTTTCCGTCGAGCGTCATGGCCGCTTTGACGGTCACAAACGGTGTGCGATGAACAATCCAATGATTGAACGCTTCGTTCAACCGGGCGCATTCGGCGGCGAATTTTGTTTGGAGTCCCGCCTTCAGGCGGCTCGGGCTGCGAGTGTTGTTCTTGCCGCGTGAACGCGGAACTCCAAACTCCTCAACCGCGATGCCGGCCCGGCGCAAAATTTTGAAAGCACGGCCTGAATGTTTCGGATTCGGGTCAACCGTGCCGACGACCACTCGTTTGATCCCCGCCGTAATAATGGCATCCGTGCAGGGTGGTGTGCGGCCGTGCGTGCAACACGGTTCAAGCGTCACATAAAGTGTCGCGCCTTTGGGTTTGTGACCGTGTTTATGCGCGTCGCGCAGCGCTTCAATTTCCGCGTGCGGCCCGCCTACGCGCTGATGCCAGCCGCGGCCGATGATTTTGCCGCTCTTCACCAGCACCGCGCCCACCATCGGATTCGGCGACGTCATGCCATGGCCGCGCCGGGCAAGCCGGAGGGCAAGGCGCATGAATTTTAGATCATTCTTCAAACAATGCCTGCGCAAACTGCTTCGCGTCGAACGGCTGCAAATCGTCGGGCTGTTCGCCAAGACCGATGAATTTGATCGGCAGGCCGAGTTCCTTCTGGATGGCCACCACCATGCCACCTTTGCTTGTACCGTCGAGCTTGGTCACAATGAGGCCGGTCAGCGGCACTGCCTTGTTGAACTCGCGCGCCTGGTTCAGCGCGTTCATCCCCGTCGTCGCGTCGAGCACCAGCAGCACCTCGTGCGGCGCGCCGGGCAGTTGTTTGCCGATGACGCGGTGCAGCTTCTGCAACTCCTGCATCAAATTGTGTTTCGTGTGCAGCCGGCCAGCGGTGTCAATGAACAGATAATCCGTCTGGCGCGCCTGCGCGGCGGTGACGGCATCGTGCGCCACAGACGCCGCATCCGCGCCGTAAGCACCGGCAACCACTTCAATTTTCAAACGCTGGCCCCAAAGTTTGATTTGTTCGATGGCGGCGGCGCGAAACGTGTCGCACGCGGCCAGCAACGTGGTTTTTTTCTGCGTTTGAATCCAATGCGCCAGCTTGGCGGCCGTGGTGGTTTTGCCCGTGCCGTTGACGCCGACGATGGAGACCACCGTCGGGCCGTGCGCTGACCGGAGCAAATCGGATTTGTTCGCGGCCAGCCCCTTCTCCACTTCGGCCCGGGCGATGGCGAACACGTCCAGTCCCGCGCCGCCCTGCGTTTCGTAAGCCAGTTTCACGGCGGCGACGATGTGTGCCGTCACGGCCACGCCGAGATCGGCGGCGATGAGCGCGGCTTCGAGCTCATCAAGCGACGCCGCGCCCAGCTTCGGCGACAGCGTGACGATGCGTTTGATTTCGTGCGCCAGCTTGCTGTGCGTTTTGGCCAGGCCGGCTTTGAATTTCTGGAAAAGTCCCATGAACTATTGCGGATTACGGATTGCGGATTGCGGATTGGCAGCTCTCGACCCTCGGTTCTCGGCCTTCGACTTGAGCTTTTCCACGTGTTCGTAGGGCAGTTTGACGGTGCCAATGAGTGGCTTGCCCTTGCTGAAACCGTGGCAATCGGAGCCGCCCGTCACGAGCAGATGAAATTTATCGGCGATTTCCAAATAGCGCTCAGCGGTGTTCGTCGAGTGTTTGGTGTGAAAACATTCAATGCCGTCCAGCCCGGCGTCCACCAGCGCGGGGATGATGTCGTCCGTGCGGTTCAAACCGGGATGCGCCATCACCGCAAGACCGCCGGCTTGGTGAATCAATTCGACGCCTTCCAGCGCGGACATCTTGGCCTTGGGCACCCATGCCGGACGGCTTTTTTTGAGAAAACGCGCGAACGCCTCATCAGGCGTTTTGCAAAACCCGGCTTCCACCATCGCGCGCGCGACGTGCGGGCGGCCGGGCGATTTGCAATTGGCCAGGGCGAAAACCGATTCGGCTGCAAGCGGTATGTTCAAGGCATTGATGCGCGCCACCATTTCCCGGATGCGGTTCTGGCGGACGGCTTGAAACTTGCCAATTTCCGCCAGCAACGTTTTATTCTGCGTGTCGAGAAAATAGCCGAGGAGATGAACCTCGGTGTCTTCATGCTCGGCGGTGAGTTCCGCGCCGGTGATGAATTCGATGCCCGCCGCGCCGCAGGCCGCCGCCATGCGCGCGCAACCCTCGACCGAATCATGGTCCGTCAGCGCCATCGCCGCGAAGCCCAGCCGCTGGCCGTGCCCTGCCAGTTCCTCCGGCGAAAAGGTGCCGTCGGAAAAACTCGTGTGCAGATGGAGGTCCGCGAATTTCATCGCTTATTTGACTATCCTCGCCGGCCGCATCAACTCGCTGCGCACCTTGTCGAGAATGCCGTTGACGAATTTGCCGCTGTCCTGCGTGGAAAATTTTTTGGCGATGTCCACCGCCTCGTTGATGCTGACAATGGGCGGAATGTCCTCGCGGAACAACATCTCGTAAATCGCCAGCCGCATGATGTTGCGGTCCACCGTGGCGATGCGATGAAACTCCCAGTTCTTCGCGTGCTTTTTGATGTGCTCGTCAATCGCATCGCGATGTTCCAGCGCGCCCCGGATCAGCGGGTCGGCGAACAGGCGCGTCTCGGCCTCCTCGGCGGTGGGCGGCGGCAGTTCCACCGGCTGGCCCCAGGTGGCCGGGCCTTTTTCCCCGGCGATGGCCGCCGCGCGTTGCGTGTCCCAGAATTCATTCAGCTCCCGATCCAGGTTTTCCGGCGGGTTCAAATCGTGCTGGAACAAAAATTGCACGGCACGTTCGCGCGCTTCACGGCGTTTGCCCATAATTCAACTCCATCATGCCGCAGAAATGCGGGCCGGGAAATGGAAATTTTCAATCGTGAAATATCAGCCCCGGCCTGAATCAATGGCATCGGTTCAATCAATACTCCCGAAAGGTTTATCAATTAACGGCTGCAAGCAGAATTTTGTTAACTTGGGCGCATGAGTACCAGTCAGCGTGTCTCCGCGCTTCCCTGCGGGTTTTACTTTTGGGCTGGCCGGCCGGCGCTATTGTCCGTAGCCTGCGGTGAACTTTGGATGGAGCTGCATTTTGAATGCGAGCCTATGCAAACACTCACCAGACCGGATTTGGTCGTCGGCCCCTTTAACCCGAGGCGTCTTTTTGCGTCAATAACAACGGCATAAAGATCGAAACCATTTATGAACGATCAAGAACGTTGGGATCTGGAGTGGCTCAAACAGCGTCATGCTGAATTGCAGCAGGAGATGTCGGAACTGGCCGGGCGATTGAAACAATTGGAAACCAAACTGAACCCGGCGCAGCCAACTACACCCGCCACGCGGCTGCTGGAAACGTTGGCACTCGCTCACGGGCCAACCCCGGCGCAGCCAACGCCCGCCGCATCGCTGCCACCGCGAATCGTCGTCAAACTTCCCGGGGCTTCAGAACCGGAAATTGCGCGAAGTGCCGTCCCTGCTGAAACGCCTCGCCAGATTCCAATACCGCCGCCGATTCCGCCGAATACCCCACCGATGTTACAACCCGCTGCTCCTCCGGTTGCCCCCGCGCCTGCGCCGGTCGTGCCGCAAAGTCCGGCGCCACCAACGCCCCCGCCGCTGAAGCTGCACTTGGAACCCGTCCAGGCAAAGTTCTTGAAGTGTTTGTGCGCATTTTGTGGCGGGCACATTGAGTTCCCTGCCAGCGCATCAGGCGACACGATTCCATGTCCCCATTGCAACCGTACAACACGCCTGTCCACAACCATTGCGTCACCGCCGCCGATTCCGCCGCGCCTGGCCGCCAGAGTTGCGCTGGCTTCGCCACCGCCGAAATCCTCCTTCGAAATGCGCCTGGGCACCTACTGGCTCGTGCGCATCGGAATTGTCATGCTATTGACCGGCCTCGTTTTTTTCGGGAGCTATGCTTACCAGAATTATATCCACCTGCTCGGCCCGGTGGGAAAAGTTTCACTGCTCTACGCCGCCAGCGCGGTCCTGCTCGGGCTGGGCGCTTGGTGGCAGCGCAAGGCGGCGAAGGCGTCCTTGAAGAATTACGCGCAGGTGCTCTTCGCCGGCGGATTGGCCGCGGTGTATTTCACGACCTACGCCGTGCACCACGTCCAGCAGTTGTGCATCATAGACAATGCTTTGCTGGATGGCGCATTGTTGCTGGCCTGGGCGGGCTTTATGGCCTGGATTGCGGATCGTAAAAAGTCCGAGGTGCTCGCCTTGTTTGCGGTCGGGCTGGCTTACTACACGTCCGCCATCACGCGCGTCGGCTCGTTCACGCTTTACTCCAATTTCGTGCTGACGCTCGCCGCCGTGTTCTTCCTCGTGCGCAATCGCTGGGCGGTGCTTTCGCTGGCCAGCCTCGTGGCCACTTACGCCACGTATGGTTTCTGGCGCTTCTATGACGGCAGTTCCTGGCACTGGGCTTCGCCGGACGAAGGGTTGTGGACGGGCGCGGCCTTTCTCATGAGTTACTGGCTCTGCTTCACGGCGGCGGTTTTCCTGTCGAAACACGAAAAATTTGCCGGCCCGAATCGCGCGGGTTTTCTCACGCTGAACAATGGCGCGTTTTTCACCATGTTTCTGCTGACGATGCTGCAAGTGCATCACGGCGGCTTCTGGAAATTCTCGCTCGGTTACGGCAGCGTGCTTCTCGGACTGGCGGCGCTGGCGCGCTGGGCTCTGGCCGCGGAACCGCTCACCAAAAATTCCTACCTCACGCAAGGCCTGCTGCTCGCGACGGTCGGGCTGATTTCAAAATTCGCCGGGCTGAAACTGGCGCTCCTGCTCGGCACGGAAAGCGTCGTGCTGCTGACGGCTGGGGTGCTAAGACAAAGTCTCGTCCTGGAAGTTGGCGCGTACCTTTCGGGCGCGCTGGCGGTCGGCTGGGGAATTGCCAGTCTGGAACGGAACGACCTGCCCGGGCTTTATCTCGGCGCGGCGCTCGGAGCCTTGATGACCTTCAACGCCTTCTGGTCTAGGCGACGGAATGTGGCGGAGGAGGATAAATATCTGATCCGGCCGGTTCCAACGTACTTTACCATTCTCGCTCTCGCCAGTTGGCTGGCGACAACGTGGTATAACACCACCCCATCCAACTTCCCGCTGGCCTTGGCGGTCGAAGCGCTGGCGCTGACCTTCTCGATTTACCTGCTGCGCCTGCGCGAACTGGTCCTGCTGGGCCAGGGTTTTCTGTTGCTTGGCCTGTTCGCGTGGCTGTTGCGCTTCATCCTGCCTTCCACTTTGCCGCCGTGGTGGAATCCCGCCTTGATGATCGCCGTCACGCTGGGGTTGAGTCATTGGTGGCAGCGGCAAAAAGTCCTGATGGCTGATTCGCGGGGGCCATTGTTCTGGCAGGGAGTCTATGCGCTGGCCATCGTGGGAATGTTGTATTTCTGGCTTAATCCGCTGGTGGATCCGCCCGCCTGGCTGGCGTTGACCAGCCTGCTTGCCATCGGCATCACGGCTTACGGCGTGTTCACGCGCCTGTGGTTCCTGGCGGCGTTTGGACAATTCTTTTTGCTCATCAGCGGCGCGCAATTTTTGTGGCAGCTTTCGCAGACCAAGCCGCTTTGGTATTTCCCGCTCGCGCCGATGGCCGCGCTGGGTCTGCTCTCCTTCGGCACCGTGAAGTGGTTCCAGCGCAAAGCCGATGCCGGCGAACCGGCCCGCGCACCGTTGCTGCAAATCGCATTGCTCTATCGCTGGACGGCGCTGGTCATGACGATTTGGTGGGTTTGCGAATATATTCCGGCGCGGGAACGAATCTGGCTGCTGGCGTTGCTCGGCCTGTTGATGTTCCTTTTCGCCGGGTTGTACCGCAGCCGGGAAATCCTGCTCTCCAGCGCGGCCTTCACGCTGACGGCGCTGGCTCTGTTCTGGCTGCCGCTGCTGGAGGCCCCGACGGTGTACTGGCCGAATCTCGTCGTGATTTTAATTCTGCTCGGACAACGGCAAATCGCGAAGCGTTTGCCCGAATATTACGATCTGGACTCCCGCCTGCACGCCGCCGTGATCATGATTGGCGGACTCAGCCTCTGGCTGTTTCTCACGCGCTGGGTTTGCCAGAATGCCAGCGGATTTTACCTGACCGCAAGCTGGTCGGCGCTGGCACTCGTATTGTTCACGGTCGGCATGGTGCTGCGCGAACGGGTGTATCGCTGGCTTGGCCTCGGCATACTCGCTTTCGCACTGGGACGCATCGTCATTTTCGATGTCTGGAAACTGGAGACGCTCTACCGCATCCTGAGTTTCATGGCGCTCGGCATCGTGCTGCTCGTGCTCGGCTTCATTTACAACAAATATCAGGAGAAAATTAAGGAGTGGCTGTAAGGGACGAAGTCCAAAGTCTTAAGTCCACAGTCGAATTATGCGGGGATGACATTGGACATTGGACATTGGACTGATAAATTTTTACCCATGAGCAAGGTCACGAAATTGCTGCACACGCGCTATCGCGTCAACGATCTGGAGCGCACGGTAAAATTTTACCGCGACGTGCTGGGTCTCGAGGAAATCCGGCGGCACAAATCGCCGCGCGGCTCGGAACTGGTTTTTCTCAAGGCGCCCGGCAGCGAAGAGCAGATCGAGATCACGTATTTTCCGGGCAGCGGCCCGGTGCAAGTGCAGCCCGACCTCACCCATCTTGCGTTTGAGGTGGACAGCCTTGAGGAATTCGGCAAACACCTTGCCCGGCACGGCCTCAAGTTTTCCGACGGCCCCACCACCACCGGAACCGTGTTTGCGTTCATTGACGCGCCGGAAGGCTATGAAATCGAATTGATTCAAAAATGTAGCGGCGGTCTGTGACCGCCGCATTTTTAAAACAAATAACCGGCGGTCACAGACCGCCGCTACAACTAAAAAATGAGCGTTTTAATTGTCGGTTCAACGGCGCTGGATTCCATCAAAACCCCGAACGCGGAAAATCCGCGCCTGCTCGGCGGCTCGGCCAGCCATGCCGCCGTCGCTGCGAGCTTTTTCAGCCCGGTCAAACTGGTCGGCGTGGTCGGCGACGATTTTCCGAAAAAATACCTCGAGCTTTACCGCCGGCACAAAATTGACCTCGACGGCCTCCAGATTCTGCCCGGCAAAACCTTCCATTGGTCGGGCGAATACGAGGCGAACATGAACAACCGCCGCACGCTGCTGACCGAGCTGGGCGTGTTTGAGACCTTCACGCCCACGCTGCCCAAGGCGCACCAGGCCGTGCCGTTCGTGCTGCTGGCGAACATCGCGCCCGCGCTCCAGCTTCACGTGCTGGATCAGATGCGCCAGCCCAAATTCGTCGTGGCCGACACGATGGACCTGTGGCTGAACATCGCGCTGGTGGATTTGTTGCGGCTGCTCCACCGGCTCGACGGATTTGTGCTCAATGACAGCGAGGCCTACCAGTTGACCAAGGAGGACAACATGTTCGCCGCGCTGAAAAAAATCCACAAGCTGGGTCCGAAGTATGTGATCATAAAAAAAGGGTCCCACGGCTCCATCCTGTCCGGGCCGAAGGGATTTTTCATCTGCCCGGCATATCCGCTGGCCACGGTGGTGGACCCGACCGGCGCGGGCGATTCGTTTGTGGGCGGCATGATGGGTTATCTCGCCGCCGCCAAAGGCTCGATTGACGCCAACCTCCGTCGCGCGATGATTTACGGCAGCGTCACAGCGTCATTTTGCTGCGAAGGTTTCGGCCTGACGCGCACCACGGCGATCAAACGCGCCGATATTGACCGCCGCGTGAAGGAACTGGAAAAGCTGACGAAGTTTTGAGCTGCATGCGAATGCAAAACTCTCAAGGAAAAACTCAAACCAATGCCGACTTGATACAAGCAGCCATTGGAATCAAAAAACTCGTTCGGCAAATGGGTTTAACCATGGAGCCGCTTGAACTTGATGTGAATTTTGCAGGGGTTCAGTTGTTAAATGACGAGAATACTGGCAAGGAACACCAGCAGTTTTGGCGAAGAACAGTAATACGCTGTCTTTTAGCTGCCACGGAGGCCTTGCTTTGGAATATGAAACATATTGCGCCAAAAGTTGCTTTCGTATCCCGCGTCCAACTTACTCCTGAAGAGATTAAAATTGCGGAGACAAAATTTCTTCGGTTTCCAGATAATGTAAAAGCTGCGTTTTTGTTGTTTGGCAAAGTCCATGGAGTAACTGTTGAAGCAAATTTCGATCAAGACTTTGATGCTCTTTGTAAGACTTATAGTCTTCGTAATCGCCTCATGCATCCAAAGACGCCGTTCGACCCAAATGTTTCTGATTCAGATATTGCAACCGCACAACAAGGGGTGAAATGGTTTTTACGCGAATACCATGAACTTATGCAGCGTTGCAGTCGGGCAGTAGATAAAATGGCTTAAGAAAATGTTCGCTGGTGTTTCAGTTTTGATTTTTTCTTTTTCATCCGTGTCCATCTGTGTTCATCTGTTGTGAAAATGAAAGCTGTCATTCTGGCCGCCGGCAAGGGCACGCGCATGAGGGAACTCACCAATGAGCTGCCCAAGCCCATGCTTCGTTACCAGGGCAAACCCATCCTCGAACACATCGTCGCCGGCATTCTGGCGGCGGGCGTCCGCGAAATTTTCATCGTCACGGGCTGGCGCGCCGAGGTGGTCGAAAATCATTTCGGCGACGGCTCGAAATGGAACGCGCACATCGCGTTTGGCCGGCAGGTCGTCCAAGACGGCACCGGCAAGGCGCCGGAACTGGCGAAGGATTTCATCGGCGATTCCCCGTTTCTCCTGACTTACGGCGACATTCTGGTTCCACCCGAAACGTATCCGCAAATGCTCCGTCGCTTCGGCGAAGGCGATTTCGCCTGCGTCATCACCGTCACGCGCGGCGAAGACGTGACCAAGGGCGGCCTGAACTTTTTTGACGAACAATTCTGCCTGAAGCGGCTGGTGGAAAAACCGTCGCCAGAGCAGTTGGAACAATTGCGTCGCGACGGCTGGCTCAAACCGGGCGCCCCGGCATGGTACAACGCGGGCATTTACATTTTCCGCCCGTCGCTGTTCGATTTTACGGCCCGGCTGCAAAAATCGCCGCGCGGCGAATATGAATTGACCGACGCCATCAGCGCCATCGTGGCCGGCGGGCAAAAGCTGGCGGGCCTGGAAATTCAAGGCCGCTGGGTGGACGTGCGCGATCCGGAGACGCTGGCGAGGTTGGAGGGCACTGCTTCGTCAGTGCCCTGATTAAATGGGGCAGCAACAAAGCGCTGCCCTCCAAAGTTCACGAAACAAACTTCGGTTCATACACCGGGCCGAAGCCGTGCTTCTGGAGCAGTTCGCAGAATTTCGCGATGCCGCGCTTTTCGTCCGAGGCCAGGTGATAATGAATGTGCCAGCCGAGGTAATCCCGGCGGAAATCCTCGGTATATTCCTCGCGGGTTCCGATGAGGTAATCCAGCGATTCCATCCCGAAAGCCTTTGCCTCGCGCAGCCGCCGGCGCAACACCTTGTTTTCAACCCCGCGCCGCAACGACCACGCGGCATAAACGAACGGCAGGTTTGTCAGTTCATACCACGCCGTGCCGAGATCAAAAATCTCGTGCTTGGATGGCGCGCCGGTCGCGCCGGGTTCCGCAACGGCGGGAGCAGGCGTCAGCACGAAATCCAGCGCCACGTCGCCGATGAGCAGGACAAAATCCTTTTCCTTCGCCTGGGCGTAGTCGTCCAGCGACTTGAACTCCGGCTTCAATCCGCGTTCCGCCAGCAACACTTTCAACAGCGTCACGCTGGTGAGCGACGCAGGGTCGCAAAAAATCTCCCGCGCCTCCTCCAGCGGTTTCCGGTGCGCGAGAAAAACGCTCTTCACTTCGCCCAGCGATGCGACGGCGACGCCGTCGAGGATGTCGTAGCGGTCGTTGAGCAGCGGTTCGACGATGCTGACCAGCGCGGCGTCGAGTTCATCGTGGCGGAGCATCTCGGCGAGTTTGGCGGGCGTGGCGTAGATGATTTCGCTCTCCAGCCCGCGCGTGAGTGGCACGGCATTGAGCGCCCGGACCGAGCCGACGCGGAACGGCGCGAGGGATTGGTCCAGGCCCAGCTCGCGTTCGCGGTTCGCGGTGATCCGGTCCCGTTCCAGCCGCCGCGCAATCTGCTCCGCCGATTCCGGCGGGGTCATGCGCGATTTCGGGATGTCGTCAGGCGAATCCATTTCGCGCAACAATTTGCGCCGTTGGTGGGAAATGCGCGAGCCATTTCAAACGGGACGGATTGCGGAAACCAGTGGGCCATGAAACTGCTATTGCCGCCACGCCGGCAGTTCGTTACGCTTCGTCATCGCGTTATGGCTTTTGAATCCTTAACTGACGAACGAATTAGGCAACTCTTGCTCATGCCTAAACGCGTTTCAAATCCCACCGCAAGAAATGTCACGGATGCGAACCATGACAAGCGCGAGTATATTGTCGAGAGTGTGGATGGAAGCGAACGATTTCGGTTGTTTGTGCGACAGAATAAAACAATTTGTGATGACTTTTCTTGTGGCCTCCAGTGGTTGCCGGCTGGGGGTGAAGAACTGATTTTGGCGCGTTACAACGGTTCGAGCCACAATCATCCAAACCGACTTGAAGGCAATCGCCTTGAATTCGTTTGCCATATCCATCGCACGACCGAGCGATACATCCAAGCGAACCGGAAGCCTGATGGTTTCGCCGAGGCGGTTTCCTCTTATCAGACATGCAATGGCGCACTGCATAGTTTGATGGCAGATTGCAACATTGCAGGTCTTGAAGCAGATCCTGATCACCCGGAACTTTTCTCATGACCTTTGACCTGCCCAAATTAAAAGAGCGACTATGCAAGTCCCTTTGCGGCGAAGTTCAAGTGCGAACTACGCGTCAAGGCTATTTGCAAATCGTAACTCCGTTTACATTTCCTGACGGTGACACGTTTCAACTTTATCTCGAAGAAGCGACAGCAGGAAGTGTTCGTCTTACTGATTTTGGACACACCTTCATGCACTTGAGTTATGAAAACGACCTCGCTAAATTTCGTGATGGCACTCGTGGAAAGCTGCTGGATCAAGTTTTGGCTGATTCGGGTTTACGGGACGAGCAGGGCAGGCTTGTCCTTGACTCCAGCCTGGATAGTTTGGGCACGAATATTCTTCAGTTTGGTCAAGCTCTGACGCGAATTTATGATCTGACATTTTTGAATCGTGCATGGGTGGCGAGCACTTTTTACGAAGATTTGAAAGAGAGACTTTATAGTTTGGTTGCCCCGGAAAAAATCAAACAAGACTACACTTTGCCCGATCACGCAGAAGCTGACAGTTATCCAATTGATTTTCGTGTCGAAGGTAAGCGTGCGCCCTTGTTCTTATTTGGTGTGGCGACCCGTGACAAAGCGCGTCTCGTAACCATTATTTTGGAGCATTGGCTGCGCGCGAAGGTGGAATTTGATTCGCTCCTCATATTTCAGGATCAACAAGTAATTCCGCGCTCAGATTTAGCGCGATTATCAAATGTTGGTGGAGAAATGGTTGCATCGCTGGATGCAGCGGAAGACTTTCAACGCAAGATAGTCAAATTTGCACAGAATTAAGTTTCACGCCGTCGCCAGATTGTCTTCAAGCATTTTCGAGCGCGCGGCATTTTCAGTGGCTTCGGCAGGAGGCGTGTTTTCTAGAGCGTTTCAACAAATAGTGTAGCCATTCTTGGAGGGGCAGTGTAAGGTTTGGACATGCGAACGTTATCTCTGGATTTGCGCGAACGAATCCTGGCTGCCTATGACAGCGATGAGGGCACCCGCCCCGAGATCGCCCACCGTTTCCGCGTCTCCCTGGGCATGGTCAAGAAACTCCTGCAGCAACGCCGGCACACCGGCGACATCGCTCCGCGATACCGGTTCTGCGGACGCAAGCCGATGATTGTTGGCACCCACTGCAGTCAGATGCGCTCGTTGCTGGCCAGAAAGAACGACCTCACCCTGAAAGAATTGCGGGAGGCGACAGGTCTGAAGTGCTCCTTGCAGGCCATCAACGTGGTGTTGGGGAAGCTGGGATTGACATATAAAAAAAGACACTCCGCGCCAGTGAACAAGACCGCCCTGACATCGCCCGGGCACGTCGCCGCTGGCGGAAGCGCCAGACGGGCTTCGACCCGGCCAAGCTGATCTTTCTGGATGAATCGGGCGCGAAGACCAACCTGACCCGTCTCTGTGGTCGGGCGCTAAGGGGGAGCGAGTCCATGCCAGCGCGCCTTGCGGCCACTGGCATACCACTACCATGATCTCGTCCATCCGGTTGGACGGCTCAACCGCCTGCATGGCCCTGGAGGGAACCACCGACACGGAGAGCTTTCGCGCCTACGTCAGCGAGGTGCTCCGCCCCACGCTGCGGCCGGGCGACATCGTCGTCATGGACAACCTCTCGCCCCACAAAAGCGACCCGACCCTGGCCCTGATCACGAACGCAGGAGCGCAGGTGCTTTTCCTGCCGGCTTACTCGCCGGATCTCAATCCCATTGAAAAGATGTGGAGCAAAGTCAAAGGTCTGCTGCGGGGAGCGGAGGCACGGACACCGGCGGATTTGATCACCGCCATCGGCCAAGCTCTGGCCAGGGTAACTCCCCAAGATGCCCTCGGTTGGTTTGCCTCATGTGGCTATAGCTTTTGTTGAAACGCTCTAAAATCCGGATCGGTTCGTAAAACGTGTCGCGCTGTACCGGCGTGCGGCCGGCTTCGCGGATGGCTTTGATCATGTCCGCCTCAGTCTGCAATTGCGGCGAGGTCGCGCCGGCCATGTGGAAAATGTGTTCCTCGATGATGGTGCCGTGCAAATCGTCCGCGCCGTAGCTCAACGCCAACTGCGCCAGTTTCAGCCCCATGCCCACCCAATACGCCGTGATGTGATCAAAATTGTCGAGGTAGATGCGGCTCACGGCGATGGTGCGCAGCGCGTCGAAACCAGTCGGCGGTTTTTCCACCGGGATGTCGTTGTCCTCCGGCTGGTACGGCAGCGGCACGAAGCCGACGAAGCCGCCTGGGCCGTTCGGAGCTCCGCATTTAGGCGGCTCGGAACCGGCTGAAGCCGGAACTCCAAACCCATTGGCGCGTGCTTCATCCTGCAACGCGCGCAATTGCCGCAGATGGTCCACGCGGTCGGCCAGCGATTCGACGTGGCCGTAGAGCATCGTGCAGGTGCTGCGCCCGCCCAGCTTGTGCCACGTGCGATGCACGTCCAAATATTCCGCGGCGGATTCCTTGCCCCGGGCGATGGCTGAGCGGACTTCCGGTCGAAAAATTTCCGCGCCGCCGCCGGTGAGCGAATCGAGTCCGGCGGCTTTCAGTTCTATCAAAGTTTGCTCGACGGATTTTTTGGCGAGCCAGGCCAAATGCAGAATTTCAATCGCCGTGAAGCATTTCAAATGTAGTGGCACGGGCGTCTCGCCCGTGAGTTGCTGTTGGGATCGAACGGGCGAGACGCCCGTGCCACAACCATCCAGCGCTTTCAGAGCCTTGAGCATGTCGGTGTAATAGCTGAACGGCAGGGAAGGATGCAGCCCGCCGACGATGTGCAGTTCGGTGATGCCGAGTTTCAACGCCTCACGCGCCTTCTCAACGATTTGCTCAACGGTCAGCTCGAAGCCGTCGGCATCGCGCTTCTTGCGTGCGAAGGAGCAGAACTGGCACGACAGGATGCAATAGTTGGAATAGTTGATGTAACGGTTGATGATGTAGCTGGCGCGATTGCCGGCTTTCTTCCGGCACGCAAGATCGGCGATGGCTCCGACCGTGTTCAAGTCCTTCGATTCAAACAACCGCAGCGCGTCCGCCTCGGAAATGCGTTCGCCGGCGGCGACCTTGTCGTAAAGGTCGCGCAGTTCGCTGCGTTGAACGAAGAAATTCATTCGTCCACAGAGTAAAGCACGTTTCGTGCGGCAAGGCAAACGCGCCCCGCCAGACGGAGATTCCTTGCGTCGTCTCCGGCAAATTTATTTCTGAATCGCCGCACAAATTTTCTGCGCGCATTTTTCCAGCGATTCGTCCGGCTTTAATTCAATCCATTCCAGGTTTTTCTGGGCGCGGAACCATGTCAGTTGCCGCTTGGCAAACTGCCGCGTGCGGATTTTCACCAGTTCGATGGTTTCCGCCAGGGAGCGCTCGCCGCGCAGATGTTCCACCACCTGCCGGTAGCCGATGGCCTGCATCGCCGTTTTGTTTTGTTCGAGACCGTGCTTCAGCAATTCGCGTGTCTCGTCCACCAGCCCGCGCGCGAACATCGCGTCCACACGGACGTTGATGCGGGCGTGCAGGTCTGCGGCAGGCCGCATGAAACAATAAAAGCGATGCGTGATGCGTGATGCGTGATGCGTGGCCCAGTCCGCGCGCTGTGCCGAGAAGGGTTTGCCCGTGAGCCGGATGACTTCCACGGCGCGGATACGCGGCGCGGATTTTTTTTGTCAATTTTTTCGTAAGCCGCGAGGTCGCGTTCGCGCAGTTCGGCCAACAGATTTTCCAGCGGCGCGGCTTCAAGTTCGGCGCGCAATGTTGCGTCGGCGGGCGGCGCTTTGCCGATGCCTTCGCAAAAGGCTTTGAAGTAAAGTCCGGTGCCGCCGCAAAGAACCGGCGCGCGGCCGCGCGACTGAATTTCCGCCACGGCGCGATGCGCCAGCCGGGCGAATTGCGCGGCATCGAACGATTCGCTCAAATCACGGATGTCAATGAGGTGATGCGGCGCGCGGTCGCGGTCGGCGGGCGACGGTTTGGCCGTGCCGATGTCGAGTCCGCGATAGACCTGCATGGAATCGGCGGAGATGATTTCGCCGCCGAGCTGTTCGGCGACGCGCAGGGCGATTTCCGATTTGCCGACGGCGGTCGGCCCGGCCAGCAAGACAGGACGAGGATGGAAGATAGAGGATGGAGGATGGAAGTCGGGGGTGTTTGCCATCGTCAATCCTCCATCTTCTATCCTCGTTTCGGCTCGCGGCGCGAAAGGATTGCCGCGAGCAAAAGGCCGGCGATGAAAATGGGGATGCTGACCAATTGTCCCGACGTGAGGCCGTTGTGAATGTGGTCCGGCGGATAATCGCCGCGAAAGTATTCCACGATGGAACGGAAGATGGCGTAGCCAATGAGATAGGTGGCGAACACCTGGCCGTTGAATTTTTTGTGCCGGAACAGCCACGCCAGAAACAAATAAAGCGCCAGGTTTAAAAGCGCGTCGTAAATTTCCGTCGGATGCACCGGCGCCCCGCCGGTCACATGGTCAGGGGGAAACCGGATGGCCCACGGCAGGCTGCAGGCACGGCCGTAGCAACACCCGTTGAGCAGGCAGCCGATGCGGCCAAAGACGTTTCCCAGCGCGATGCTCGGGGCCAGCACGTCGGCGGTTTTCCACAGCGGCAGTTTTTTCCAGCGGATGTAAACACAGCCCGCAATGGTCGCTCCAATCAGTCCGCCGTAATAAACCAGCCCGCCGTGCTGGATCATGAAGATTTCCCGGAACGGCTGGCGGGCGAACTCGTCTTTCCAATAAGTCACCACATAAACGGCGCGCGCGCCGACGATGGCGCCCACCATCAGCCAAACCACGATGTCGGCGATGGTCTCGCCGGAAATGTTTTCGCGCGGGGCGCGCCGGGTGGCCGTCACCAGCCCCGCCAGAAACGCCAGCGCGATCATCACGCCATACCAGTGAATCGTGAAGGAGCCGAATTGAAACGCAATCGGATGCACAGCGGGAACTTAAAGGGCGGCGGTGGAAATGGGAATTGAAATTCGTCGCGCGCTCAACCGTGGTTGGTGGCCAGAGCCGGAGGAAAAGCGTTCGGCAGCGGCGGCATGACGAGCGCGGAGGGCACCGGCGCCCATTCGGGGACGTGCGTGACGAGATCTCGCCAGGTCTGGCGTTCCTTCGGCGACATTTGCGACCAGCGCTGGGCGTTCTTCAAAAAATCCTGTTTTTCCTGCGCGCTCAGGCCGGCAAATTCCGTGAACGCGCGGAGGCATCTCTGGCGCTGCGGCGGAGGCAGTTTCCCAAATGTCTCCAGCGTTTTTTCCATTTGCTGCCGCTCGGCATCCGACAGGGTGTTGAGCGTTTTCTTCTTTTCCATCGGCGTCAGTTCAAAAAACTGGTTGAATTGGGCGGTGACTTTTTGCCGCTGGTCCTCCGAAAGCGTGTCCCAGTGCGTCAAATCGGGACCGGGCGGGCTCCGGTGCCATTTCTGGTCCTGCGGCATGGGCGGCAACAGCGGGCTGTTGGCCTGGCTCACATGGGTGAAATAGCGCAGGGTGCGCTCGCTCTCCAGAAATTCCGCCTGCATCGTCGGCGGCAGGACGTCCCATTGCCTGAGGCGGGTGTTTACCAAAGCCCGCAAATTGTCGGGCATGGCCGCCAGTTGCGCGGCGCGATTCGTCGGAGATTCGCGCAGGAGCGGCAGCAAATACCAGCGCAATTCGGTGGCGCGCAGACGCAATTCGCGTTCGTTCGGGTCGAGCGCCTCATATTCACGCACCTTGGCGAGAATGCGGTTGCGGATGCCCGGCGGCCGGTTCGTCAGGTAATTTTCCCGCTCAACAGGTGTCATCGCCAGCAGTTCCCGGAACATGTCCACGGGCGACTTCAAGTGCGGCATGGGCGGCAGCGAGAGGTTGGTGGTCCCGGAAAATAATTTTTGCGGGGCCGGAACCGGCGCGACCGTTTCCGCGGCAAGTTGGAAGACCGCCAACTGGCCGGCCGCGATCGCGACGACGAACCAGTTCCGCAAAGCGGCACGCTGCAGCGAAGGAATCATTGCATCAAGGCCAGCAATTCGTCGTCCGCATGCTGGGGCTGGCCCAAGCGGCGGATGGCGTCAAAGTTTTCCAGCGCTTCCGTGCTGGGCATCGGCTGGCCCTGGGTCGCGAGCACGACGTTTTTGGCCAGCGCGATGCGCTGGCGGGAAGTTTCATGGTGCTGAAATGCCAGACCGGTGAACGCAATCACCGCCGCCACAAAGGCGGCGCGCGGCAACAGACCGTGCCAGTACCAACGCCAGCTCCAGGCGCGGGGCCGGGCCTCTTCGCGTTCGACCGCCTGAAGCACCCGCGCGGTGAAATTCGACGGCACTGCCGCATCCGGCAATTGGGCAAGCGCGGCGTTCAAAGCCGATTCCATTTCCCAATCGGTCCGGGCGGCGGGATGGGCGGCGAGCTGGGCGCGCAATTCAGCTTGTTCGGCCTCGGTGAGTTTCCGCCGCCAGCCGGTTTCACGGAGTTGCGAAAGGTGTTCGTTGTCTTTCATGATCTCGCTTCTGGTTAAAAACCGCGGGGCGGACAAAGTTGCTCGAAAAATGATGCGCAACTGGCTGTTCAAAACCAATTGGGCATGCTAATAACAATGCAGCCTTAATGCGCCAAAACCCATGTCCGCCATTGCCACCAACACCAATGCCGATGCGCCCGCCACGGGCAAACTGACGAATCGCCAGCGGTTTCTCAGCGCCTGCCATTGCCGTGCCGTGGATCGTCCGCCGGTCTGGCTGATGCGGCAGGCCGGTCGCGCCCTGCCGGAGTATCGCGAACTGAAGGAAAAACGTTCCTTTTTGGAATTGATTCAAACGCCCGAGCTGGCCGCCGAAGTCACGCTCCAGCCGGTCCGGCGATTCGGATTCGATGCGGCGATTTTGTTCAGCGACATCCTCGTCATTCCCGAAGCGATGGGGCAGTCCTACCGTTTCCGCGATACCGGCGGCTTGGTCATGGATTTTGCCGTGCGCTCGAAAGCCGACATCGAGCGCCTTTCTGTCGAGCGCGTGGTTGAACGCCTCAGCTACGTGGACCAGGCATTGCGTCTGGTTCGGAAGGAACTCGGCGACCGGACCGCGCTCATCGGCTTCTCCGGTTCGCCGTGGACGCTGGCCACGTTTATGATGGAAGGCGGCAGCGCCGAAAAATACACCCGCGCGTGGAAGCTTTTTCACGAAGACCGGCAAACTTTTTGCAAGCTGGCCGAAAAACTCACCGCCGCCGTCACCGCTTACCTGCAAATGCAAATCAATGCCGGCGTGGACGTGCTCCAGATTTTCGACAGCCATGGCGGCCAGCTCGCGCCGACGGATTTTCCGGAAGCCTCCGGACGCTGGATGCGGGACATCGTATCCCAACTGTCAGGTGGGGCGCGTCACTCCGTGCGCGCCGAGGATCCGCAAATCAACGACGGCGCGCACGGAGTGACGCGCCCTACCAACACTCCCGTTATTGTTTTCTCCCTCGGCACGCACGGGAACTGGGATGACCTGCTGGCGACCGGGGCGGGCGTGCTGGGCATAGACTGGCAATTTCCGCTGGCTCATGCCCGCCGGCTGTTGCCCGCCAACATCGCGCTGCAAGGCAACCTGGCACCCGCACTGCTCAGCGACGCCACGCCGGAAATGGTCGCCCAGAAAACGCGGGCCGTGCTCGAAGCCATGCGCGGCCGCAAAGGCCATGTCTTCAACCTGGGCCACGGCGTGCCGCCCAACGCGAAATTGGAAAATATCGCCGCCTTGGTGGATACTGTCCGTGGTTTCAAATGAGCACGCTCAAAGTTGATCTCGATCTGGTGCAGAAATACAACGTGGCCGGGCCGCGTTACACCAGCTATCCGCCTGCCACAAAGTTCACCGACACGATAACGTGGCCGCAACTGGCCGAAAAAATCACCGCGAACAACCAGACGACCCGCGACCTTTCCATTTATTTTCACATCCCGTTCTGCGAAACGCTCTGCTGGTTTTGCGGCTGCACTACCGTCATCACGCTCAACCACGACAAAGGCATGGCCTACGTGGAATCCCTTGGCCGCGAAGTGGCGGCGATGGCGCCGCGGTTGAATCCGCAGCGCAAAGCCGGGCAGATCCATTTCGGCGGCGGCTCACCGACTTTTTTGAAACCGGACGAAATCCGCCGGCTCGGCGAAATCATCCATAAACACTTCACATTTTCGCCGGGCATTGAAGCCAGCGTTGAAGTGGACCCGCGCCGGCTCACGCGCGATCACATGGTCGCGTTGCGCGAGATCGGTTTCAACCGCGCCTCGATGGGCGTGCAGGATTTCAACCCGAAGGTCCAGGAAGCCGTCCACCGCATCCAGCCGCGTGAAATGACGCAACAGGCCATGGATTGGATGCGCGAGCTGGGTTACGGCTCGATCAACTTGGATCTCATCTATGGGCTGCCGCACCAGACGCCGGAATCGTTCAACGAAACACTCGACACCGTTTTGGAAATGAAGCCAGACCGGCTCGCCGTTTTCAGCTACGCGCATGTGCCGTGGGTCAAGCCCGCCCAAAAAATCCTGGAGCAGCAGCAGCACCTTCCCGCCGCTGAAACCAAGCTTCAACTTCTTAAACTCGTCATCGAAAAGCTTACCGCCAACAACCAGTATGTCTATATCGGCATGGACCATTTCGCGCGGCCCAACGACGAACTGGCCGTGGCGCAGCGCAACAAGCAGCTCCAGCGGAATTTCCAGGGTTACAGCACGCGCGCCGGGTCGGACATTTATGCGTTCGGCATGTCGAGCATCTCGCAGATTCCCGACGCCTACTGGCAGAACGAGAAGGAACTGCCGAAATGGCAGGAAGCCGTGGATGCCGGCCGGGTGCCGCTGCAGCGCGCGTATTTCCTGACCGACGAGGACAAAATCCGCCGCGAAACCATCATGCGCGTAATGTGCGATCTCTCGCTCGATTACGCCGCGATGTCGCAAAAGCTCGGCCTCAACTTCGCGGAACACTTTGCGCCGGAACTCGCGTCGCTCGCGCCGCTGGAAGCCGACGGCCTGGTGCACCGCACGCCGGCCGGCCTGGAAGTCACCGACACCGGCCGCCTGTTCATCCGTAACATCGCGATGTGTTTCGACAACACCCTCGCGCTCGTGGGCGAGCGGAAACATTCGAGAACAATTTAAAAGAATACGAATATGAACATGATAATGAAATTTTCAGTTCTGGGACTTCTGATTTTTGGAAATGTCGTCGAATTTTGCCACGCGCAACCTTCGATCGAAACAAACGCATCTGTTTTTAAAACGGTCAAACTTTTTGACCTGAAGAAGGGCGGCGCATACGTGTTCACATTTAGCCCTGTCTCAAGGGATTTGTTTGTCTCGTTTAACGAGGAGACCAGTCAGATTGTGTATCGCTGGAACGTAGATACGGGACGGAAATTGGATTCCTACAAGTTCCCCGAAAAATTTCGTTGTGATGAAGCAGCAGTTTCTCCGAACGGGAAGGTGTTGGTACTTGTTGCTTACGATATGCTGCATGATGCGTTGCACAAGGCTGACAAAGTACGACTGATTGACGTGCAAAGTGGCAAAACTATAAAGGAATTGATTTACGACGGCATTCCCGGCCGAGTCCAGTTTAGTCGAGACGGAAAATTTATCGTGACGCGCAAATATACCTATGAATCAGGCGGTGAGATTGTTTACGACATTAACGGCAACGAACAAATGAATTTTGATTTGAAGGCGTTTGACCCGACCGAAGCTCCTGTTGCTTGGGAAATCCCAAATTCCAAAGGCGGGGGGGCATATTCTGTCTGGACTCGCAAGGCGTGCAAAAGAGGCTTTATCCCGATGCTGACACCCACCAGAGTGATGTATGCAGTTATAGTGTTTCGGCGGATAAGCGCTACGTCGCCTGCTCGACCCGCAAGGGAAATTTGAAGATTTGGAGAATCTCCGACGCGAAATTGGTTTTCGATTCTCAAGTCGGGAAAGGATGGATTCCCGTCAGCTACGATTCAAAAACAGGACGTTTTCTTTTTGCGGACGCTGACATTGACAAGACCACTTGGTTACAGGCGGTTCAACTTCCGAATCCCAATTGAGCAGGCGCATGAAATCCGTCGCCATCATCGGCGCTGGCTGGCATCACGGCTAAACTCCAGCTTCGTGAAGCTGTTGTTCGGCGCGATGGGCGTGGCGGAGGTCACGCACGGTTTTCTTGTCGGCCCAGCCTTGTTTCCACGGCTTGCACATGGCGCACGCGGAAAGTTTATGCGCTTTAATCCGGCGTTGGGCCAGTTTCGTTTTCATCGTTTGCCCAGCAGCCGTTCGTATTCGTCGTGCGGCCCAATCCAGAACCAATACAAAGTTCCTTCGTGTTCGCGCCCCAACGCGCGATGGCCCGGCCCGACGCGCGCACACCAGTAGTGGCCTTTCTTCTGAAATTGGAGCGAGCTGTGCCGGGGATTTTGCTGCCAGAGTTTGTAGGCTTTGCGCGCCGCCGTCTGCATTTCCGGCGACAGGGCGCGGTAACTTTGCCAGAAATCACCCGTGGTTGAGGATTTCATCGAGCGGTTTCACGCGACCGGCGGCGATGTCGGCTTTCGCCTTTTCCCAAAGCGGATCCAGCCGCCCGGCGGCGATGTCCTCGTCCATTTCCTTGTCCCACTTCGCGTCGAGATAATCGCGCAACCAGCCCGCGACGCTCCAGGCATCCTTGACCGGCAAGGTGCTGATGGCGGATTCGATTTCGGCGACTGTGCTCACGTAAATTAAATTAACGGCAAAGACCTGGAAGCGCAAGTGTTCTCGACAATGCGGAAGCGTGGTTTAAATTTTCCAAAATTGAATGAAATCTGTCGCCATCATCGGGGCCGGCATCACGGGGTTGACCGCGGCGTTTGACGTTGCGCCGGGAATGGATAAACTTGGGTTGCCATGAAACAAACCGACCAGCAGGCCGATGAAGCCTTTCGCGACCAGTGCCGCCGCCAGATGGAGCGTCCGCTGGCTGTGCGCATCAAGTATGGCTTCAACCGTGTCAAAAAGCCGGTGCTGGACGACGCGCCGTGGCGTTCCTTCAATTCGATGGCCGAGTATCGCGCCTGGTGCGAAAAGAATCTTCCGGAATATCTGGGCTTCAAACCCGCCACATGACCAAGGAATTCCGTCCGCTTCAGGCCGAGGAAATCGCCCGCGCGTTCAAGGACGAAGGTGTGGACTATCTTTTCATCGGCAAGAGCGGTGCCATCCTTCTCGGCTACCCCGGCACCACACAGGACGTGGATATTTTTCCCGCGCGCTCGCCGGAGAATGGACGGCGTATCGTCACCGCGCTGCGGAAACTGGGTTTCGATATCGGACGGGAGTTGGAACACGAGATTGTCGCAGGCAAAGATTTCGTGCAAATCAAGACCGGGCCGTTTGACGTGGACTTGGTTTTCGCACCCGACGGCATCAAAAGTTTTGCGGAGGCCAAATCACGGGGTTTGAGCGAAGGCATTTTTCGCGTCGCCAATCTTCGCGATATCATCGCCAGCAAACGCGCCAGCGGACGGAAAAAGGACGAGATTGAACTGCCATTGCTCGAAAGTTTCCGGGCCGAATACGAGAAGCGCCATGCGCCGCCGCTTCGTTCGGCGGGTGACATCGCTGCCAAAAAATCGCGTGGTCAATGACATTGCTGCATGAAATTTTGAGGTGTGAATTAAGCCGGATGTTGGCGGAAGCAGCAAGAAACTCGTGGCAATGTTCGTGAGAACATTGCTGTCTAGGGAACCCGCCGTAGCCAAATGATTGTGGCTGTGCTTGTATAAACACGGCTTGCAAAATTGATTTGCCGTGTCCTCACGAGCACGGCCACGAAATCATTCCTCCACCGGCACGACGAGGCGGTCCATGATGTAATCCTTCCGCTCGGGCGTGTTCTTGCCCATGTAGAAATTGAAGATGGGCGCGGCCTCCGGTTTCGGCGCGTATTCCACCTGGCTCAGGCGCATTTCCTTGCCGATGAATTGCGCGAATTCTTTCGGGCTGATTTCACCGAGGCCCTTGAAGCGCGTGATTTCCGGCTTGCCGCCCAGATCTTTGATGGCCGTGTCCCGCTCGGTTTCGCTGTAGCAGTAAATGGTTTTTTCCTTGTTGCGGACGCGGAACAGCGGCGTCTCCAGCACAAAAATCCGGCCGTCGTGGACGAGCTGTTCGAAGAACCGGAAAAAATACGTGATCATCAGGTTGCGGATGTGCATGCCGTCCACGTCCGCGTCGGTGGCGAGGATGACTTTCTCGTAGCGCAGGCCCTCGGTGTTGTCCTCGACGTTGAGCGACTGCATGAGGTTATACATCTCGTCGTTCTTGTACATGATGTCACGTTTAAGGTCCCAGACGTTTAGCGGCTTGCCCTTGAGGACGAACACGGCCTGATTGTTCACGTCGCGGCAGCTCGTGATGGAGCCGGCGGCGGACTGGCCTTCGCAGATGAACACCATCGTGCCGCGGCCCTTGTCGCGTTTCGCGTCGAAGTGGTTTTTGCAATCCTTAAGCTGCGGGATGCGGAGGGTGATGGATTTGGCGCGTTCGCGCGCGAGCTTCTTGACCGACTGCAACTCTTTCCGCAACTGCTGCGTGTCCGCAACCTTTTCGATGATTTTGTCGGCGATGGCCTTGTTGCGCTGGAAGAAATGCAGCAGTTCCTCACGCACCTTGTTGATGAGGTCGGTGCGGATTTCCGTGTTGCCAAGCTTGTTCTTGGTCTGCGACTCAAACACCGGGTCCTGGAGCCGGATGGCCACCGCGCCGACCATGCATTCGCGCACGTCGTCGCCCTCGTATTTGCCGTTGCAATGCTCGTTGACCGCCTTGAGCAGTCCTTCGCGGAAGGCGCTCAGGTGTGTGCCCCCGTCGCTGGTGTACTGGCCGTTGACGAACGAATAAAACGTCTCACCGTAACGGCTGTTGCTGTGGGTGAAACAAAATTCCAGCGTCTTGCTGGCGTAATGCAGCGGCGGATAAATCGGCTCGCTGCCATCGGTGGCCAGATCCTCCATGACCAGGTCCATCAGGCCGTGGCGCGACTGGAACGCCTTGCCGTTGTAGATCAGCTTCAGCCCGGTGTTGAGGTAGCTATAATGGCGCAACCTGCGTTCGACGTGCTCGTCGCGGAACTGGGTTTCCTTGAAGATGTCCGGGTCCGGCTCGAACTCGATGAACGTGCCGTTCGGTTCCTTGGATTTGCCCGAATGCTCCTTCTTGAGCTTGCCCACCTTGAATGCGGCTTCGGCGAACTGGCCGTCGCGATGGCTGCGCACGAGGAACGTTTTCGACAGGGCGTTGACGGCCTTGGTGCCGACGCCGTTGAGGCCCACGCTGAACTGGAACACGTCGTCGTTGTATTTCGCGCCGGTGTTGATCTTGGAAACGCAGTCCACCACCTTGCCCAGCGGGATGCCGCGCCCGAAATCGCGCACGCTGACGTGCGTGCCTTCGATCTTGATCTCGACTTCCTTGCCATGGCCCATGATGTATTCGTCAATCGCGTTGTCCACGACCTCCTTGAGCAGGATGTAACAACCGTCGTCGGGATGCGCGCCGGTGCCGATGCGCCCGATGTACATGCCCGTGCGCAGCCGGATGTGCTCCAGCGAGGACAACGTCTTGATCTTGCTCTCGTCGTAATTGTGCTTTGCGGTTTCAGCCATACAAATTGGTGGGGAGAAAATGAATCAAAGCGGCGCGATTGAAAACACAAATTCATCGGAGCGCGGAGCATTGCTCCGCAAGCTGGGAACCTTGAATCACGCGGAGCAATGCTCCGCGCTCCGGCTACCGGGAAATCTGGCCAAGCGCGCGCCGGTGGAATAAGCTCACCACTTTCGCATGAACAAACGCGCGCTCATCAGGAAGATCATTGCCCGGCTGACGAACGAGCTGGAGGTTTATTTCCGGGCGGCCCAGGCCTCGCGCGCCGAAGCCACGCACGAGCAGAGCAAGGCCGAGAACAAATACGACACCCGCGGACTCGAAGCTTCCTACCTGGCCCGGGGACAATCCAAGCAGGCGGCCGAAATTCAAAACGCCATCGCCGCGTTCGAAAAGCTGGACGCGCGCAAGTTCAGGCCCGGCGAACCTATTGACGTCGGGGCCTTCGTGGAACTGGCCTTTGACGGGGAAAAAACGGCTTATTTCATCGGCCCGCGGGCGGGCGGCACGGAAGTGCTGCATGAAAAACGGGAGGTGTTGGTAATCACGCCGCAATCGCCGCTGGGCGAACAGCTCCTGGGCCGGAAGCAGGGCGATGTCTTGAAATTAAAACTGGCCAATGCGCAAAATCAGTATCGGGTGACGGCGGTTGTTTAGCCAAAGACACCGCGTGAGCAGCCGCCATGTGTCTTGTCTAAGTGGTCGGCGTTTCACTTCATCAATGGAACACTGAAATTTATGGCATGGACAAAAATTAAAATGGCAGTGGTCGTGGGTGTGTCGTTGCTGGTGGTCGGGGCGGCCACCACCACCACCATCGTGGTCGTCAAAAAGGTCAGGCTTGCGCGGCAGCAGGCCCGGTATGTCGAGCGGCGATTGCACCTGTGGCCGGTGGAAACGAAGCTGGAGGCCGAAAGAATCAAGGCCCGCCAGGCAAACGATGAAACCGTCAATGCCACCACCATTGATCTCCGGCCGTATGTCAACGCCGCGTTGACCGATGCGCCGGTATGCCGGAAAGGCAACAATGACGACAATCTGGCCGAGCTGCCGGAGGGCAGGCACATCTACGCCGGCGTTCCGTTCGATGTCGGCGGCCAGATCCAGCTCATGGGCGGCTGGTTGAAACATTTTGATAAAACCTACCCCGCACAGGTCGGCGATATTCCCATCGGCCGGACTTGCGCCAAAATTCATCTGCTGCATGGCGATAACGCTCTCATAGAAACGAATTTCGGCACGGTGGTATCCAAGCTGGTCCTCCATTATGCCGACGGCAGCACCCGCGAGTTGAAACTTGTGGCGGGGGAACAATCGTTCGACTGGTGGTTTCCGTTGTTCAAATCCGGGATCCCTGAAAGATACTTTAAAATGGCGCCCGGCACGGAACGGGCCTGGACCGGCAGCAATCCGTACGTCAGGAAATTTCAGCCGGAATGCTCGCTCATCCTGTACAAAACAACCTTCGACAATCCGCAACCGGAGGTAAAGATTTTCACTGTGGATTTTGTCTCGACCGAAACCATCACCTGCCCGTTTTTCGTCGGACTGACGGCGGAGTAGCCGGCAACGTGCTTCAATTAATGGCACTGCGGAGGACGTCGAACATTTTTTTGCCGGCGTCGGGATTCAACGGCTCTTTATCCCTGGCATCGGCGTCTTCCACCAGTTCGGGCGGCAGTTCCTTGAGGAAGCGCGACGGGCACTTGAATTTACACTTTACTTTTAGCCGTCTAAATGTAAAGTTGACCTGCAATGATTGATCGCCCTTTTTGGACGGAACGGCTGGCGGCGGCGTGGAGGCAGGCGCCCATTGTCTGGCTCACGGGACCCCGGCGCACGGGCAAGACGGTGCTGGCGCAGCGCCTGCCCGACGCGGAGTTTCTCAACTGTGATCTGCCGAGCGTGGCGGAACGGCTGCGCGATGCGGAAAGTTTTTACCGGACCATCCGCAAACGGGTCGTGGTGTTCGACGAGGTCCATCAACTTCCCGATCCGAGCCGGCTGTTGAAAATCGGCGCGGACGGTTTTCCGAAGCTGAAGATTCTGGCGACCGGTTCCTCAACGCTGGCCGCCACGCAAAAGTTCCGCGACAGCCTCACCGGCCGCAAACGGGTGGTGGAACTGGTGCCGGTGTTGCACGAGGAATTACCGGCCTTTGGTGTGACGGACTTGCGGGAGCGGCTGTTGCGCGGAGGATTGCCGCCGGCATTGCTGGCCAAGGAACGGAATCCCGAGTTTTATGCCGAGTGGCAGGATTCCTACTTCGCGCGCGATGTGCAGGAGCTTTTCCGTCTGGAGAAGCGCGCCGGATTTATGCGGGTGCTGGAATTGCTGCTGCGCCAGAGCGGGGGGATGCTGGACGTGGCGAAACTTGCCGCCGAAAGCCAGATTAGCCGGCCCACGGTCACAAACTGGCTGGAGGTTTATCAAATCACTCACGTCGCGCATCTAATCCGGCCGTTTTCAGCGGGCGGGCGGCGCGAAATAGTGTCGCAACCCAAGGTATTCGGTTTTGACACGGGTTTGGTGTGCCACGCGCGAGGCTGGGACCATTTGCGGGCAGAGGATTGTGGCGTGCTCTGGGAGCATCTGGTATTGGATGCGTTGATTGCCGCGGGTGTGCCGCGCATCCATTTCTGGCGCGACAAACAACAGCGCGAAGTGGATTTCGTTGTGCCGCACGGACGCGATGCCGCCGATGCCGTTGAGTGCAAATGGAAACCGGATGCATTTGAAACGCGCGGGCTGGCGGCGTTTCGCGAGCAGTATCCAAAGGGGAAAAATTACGTCGTCAGTCCATTGAACGGGCCGGCGTATGACCGGGTTCAGGATGGATTGAAGATTTCCATTGTTTCGCCCGCGGAATTGCGCCAAGCAATGTCTTGACGGGCGGAATCGTACGAGTCCATCCATGCTTCAATTGATCGCGCTGCGGAGGACGTCGAACATTTTTTTGCCGGCGTCTGGGTTCAACGGCTCTTTATCCCTGGCATCGGCGTCTTCTACCAATTCGGGCGGCAGTTCCTTCAGAAACCTCGACGGATGGCAGGGCATCAATTGGCCGTACCGCATCCGGCCCGCGCAATGGCTGAGGGTGAGCGACTGCATCGCGCGCGTCACGGCCACATAAAACAGCCGCCGTTCCTCGTCGAGCGTGCCTTCCGCCGCCGACCGCGCGTGCGGCATCAGGCCTTCCTCCAAGCCCACGATATAGACGCGCGGAAATTCCAGTCCCTTGCAACTATGCACGGTGATGAGCGTCACGGCGTCGCCGGTTTCCTTTTCCTCCTCGAGTTCGCTGTCGAGGGTGATGTCCTCCAGAAAGGATTGCAAACGGTCGGCGGGCGGGTCGCCAGGCCGGCCAAAATTATCGAGCGTGGCGGTCAATTCGCGCAAATTGCGGATGCGGTCTTCGGCATTCTCGCGATTTTTTTCCAATCGCCGGAGTTCGGCGAAATATCCGGTCTCGTCCAGAAAATGTTCGGCCCAGGCTTGCAACGGCCGTGGCGACGCGGCGGTCTGATGCAATTGCGCCCGGGTCTTTTCAACGAAGGCAACAAACGTCTCGATGCTTTGGCGCGCCTTGGCTTGGAAGGTCACCTGCACCGCCGGATTTTTCATCGCGGCGAACACGGAACCCTTCCGTTCCTGGCTCGCAGCGAGCAGGCGTTCCATGGTCACATCACTCAGTCCCCGAGCCGGCACGTTCGCGATGCGCAGCAGGCTGACGTCGTCGTGCGGGTTGATGAACACCTTCAGGTAGGCGAGAAAATCGCGGATTTCCGCCCGGTCAAAAAAACTCTGGCCGCCGATGAGATGATAACGCACGCCGGCTGTGCGGAACGCGGTTTCGAGCGGCCGCGACTGCACATTCGTTCGGAACAAAATGGCGTGATGCAACCAGGGGACGCCATGAGCGCGGCGCGCAAATTCAATCTGCTCGACCAGGTTGCGCGCTTCATCGTCATCATTCGTGTAGGCGCGTAAAACAATCTTGCCGCCCCGGCCCTTGCCCGACCAGAGCTGTTTGGGGCGGCGGCGCGCGTTGTTTTTAATGATGGCGTTGGCGGCGTCCAGGATGGTGTTCGTCGAGCGGTAATTCTGTTCGAGCTTGATGATTTTCACCTCCGGAAAATGTTTTTCCAGGTCGAGCAGATTGCCGATTTCCGCGCCGCGCCAGCCGTAAATGCTCTGGTCGTCGTCGCCCACCACGCAGAAATTCCGGTGCTTCATGGTCAGGGCGTGAACGAGCTGGAACTGCGTGGCGTTGGTGTCCTGATATTCATCCGCCATGACGTACCGGTATCTGGCGCGGCAGGCTTCGAGCACGTCCGGATGTTCGTTAAACAGCCGCAGCGTGAGCAGGATCAGGTCGTCAAAGTCCACGGCATTGCAGGCGTGCAGGGCGGTTTCGTAGCGCGACCGGATGTGCTGGGCCAGCGCGCGAACGCTTTCATCGGCAAAGACGGCGGCGCGTTCGCCCCCGTTTTTGAACCGGCTCAACAGCGCCAGGACCGCCGCCGCGTCGGCTTTTTCTCCCTTCGCCGAAATCTGCGCGAGGATTTTTTTGACGGCGCCGAGCTGTTCCGATTCGTTGTAGATGACAAAATTCCGTTTGTAGCCGAGCCGCTCGATGTGCTGGCGCAAAATCCGGACGCAAAGCGAATGGAAGGTGCAGATGGTCGGCCTGTCGTCAGTCCTCAGTCCACAGTCCTCAGTCTTCCGACTGCGCTTTGGCAGAAGCTTGTGGACGCGCTCCTGCATTTCGCGGGCGGCCTTGTTGGTGAAGGTGACAGCGAGAATATTGGCCGGTGAGACGCCCTTGGCGATGAGGTGGGCGATGCGGAACGTGATGACGCGGGTCTTGCCGGTGCCGGCGCCGGCCAGGATCAGCACCGGGCCGTTCAAAGTTTCAACGGCCTGGCGTTGCTGGGGATTGAGTGAATTCAGGTTCAACACGCGCGCGGAGTTTAATTTCCGTTCCGCTCAATGCAATGTTGTTGATGGATTTTTTTATTTTTGCCAGTCGCCCAAGGCATCAAGCGCGGCCAATGAAAGGATCTCGCACGACCAATCATTCAATGCAATTCAACTCGTTCACTCAACACCACTAAACCAAACCGCATTTTAGTTGAAGCTACAGGTTTCAGTTGGGCGACGAGCCTCAGTGTGTTCGTTCCGGTGCGATAAACATGGAATTGCTGGAACGCCGCCAAAGCATCGCAGGGTTCAGCATACGTCAACCAGACATCAACCGCGTTTCCGTAAAGCATATCGAGTTCGTACACATTGGTTGATCCTGCCGGCAAACGAATCTTTGGCGTGATTCCATTACCTTTGCCCTCGTAGAAATGGAACTGTTGACCATTGGTGACAGCCATCTGCAGGTCGCGTTCGCCTTCGTAGTCCGGCGGCTGATCGGTTGTGACGACTTCTCCCCCGTATCTGACCGCCACCAGATCTCTCGGCTCGTCTGCTTCGCGCCGGGTCAGTCGTTCTGACAACTCCTGGTCTTTCAATTTCGGAGTGGTTGTTTGAAGCGCTTTTACGGCAGTATGGTGGTAGAGGATTTGGTAATAAGAATTTAGTCGTTCGGTGAACTCTGGTCGTTCAATTTCCGGGTGATTGTTTGAATCGCCTTTGCGGTCGTACGATGGTAAAGGCTTTGGTAATAAGAAGCCAGGAGTTCCGTTGCTGCGCAACCGATTGCCGCAATAAACATTGCAATCAAAGCCGGGCTGACGCGTTTCATAATCCGAGGAGGGAAGGCGTGCCGGTCGCAGTTGGCCAGGGTGGCGCCAGTTTTGGGATTCGTGTCATTCAGTGCTCCACCAGTATGACCGTTGTGAATTCCATCCGGATCGGCTTGCCCGGCTTCGCTAGGGCTCTGAGACAGAGCACGTTCGTTTCTCGGTAGGGGGAGTAAAGATAGAATTGTTCCAGGGAAGCAAGTTCACCATAGGGTTCCGTGTGGGATAACCATCCAGCTGATACCCTGCCGATGTCGGGGTTGATATGAATATCGAATACCTGCTCGTTAGTTGACCCGGTCTGAAGACGCAATTCGGGCACGATCCAGAGACCGTCTTTGTCCTGCAGAATCTCAAACGTCTGCCCATTGGTTGACGTTAATGAGCGCTGAGGCCAGGACTCGGTCGGTGCGACATCCGTTGTTGAAATGATTCCACGAATATAGATCGGTGTTGGACGCTTTGGCTTGTGGGATTCGAGTTTTCCCATGCGGTCTTCAATACTCCCTAGATGCTGTTCCACATCCTGTGAAAAACTTGAAAACTCGGTGCGGGTGTCCCGATAAAGCGTGTGATAAAATTGATAGTGATAAAGTGCGGCGATGAAAAAAGGCCCGGCGATGGCCAGGGTAATGCCGATGGCAATCGCCCGTTTAAACATACTGTGCCTTCTGAAGTATTTTGAAATTTCTGCTCATAAAGACAGGGCTTTCCCAAGTCAAATTATGACAAGTCTGGTTGGCTGGCGCGAATTGGCAAGGGTTAATTTATTTGAAAAAGGAAAGACGAATCAGTCTTTTAAATGCGGGTGACCAAACACAGAAATCGTTGCCGCTTTTCAATAACGAGCCCCCTGTCTGGCTTCTGTCTGGCTTGTGAATAACTCGCACTGGAAATTTGGGAGCGGTGTGCTATAAATTGAATTGCGCGACGAACAGCTCGCATCCAAATACCGGCTTAGAGATCTTGTGCCGGGGCGTGGATTGCTCTTCGGAGCAGGTTTCCGCTTGCGGAAAGCGCCGATCTCATTTGAGCGTTCGTCGCGCGTCTTTTTACCCAAGGGGAAGGCGACAGGTGACGTGTGACACGATGGAAAAGAGCGCCGTCCTTCATGTCACATGTCACCCGTCACATGTCACTTTGCCTTCACCCGAACGTGTCGCCGTTCCAGCCCCAGTTGCCGGCGGGGACGTCGGTGAAGTTCAGATAAATCCGGTCCGGCGCCACGCCGAGGGATTCCTTCAACAAACCGCCAATCTTCTGCGCGAGCTGTTGATTCACGCTGCCGCCCAGGCCGCCGATGCTGCGGATGTCCACGAACGCGGCGGGACCCGGTTTGCCAGACATGAGGATGGCGGCTGGGCTGATGACGACCATGACGTACTGTTCCGGTTTGCCGATGGTGCCGGCCACGATTTTGGAGAGGGACGTAAGCAGCGCCTGCTTTTTGTCATCGGCGAGCGCGACGGTGGTTTCGAGTTTTAACAGGGGCATAATGGTTTTGGGTTGAGGTTAAACGTCGTCAATCTGGTTTTCAGTCCAGTTCCATAAAAACGGCTTTTGTAGCAGCCGAGGTAACGAGGCTCACTATTTTCAGATTTCCGATATACGATTTACGCGATGTGCCTGGCTTGTGGCAAGACTCGTCAATCGTAAATCCCATATCGTCAATTCAGTCAGAGCCTCCTCACGTCGGCTGCTACTTCATTAATGGACTTTACGCTCATTCAAGGTGCATTTTCAATACCCAGTTGGATTTCGTCACGGCTGTTCGCGCAACTTCCGCGTTTCATCCGTGTTTTATCCGTGGCGATATGTCGTTATGACGCGTGGAACAAAGAACTGGCCGGGTCTGTTTTTAGTCGTCGCCGGGTTGCTGGCCGGCAGCCAGTCCGCTTTCCCGCGCCACATCACGCCGGCGGATATGCCGGTCCCCATGAAGCGCCCGCCTGCGGATACGAACGCAGCCCGGTGGCACAGCATCAAAGTCACGCCGCGGGCCGATCTGCCGAAGATTCATTTCTACAACAAGCTCAACCCGGTGTGGTGGGTGGAAAACAGTGATGAGCCGGTCCCGCCGGAATGGTACAAGCCGGATGACCAGCATCGGGTGACGAAGTGGCACTTCCGCAATCCGTTCCACAACTTCAGTTTTTATGTCATCGGGGTAGCCGACAAGGAATTCGTGCGAAGCAGCAAATATCCGGGGAAAAATTCCAAACCGACCGGCGGTTTGGATTTTGCGGTTGCCCGGCGCAAAATAGTCTTGCTGCCGTTCATTTCCTACCAGCGCGGCGGGTTCAACTTTTACTTCGGCTGGCGTGAACGCGGGAATTTTGGAATCAAGCTGAATTATTCCAAGCCGCCGGCCAAAAAACCGCCAACCGAAGACGGTCAATCCAAAGCAATGCCTTAGCCGTTTTTTTAGTTCAACCGCGCCGAAACATCTCAATTTTTGCGCGTCTTTCATTAGCACCCGGCTTCAGCCGGGTGAATCCAGTTATCCCGTGGATGAAACCCGTTTCAACGGGTTGTTCCTGCGTGCGAAAGCCGTTGAAACGGCTTCCCGATGGTTTGTGAACGTCATCACCGGGCTGAAGCCCGGGGCTAATGAGATTTCTCCGCCCTTTGTTTGTAATTTGAGACGCACCCCTGGGCGCAAACGGCATTTTTGGAGATTAAAGAACTTTCTGCGCAGTCCATTCACTTCACGAACCCCTGCATTTTCAGCCAGAACAGACAATCGCCCGCCCACGGATGCGGGTGCGCGAACGGCGGTTTGTCGTCCAGCCCCATGCCATGATCGCCTTTTTGATAAACATGGAAATCAAATGGAACCTGATATTTCCGCAGCGCTTCAACAAACATCAGGCTGTTTTCCAGCGGCACAGTTTTGTCCTCATAAGTGGTCCAGATGAAACACGGCGGGGTTTGGGCTGTTACCTGCAGTTCGTTTGAGAGCAGCTTCACCAATCTTGCCGGCGGATCAATTCCAAGCAGGTTTCGCTTTGAAACAGAATGCGCGTATTTGCCCATCGTGATGACCGGATAACAAAGAATGCCGAGGTCCGGCCGCGAACTTTGCCGCTCAACCGGGTCGGTGGCGTTCGGGTTGCCGGAATCAAAATGCGTCATCAGGGTGGACGCCAGATGTCCGCCCGCCGAGGAACCCATGATGCCGACGCGCTTCGGGTCAATCCTCCAATCCGCCGCCTTTGCCCGCACCAGGCGCACCGCGCGGGCCGCGTCTTCCAGCATGGCGGGATGCTGGTATCCATCCGAACCGAGCCGGTATTTTAAAACAAAGCAGGTGACGCCGTGCTGGTTCAGCCACAATGCGTAATCGTTACCTTCATGCGGCGCGAGATAGCCGTAGGAGCCGCCCGGACAAATCACCATCGCCGCGCCGGTGGCGTTGGCGGGGTCGGGCAAATACGGCGTGAGCGTGGGAATGTCATTGCTCGCGCTGCCATGCGCGCCGGGCGCGCCGTCCGGCCAGAGCGGGATGGGCGCCTGCATTTCCGCGCGCAGCAAGAACGGAAAAGCAACTACCGCTATCAAAGCGAACAAGGTTTTCATTTATTGACATGGAGTTTACGCCAGCCCGCAATCCTTTCAATACCAAAGCCTGCGTTTGACACCCGGCAACTCCGCTTCTACTTTCGGCTGACATGTTCGAACTCGTTGCCCCGTTCAAACCCGCCGGCGACCAGCCGCAGGCGATTGCGAAGCTGACCGAGGGGCTGTTGTCCGGCGCAAAGCATCAGGTGCTGCTCGGCGTCACGGGCTCGGGCAAGACGTTCACGATCGCCAATGTCATCCGCAACCTGGACAAGCCCACGCTCGTCATTTCGCACAACAAGACGCTCGCCGCGCAGCTTTATGCCGAGTTCAAAAGTTTTTTTCCGAAGAACGCCGTCGAATACTTCGTCAGCTATTTCGATTATTACCAGCCGGAAGCCTACATCCCGCGCACCGACACGTTCATCGAAAAGGATTCGAGCCGGAACGAGGAGATCGAGCGCCTGCGGCTTTCCGCGATGAGCTCGCTGTTCTCGCGCCGCGACGTGATTGTCGTCGCCAGCGTGTCCTGCATTTACGGCATCGGCAGCAGGGAGGATTACGAGGCGATGATCATTCCGCTTCGCACCGGCCTGGAATTGTCGCGCGAACAATTCCTCGCGCGGCTCGTGGATTTGCTTTACGACCGGAATGACATTGAATTCGCCCGCGGCCAGTTCCGCGTACGCGGCGACACGGTGGAACTTCGTCCGGCGGGGCGCGAAGACGGGTTGCGGGTGGAATTTTTTGGCGAGACCATCGAACGCCTGACCCGTTTCGATCCCTTGACCGGCAACAAAATTGAAACGCTCGACGCCGTGACCGTTTTCCCGGCCAAACAATTCGTCACCACCGGCGACAAGATGAAACGCGCCATCGTCGCCATCCGCGAGGAACTGGGCGAACGCGTCGCCTGGTTCGAGAAGCACGGCAAACTGCTCGAAGCCCAGCGCATCAAGCAGCGCACGGAATACGACCTGGAGATGATGGAGGAAATGGGCGTCTGCTCCGGCATTGAGAACTACTCGCGCCACATCGGCGGGCGTCCGCCCGGCTCGCAGCCCTGCACGCTGTTTGATTTTTTCCCGAACGATTATCTGCTGGTGATTGACGAGTCGCACGCCACCGTGCCGCAAATCGGCGGGATGTTCGAGGGCGACCGCTCGCGCAAGACCGTGCTGGTGGACTATGGGTTCCGCCTGCCGAGCGCGCTGGACAACCGGCCGCTGAACTTTCTGGAGTTTCAGTCCATGCAAAACCAGACGATTTATGCCAGCGCGACACCGGCGGCGCGGGAAATCGAGTGGGCACGGACGAATGCTGGAGCGCCGGTCTCCGACCCGGCATCCGCTGCTTCCCATCGCGCCGTACCGGAGGCCGGCGCTCCGCCCGGCGTGGTGGAACTCGTCGTGCGTCCGACGGGGCTGATTGACCCGAAAGTCACGCTCAAGCCGCTCAAGGGGCAGATTGATGATCTCATCGAGGAATGCCGCAAGCGCGCCGACGCGAAGGAACGAGTGCTGGTTACCACGCTCACCAAGCGCACCGCCGAGGAACTCACCGACTACCTGCGCGGCATCAGTGTGAACGTGCGTTACCTGCACAGCGAGATTGACGCCATTGAGCGCGTCGAGATTTTGCGCGCGTTGCGCAAGGGCGAATTCGACGTGCTGGTGGGCATCAACCTGCTGCGCGAGGGGCTGGATTTGCCGGAAGTGTCGCTGGTGGCGATTCTCGACGCCGACAAGGAAGGCTTTTTGCGCAGCGAAACAAGCTTGATCCAAACCGCCGGACGCGCCGCGCGCCATCTCCACGGCGAAGTGATTCTTTACGCCGACGTGATGACCAACAGCATCAAAAGATTTCTGGCCGTCACCGAGCACCGCCGGCAAAAGCAGATGGCCCACAACCAGGAGCACCACATCACACCGCGCAGCGTGAGCCGCGCCGTCGAGGAGAGCCTCGCCACCTACGAATCGAAGCGCGAGGAAGCCGGCGCGGTGTTGAAGGATGCCGGCTTGGATGTGGACCTCACCACGACGATTCAGGAACTCGAAGACGAAATGCTGGCCGCCGCGAACGAGTTGAAATTCGAGAAGGCCGCCCTGCTGCGCGACCAGATCAAGGAACTCAAGCGGATGAGGGACGGCGGCGCGCCGGCCAAAGAAGCAAAACCAGTAAATTATCGAAAGAAAACACGGCCAGGCCGTGCTGGAACGCAATAATATCAACCGGATCAAAACCAGCGGGAAGTTGAAAATTGCCCCCAATTCTGGCTTGCGGGATGCTTCGTCTGAAGACCAGTGTGACCCGCCAACCAAACCAAGTCGTCTGGGCGGGATAAACAGCATATTAATTATGATTACTCCAGTTGTTCTGGCCGGTGTGAACGGAGAGAATGCCATACGAGAATTGATTCCCTCCGGATCCAGCGTTACCCAGGCCCTTATTTATTTCGGCTCTCTTTTCGTGGTTGGGCTGGGTTTTTTCGCCTGGGCGATTATTTTTCGCCGGCAGCACCGCCGGCATCTGCATCACTCTTCAAGGCCGGCATCAAAGCATCGCCGGTCGTCTGGGGGGCGCCTGCGCCATCGGACACTGGCGGAAGCCGGGGGTCTGCCGCCGGTTCGCAGCGAAAAACAGCCGACTTCGCCGGCTTGATACGAGATCACCGGGAAAGATTTGCATCTGGATAATGCGAACTTGAGACATTCGTTGTCCCATCATTTGACATCAACTAGATTGGCCAGTGAAACTGATTGGTGCAATGCGCGTGATTGGAGAAAAACCGTGGATTTCACAAGGAGTGCGCAGGTTTTCCCGGCGAACGCAGCTTTTTTGGCAGCATAATAATGCAGATTTTGCTTGCAGGCATGTTTGCTGCTTGATACTACGCGCGTCAAACCAGTCGTTCGTTAGGCGTTTCAAACTGTCGCACCAGGGAATAAAATTATGAGCACAGAAGAAGCCAAACAACTTATCCAGGAGCTGGAAAAGCTCCGGTCCAAACCCGCCGCTTCCGCCTTCTCACCATCATTGCCATATTGGTCATCGTGATTGCCGGTGTGAGCGCCATCATTGAGTCGGTTTACAGCCTCACTCTCGCCGGGCCGAGGCAGGAGGAGTTTGTCCGCAATCTGAGCGCCGGTCTGAAGGACGACCTTTTGCCCGCCGTCCAGAAAATCGCCGGCCGTTCGGTTGAACGCCTCAAACCGGCAGTCGAGCTGGAGTTGAAGGAAATAAACGGGCGCGCGCCGGAAGTGGCCGATGTCGCCCTGCGGGAACTGGATGAAATGGGCGGCGAACTCACGGTGCAGGCGGGGAAAATTCTCGACCAGACTGTCACCGGGACGCTGCAAAAACGGGAGGGCAAGCTGCGCCAGATGTATCCGGACGTTTATGACAAACAGATAGACGCCTTGCTGAACAATCTCGCCCTCGAAGCCGAGGATCAGCTTGCCCAAAGTGGCGAGAACATATTCAACCCCCATTTGAATTCCATTCAAAGCATTCTCAACAGCCTTGATAAAATTCAAAAAACCGAGCCGGTGGCTGCCAGCCAGAACGTTGATTCCTGGCAGGTAGCCTACATGTTCATGGACGTGTTTGTCCATGAATTCAAAGGCATGGGTCCTCCGGAACCCGCCACCAACAACGCCGCTGGAAAAAAAGTTGTTCAACCCAAGAAAACCAAGGAGATAAAGAAATGAAAACCGAACCATCTCCCGCCGCCACTCCCGACGCAACACCCAAGACCGGGGAAGCAGTTCTGGCCGCTTATCTCGCCGAGGAACTGCCCAAAGCACGGCAAATTTCAAACGCGCGCGGATTACCGGCGTCATCCTGATTTTATTTTTCGGCGCTTACATGGGCACCATCAGCACCATCATGGTCCGCTTCTTCCAGCCGAAGGCCGCCGCAGAGGTTGCCACCGGCATGCTGGCCGAGCACGTTGAAACGGACGGCCCGATTCTCGCCGCAAAGGTCGAGTGGGCAATTCCCCACTTCATCCACGAGGTGCCGGACTATTTGATCGGGGAACTGCCCGTTTACCGGAAGGAATTGCAGCAGTCCCTGGAGACGGAATATGAAACGTATTGCAATTCCCTCAACAAAAGTTTGGGGGAACAACTGGACAAGCTGATTGATGAACACAAAGCCGAAATCAAGACCTTGCTGGAGAATGCGAGTGATCGTGACACCATCCGAAAAACCCTGCCTGATTTCGACAAGGTGATTAATGAGTCCCTAAAAAACAATGTCGAAGGCCAGGCGCTGAAAGAACACATTGACGAGATGGCGGCGGCGCTGAAAGAGGTTGAAAAACGCATGGATCGCCTCGCCAACGGCAGCAATCTGACCCCGGAGGAACAAAAGGCGCGTCAAGCCCTGGCCTTGCTGTCAAAAGTCATCAGAGATACCGCAAAAATGCCGGAAGATGTTTCCGCGCCGTAACCGCCCGCGTCGAACCAAAACCGAAAAATAATTGATTTCTCGACGGCTTTGCGAACAGTTGAAGTGAAATCCGGCCCACTCGCACCACGGCGTTCTTTTCACTCGCATTAACGCGAGGATGAGCTGGAAGAACCATCAAAGGCTTTGTCCGGGATAGGCTGTTTACCCGCAGCGAATCCAGAAGAAACCGCGCGGCTGATTCCGAGCGTGAACCGGCCATGACGGTTTCATGCCACAGACAGATGAGTTCACTCAGACTTTGCAGCCAGGGCAGCACACGGTTTTCCAGCGCATTGGAAAGTGGAATGGTGTCTTCCGAATGGCAGGCTTCGTCCACGCCCGGATAATGGCGGCGATCTGTTCCAACTGCCACTTGCGGAGCTGGGCGAGTGATGTGTGATGTCCGATGGCTCGCAAATGTTTTCCGGCAACAAGCTCAGGGTGATCACCGGCTCTTTGAGCGCCGAAGCCAGATTCCACCAGACTTCGCGCGCCACCTTGCCATCATTGATGAGGACCAGGGTGAGGGCCGTTTCAACACACTCCCTGGCGAAGTCGGTTTGTTGAAACGCCTTTTTGAGCAGCAGCAGGGCCGTTTCTTCCAAGGCGACCGTCCCGGCCTCGACCCGGCAAAAACCCCTATGATTAATCAGTGGCAGGGCAAGATTGACCGGCTGGCCGTCAACGTTCAACGAACACAGAATGCGCTGTCTTTCCAGGGCAAGCGTTTCGAGACGGCAGCGAATGGCGTTCAGCGAGCGGCACCCGGACGGCGATCCCACGGGCAGGCCATCAAGCGTTATTTCAACCTCATCACGGGTTTCCGGGGCGTCAAAGGCATGGTTGCGCATGCCGTCCAAGTATGCAAACGGTGTGCCTCAAAATGGGAATTGTCCAAAAAGTTGTTCACAAGTCATTCACAATCAGCGGCCCCCTGAAATCACCCGGCCGGACTTGCCGCTCTGAAGGCCGGTGGACGTGTCTTTCTGACGTAACACCAAGTATTTATCTTCCGGGCGGAAGAGGGGGGTATGGCATAGCCGTTGCTGCGTTATTCTTCATTGATGGCAAGATTTTTTCCATTACGCGGCTTTATTTATCCGCATCGGCCTGTTCATAGCCGGAGCGGGAAGCTGTCATTGCACCCTCAGTTTCGTCAGCGCAACCTTGGGACATGGACTATCAGAGATTCAACCGACACTGGATCTTAACCGCGACCGTTCCATTGGTGCCGGACAAAACCCGGGCGACGGATATTTCTGGTTGAGTAAATCTTGTTTCCAGCAGGAAGCCGCCAAATGAATCCACCTGTCTCCAAAGCCAACACTGGTGCCGGCGAGGCTCCTGCGAGCACCGCCGGAATTTCACATGAGCAGTTGCTGTTGCGGACGCTCATTGACAACCTGCCGGATTGCATTTACGCCAAGGACGCCGCCGGCCGAAAGACGATGGCCAATCCCGCCGATCTGAAAAATCTCCGCTGTAAGACCGAAGCCGAGGCCATCGGCAAAAGCGATTTTGATCTTTTTCCGAAGGATGTTGCCGAACAATTCTGGGCCGACGACCAGAAGGTGATTCACGGCGAACCGGTCATCAACCGGGAGGAGCATTTCTTTGACGAAACCGGACGGAAACGCTGGCTGTTGACCAGCAAGCTGCCGTTGCGCGATCAAACCGGAAAGATTGTCGGGCTGATGGGCATTGGACGGGACATCACTGCGCGCAAGGAAGCGGAAGCCAGGCTCGAAGAGGCGCACAAGCAGCTTTTGGAGGTTTCCCGCCAGGCCGGGATGTCGGAAGTGGCCACCAGCGTCCTCCACAACGTCGGCAATGTGCTGAACAGCGTCAACGTTTCCAGTTCCTTGATTTCGGAGAAAATCCGGGATTCAAAAGTGCCGAACATTGCCAAAGCCGTCTCGCTGATGCGAGCGCATGAAAGCGATCTCGCCGGCTTTCTGGCCAACGACCCGAAAGGCAAACAGTTGCTGGGTTACCTGTCAAATCTCGCCACCCATCTGGCGCAGGAGCAGGAGGAGATTTTGTCGGAAGCCGGTTCGCTCGCAAAAAAAATCATGCACATCAAGGAGATTGTCGCCATGCAGCAAAGTTATGCGAAATCTCCGGGCATCGTGGAGTCGCTGTCGGGCGCCGACCTGCTGGAAGACGCCGTGGGCATGAACATCGGCTCGATGGAACGCCACCACATCAAGTTGGTTCGCGAGTATTCAAAAGTCCCGCCGATTTTGGTGGAGAAACACAAGGTCCTGCAAATCCTCGTCAACGTCATCCGCAATGCCAAATACGCCTGCGATAATTCCGGACGGGAGGACAAACAAATCACCCTCCAAATCGCCAATGGCGACAACACCGTCAAAATATCGGTGGCTGACAACGGAGTTGGAATTCCCGCGGAAAACATGACCCGGATTTTCAACCTCGGGTTCACCACCAAAAAGAACGGCCACGGCTTTGGCCTGCACAGCGGCGCCCTGGCCGCGAAAGAGCTGGGGGGAAAGCTGGTGGCCTTCAGCGAAGGGCCGGATCGCGGCGCCATGTTCACCCTGGAGCTGCCCATCCAAAAACCAAAGACCACGGCATGAACGTCAATCCCAACAACAACCACCGCATCCTTGTGATTGATGACAACAAGGACATCCACGAAGATTTTCGCAAAATCCTGAGCCGGCAAAAAAAAGCCGCCGTGGGCGATCTGACCCAAGCCGAGGCCGTCCTGTTCGATGAGGAGGCGCAGAACGTGGATCTGCCGGAGTTTCAGATTGACTCGGCGTTTCAGGGACAGGAAGGCCTCGACTCGATCGAAAAGAGTCTTGAGCAGGATTGCCCCTATGCCATGGCCTTTGTGGACGTGCGCATGCCGCCCGGATGGGACGGCGTTGAAACCACGGCGCAAATCTGGCAAAAGTATCCCAACCTGCAAGTCGTCATTTGCACCGCCTATTCGGATTATTCGTGGGAGGAAATGTTGAAAAAACTCGGTTACTCCGACCGGCTGGTTATCTTGAAAAAACCGTTCGACAGCATCGAGGTGTTGCAACTGGCCATTTCCATGACCGAAAAGTGGCGGCTCTATTATCAGGCCAAACTCCGTCTCGACGAACTGGAAGCCATGGTCGGCGAACGGACCGTCGAACTCGAAAAAACCAACAACGAACTGGCTTCAGCCAACAAAATGCTGATGGAGGCCACGGAAAAAACCCAGAAACTGGCGGAAACCGCTCTCGTCGCCACCAAGTTCAAAAGCGAATTTCTCGCCAACATGAGCCACGAAATCCGCACGCCCATGAATGGCGTCATCGGCATGATTGACCTTCTGCTCGACACCACTTTGACGCCGGACCAGCGCGATTTTGCCGAGACCATCAAGATCAGCGCCGATTCATTGCTCACCATCATCAACGACATCCTCGACTTTTCAAAAATCGAGGCGGGCAAAATGACTTTCGAAAAAGTGCCCTTTGATTTGCGCGAGACCGTCAAACATTCCGTTGAACTGCTCGCTCCGCGGGCACAGGCCAAGGGAATCGCCTTGAACTGTTCAATCCAGCCCGGCGTCCAGACGCAGTTGGTCGGCGACCCTTCACGACTGCGGCAGATTTTGTTGAACCTGTTGAGCAACGCCGTCAAATTCACCGAACAGGGCGAAGTCTCCCTGGAAATCAAGCAACTGGATGAAACCAGCGAGGACGTCAATCTGGCTTTTTCCGTACGCGACACCGGCATTGGAATTTCCGAGGAAAACCAGAAAAAATTATTTCAATCCTTCAACCAGGCGGACTCCTCCACCACCCGCCGGTTTGGCGGCACCGGCCTGGGGCTGGCCATTTGCCGCAAACTCGTCGAATTGATGAACGGCACCCTTTCCCTGACCAGCAGTCCCGGCCAGGGTTCGACCTTTTCTTTTACCTTGCGTTACGCCAAACAAAATTCGCCCGCGCCAGCCGTCCCGAAACCGGCGGCCCCCGCAGCCGGCCCTTCCGAACTTGCCGGCGGCTTGCGGGTCCTGCTGGCTGAGGACAACCCGGTGAACCAGATGGTCGCGTTGAAACAACTCATGAAACTGGGCTGCGTAGTGGATATCGCCAAAAACGGGCTCGAAGCCGTGGAAGCCTGGCAAAAGGGCAAATATCAGGCCATCCTCATGGACTGCGAGATGCCGGAACTGGATGGATACGGAGCCGCGCAAAAAATCCGCGAACTGGAAGCGGCGCAAAATTTTTCACCCGTGCGGATCATTGCGATGACGGCGCACGCCATGCAAGGCGACCGTGACCGTTGTCTGGCCGCGGGCATGGACGACTACGTGGCCAAGCCTGTGGACGCCAAAGCCCTGAAAGCGGCCCTGGAAAAAGTGCCGGTGTAAAACATGGAGGCTTTCCACAGAAGATAACGAAGGAAACAAAGCGAAAACCTCCGTTCACTTCGCCCACTCGCGACCTGCTCGCGATTTATCGGAGTTCATCGGTGTTTGCTTCTGTTCCAAGGTTTTTAATTTCGCACTCCACCGCTTCACGGCGAGCGAAGCGAAGCCGGTGGCCGAACTAATTGGCTTGCCGCTCCGGCGGTTCGGGAAATTCCTTTGCGAGAATCGCCAGCACAGATGCTTTCAACCTGGCCGCCTCAACATCGAGCACGCCCCAAATCACGTCGTAGTCCACACGGTCATAGCCATGGGTGATATAATCCCGCGTGCCGGCAATTTTATCCCAAGGCAGTTGTGAATGCCGATCTCGCAAATCATTGGGCAGGCGTTTCACGGCTTCGCCCAGGACTTCCACCAACCGCTCGCCCAACATTTGCTTGCGCCAGTCGCCGCGAAATTCCTCCCAAGTCATGGAGTTCCGCAACTCGACGGCTTTGTCGCAAACCTCGACGATCTGTCGCAACGTCAAATCTGCGTCATGCGCGCTCATACACGGGAAACAACTCGTCCTTGACGCGGCCGAGAATCAGCGGATGCAAACGCGAGCAAAAATCCACCTTGCGTCCGATGATGGCCGCGAGTTCCTTGCCATAACCGAAGTATTGAAAGCCGACGTGTTTCAGCACGTCCGGCTCAAATTCCGCTAGCACGTCCACGTCGCTTTGCTGCGGGTCAAAATCATCACGCAACACCGAACCAAACAGGCTCAACTTGCGGATGCCGCGCTCCCGGCAGAAGCGCGCAATCCGCTCGCGATCAATCTGGATGGGCAATTCGGCAATACTCATGCAAAAATACTCGCCGAAATTGGAACTTTCGGCAACTCTTGAAATCTTGCCAAGTAGCATTTATTCGTTACGGCGAGCGGAGGCGGTAGAAACGGCCGGGATAATTCGTCCAGGCTGGATCGCTGAAATAGGACGTGCCGCCGGTGAGCGTGTTGGTTGCCACCGGACACCAGTTGGGATTGGCCAGGTTCGTGCAGGCTTCCACCACGACGGTCCTGCCGCTGGCCCAACTGATATTAAATCCAAATTGATTCGTCCGCACGCCAAAGCACGCGTCGCTAGTCTGTACCTGCGGAAGCCACAGCGCGGTCGGGCGTCCGGCAAAAGTTGCGCCCCAAAACATGGTTCCCGGCAAATAATAGACGGTTGAATTGTTGTCACCGGCAAACACAAACAAACCGGTGCCGGGCGCGTTGCCTGTGAAATACACGCCCGTCAGTCTGGTACAGTGAGCGAACGCCTCGAACCCGATGCTGGTGACGCTGTCGCCAATCGTGACGCTGGTCAAAGCGCAGTTATAGAACGCATTGCTTCCGATGCTGGTGACACTGTTGGGGATCGTGACACTGGCCAGGGTGGTGCCTGAGAACGCAGCGACTCCGATGCTGGCAACACTGTTGCCGATCGTGACGCTGGTCAGGCTCTTGCAGAAATAAAATGTCTCGTATCCGATGTTGGTGACGCTGTTGCCGATCGTGGCATTGGTCAGGCTGTAGCAGTTATAGAACGCATTGCTTCCGATGCTGGTAACGCTGTTGGGGATGGTGATGCCGGCCAGAGGGCAGCCGGAAAATGCATAGTTTCCGATGCTGATGACGCTGTTGCCAATTGTGACACTCATCAGGCCGGTGGAATAGAATGCATCGTTTCCGATGCTGGTGACGCCGTTGCCGATTGTGGCATTGGTCAGACCCCAGCAGTTATAGAATGCATAGTTTCCGATGCCGGTGACGTTGTCGGGAATCGTGATGCTGGTCAGCAGAGTGCAGCCGGAAAAGGCATAGTTCCCGAGGCTGGTAACGCTGTCGGGGATCGTGATGCCGGCCAGAGGGCACCAAAAAAACGCATAATTCCCGATGCTGCTGACACTGTTGCCGATCGTGGCATTGGTCAGGCTGGTGCAGTTATAGAACGCATCATCCCCGATATTGGTGACGCAGTTGCCAATCACAACACTGGTCAGGCCGCTGCACGAAGAGAACGCATTGGTTCCGATGCTGGTAACGTTGCCGCCAATTATGACACTGGTCAGGCTCCAGCAGTCATAGAACGCATTGCTTCCGATGCCGATGACCGGCATACCATAGATCGTGTCGGGTATGGTCACCGCTCCGCCGGAACCGGTGTAGCCCGTGATGGTGATCGTCCCGTT
>CAWHLR010000011.1:0-89145 GCA_963830235.1 uncultured Verrucomicrobiae bacterium
ATTGCATGATGATTGGCGGCGATTCAAAAGTGGTTCAACACCTTGATCCCATTTTTGCCACACTGGCACCGGGCATTGGCAACGTCGCGCGCACACCAGGACGCGAGAAGCTCGGCGGCACTTCCGAACACGGTTATCTCCACTGTGGCCCGAACGGTGCCGGGCATTTTGTTAAAATGGTTCACAATGGCATCGAATACGGGATGATGGCCGCGTATGCCGAGGGATTGGGTATTTTGCGCGGTGCAAACATCGGCAAACAGCAGGGCGAAACAAATGCGGAGACCACGCCGTTGCGCGAGCCTGAAAATTATCAATACGACCTGAACCTTGCCGACATTTCGGAGGTCTGGCGGCGTGGGAGCGTGATCGCTTCGTGGTTGCTCGATTTGACGGCGGATGCGCTTGCCAAAGATTCCGCGCTCACGAATTTTGCCGGACGCGTCTCCGACTCGGGCGAAGGCCGGTGGACGATGAAGGCCGCGATTGATGAAAGCGTGCCCGCGCCGGTGCTCACTACGGCACTATACGAGCGTTTCAGTTCGCGCGGCGATGCCGACTTTCAGGACAAGTTGCTTTCGGCCATGCGCTACGGATTCGGCGGGCATTTGGAAAAATCCGCGAAGTAAGGGCGACACGATGATCAGGTCTGATTTTTATTGCTTCACCAAAAAGATTGGTTTGCTTGGAAAATTTATTCGGTTCTGAAAACCGTGAACTTGGGTAAGTTTGCGTTTCGCGAGCAATTGCGCTTCGGCCGCCAGCCAGTGCTGCACTTCATGCCCCTGCGGCGAACCACGGCTCACATAACTTCCCGCTTCGCCGGGTGATGGCGCAAAATCGATTTCGTTTTGGTTTAATTCCACAACGGCAGCGAGCCGTGATGCACGGGTCGTTTTTTGAATTTGATCCTGGGGAAATTTATGGTTGCTCATGTATTTCTCCCGTTCTTTTTGTTTGCGCTTTTCAACGGTAAATTTTCCGCGTCAGCAAGATGAGACGCTCCCGACGAACTCGCCACCGTCAGAATCGAGTTTCTTCCGCCAAACGGGTTGGGCACGGATTCTTTGGCGTGTGGATCGGGAATCCATTTGCCGTCCACGACAAGGCAATATTCGTAAGTGCCGGGCGCTAGAGCCGTTTCCTTCCACCAATTGCCGACGCCGGAGGAATGCAGGGTCTTGGCTTCAGGCTGCCAATGATTAAATGTTCCTGCGATGCAAACGGTCTTGGCCGTCGGATTCGTAAATTCAAAGCGAACCGGCATGAGTTGCGTGCTTGGAGCGTTGTCGTGGTTATGATTGTGTTTCATGGGTGGTAAATTATCTGGATGGTTGATTTTCAATTTGGGAAAAATGTTTTCGTTTCACATGATCACAATGCACCCGAAGACTTTGCAGGGGCTATGGGGTGTTTCCCTACCGGAAATTTCATGAAGCCAATCCTGATCCGCAGGTTGAGACAATACTGGAAATGTAGAAACCGGCGGAACGTCGGAGCCATTGACGATCAACTTAACACTGAACTGTGGAAAAAATCATCATAGCCGGAAACCAACTGCTGGTGGCTGGTTTTGCCTGTTTGGCGATGGCGCAATTTCCCCGCGAACAATGGCGGTCGCGTAAAGAACATTTTTCACCATTCCCAACAACCTCTCGAAAGTGTAAGGCTTTCGCAGGATAGTGGCGGGTTGAAGCCAGGGAAGCAGAGTGAATTTCCGTGTGGGCAATGTTTTGGTGGCCATGATGATCGGCAGGGCCATGCGGGCGGCATGAATCTTCTTGAGCAACTCAACGCCTGACACCTTCGGAATTTTTTGATCGGCGATCAGGAGATTGTAGCTGTTGGCTTGAAGCTCCTCCCAGGCGGTTGCGCCATCTTCGGTGGCGTTCACTTCGTAGCCATGCCGAATCAACACTTCAGCGCTGAGATGGCGAATGTAGTGGTCGCCATCCACCACGAGGATGCGATGGGGCGGATTCGATTCGCATTGAAATGATGCGTTGGCCAGCTCCCCGGCTGGCGACATATTTTTAGCTGTCATGATACGAAACTATAAACTGGAAGATTTTGCAGACGACATGGGGTGTTCTACCCATGCCGTATTTGCTGACTCCAGCCTCAACATTGTATTTCGGAATGGCGATGAGCGAAACCTTGCCCAATGAAAAAGTTGGTGTGAGGGAAAAATCTTAAATTTATTCGGTGCTAAATAATGGTCAGTTGGACGCTGCTTTCGATGATGCCCGCGCTGATCGCATAACGGGTGAGACCGGCGGTGTTGTGGATGTCGAGCTTCTGCATGAGATGCTCGCGATGTTTCTCGACGGTTTTCGTGCCGATGCCGAGTTCCGCCGCGATTTGTTTGTTGGCTTCACCCTCGGCAATCAGTTGGAGCACTTCCATCTCGCGCGATTTCAGGCGGGCGTTGTGCAGCTTCGGTCGTCCGGCTCGATCCAATGACTTTCGCTCGCGTTCAGGAAGAAGTTTCGCAAAGAACGGGCAAAAAAAAGTATTCCCCTTGTTGACTTCCCGAATCCCCTTGGACAGAACGTGGGCGGAGGTTTGCTTGAGCAGAAATCCCACCGCGCCGGAGTCGGTCGCGTTTTTGACATACTCACCATCATTATGTGCCGAGAGAATGAGGATTCTGGTGCTGGGGACGGCTTTGAGAATCTGACGGATGGCTTCCAAACCGTTGAGCAACGACATCGCAATGTCCATGACAACCACTGCGGGACGAAGTTTTTCGACCATGACGACCGCCTGAACGTCCGTTTTTCGCTTCGCCGACCACTTCGAGGTCGTCCTCCAGTTCGAGCAGCTTGCGAATTCCTTCGCGCACAATCCCATGGTCTTCCACCAACAGAATGGTGATTCGTTTCATGGACTCTCCATTTTGTGTGAGTCGCTGCATTTCATGACACAAAATAAGAACAGGAAAACCGGTTGAGGGATATGGGGTGTTCACCCCATTTTTGCTTTCAAGGATGATCGAGGTGTTTTCCGCTTAAGTCAGGGCTTCCCATGTAATTGACTTTACGTCCAATGAGAAAGTTGGAGCATTTCGAACGGAAACCGGGATATGCGGTGTTTCGTCCCGTTGGTGAGTTTTCGTTTGACGAAATGGCCCACTTGATAAGCCGCGCGGTCGTTCGTTGCCGCAGGCAAAAGATCGGAAAACTCCTGATTGTCTCAACGCGAGCGTCCAGTTTTCACTCGGCCGAAACGGCTGAACAATATAATTTCGCCGAACAAATTGCTGCTGATGCAGCATCATTGGTCAAGATTGCACATGTGGCCAATCCGGAGTGGGTTCGTTCGCAAGACTTTAGAGTCATGGTGGCCGGGAATCGTGGACTTGAATTGAAAAATTTTAGTGCGGAGTCAGCCGCCTTGGAATGGCTGCTGCAACCGGCGAAAATTAGTCATTCCGCCGACAAATCGGCATCACCGCGAAAAAATCCGATCTAATCTGATTCAGCCCTGCCTTGTGCTCCTGTAAGGGGAATTTGATGCTAGGCGAAGCGGCAATTGTGAAATCGTAAGGTGGCTAGTCAAAATTATGGAATGACAAACCGGGCGTGCCTCGCGCCAGCAATTTTATGGCTCGCTCGCGCCGTCAAGGTCGAACGCCCCTTCGCCCTGCGTCTCCACCGTTGACTGCGCTCGCTTCGCCGGAAAGAATGGCGCTTAGGAAGGCACGCTTGAAATCTGCACGGCTGTTTAAGAGTGGGGGGGTGAATCGAACACTGCAATGGGAAGATTCAACTCATGTGTGCGAAGCCGTCGGTGTTCTCATTAAAGCTGGACAGGGCTGATTTTATGTTGTAAAAACATATCACTTTTTTCAACATGAAAAGACATTCGAAATCAACACAAGTCATTGAGCCAAAAGCGAGAGCGATTATATTTGGCCACGGCAGGGGTTGGGTCTTCACACCACGAGACCTTACCCAGCTTGGAGACCCGCGTTCAGTCGGCATGGCTTTGACCCGTCTTTCTCGCAAAGGCGTCATTCGCCAGCTCGCGCGGGGGCTTTACGATTATCCGATTGACCATCCTGCATTGGGCCGCGTGGCCGCATCCGCTGACGCGGTGGCCAAGGCGCTGGTCAGCCGCGACTCTGTTCGACTTCAACCCGCCGGTGCCTATGCCGCAAATGTCCTCGGTCTTTCTGATCAGGTGCCGATGAAAATCGTCTTTCTGACCGATGGAACATCCCGACGGGTCAAGCTCGGTCAGCGCGAAATCATTCTCAAGCACACCACCCCGCGCAACGTTGCCACCGCCGGACGCAAGAGCGGCACGGTCATTCAAGCCCTTCGCCACTTGGGTCAACGCCATGTGGACGACAAGGTGCTCGCCATTTTGCGGCGTCAACTCAATGCCGACGACAAGATGCAACTGCTCAAAGACCTCAAATACGCTCCTGCTTGGGTGGCGAACATTCTGCAACGGCTCGCCGCCAAAACGACTTGAATCATGGATGGCTTCCTCAAAATGTCCTCGAAGGATCGCCGGCTCGCCTGCCTTCAGGTCGAGGAACAAATGCACTTGCAGGCCGCGAGTGTTGAAAAAGATTTTTGGATTTGCTGGACGCTGCGCGAACTGTTCGCGCTGCCGGGAATTGGACCTCATCTTACCTTCAAGGGCGGCACTTCGCTTTCCAAGGCGTGGAAACTTATTGAGCGTTTTTCCGAAGACATTGATCTCATCGTGGACAAGCAGACGTTGGGTTTCGCCGGTGACGCATCTCCCGACCAGGCTCCGAGCAAAAAGCAACGCAAGCTCCGTCTCGAAGCCCTCATGGAAGCCTGCCGGAACTGGGTGCAAAATACTTTACAACCCGCCCTCGCTGCCCGCATCAGTGCCGCGCTCGGCCAGACCGGATGGAAACTCGAAGTTGATCCCGACATGGACGACGGCCAATGTCTTCTGTTTCACTATCCCGGTGTCTTTGCCCCGACCGAGGCCGGTTATGTGCGTCCGGTTGTGAAAATCGAACTTGGTGCCCGCTCCGATAACTGGCCGCATCAGGAAAAACCGATTCAACCCTATCTCGCCGAAGTCTTCCCGCAACTGGCAATGGGTGCGACCTTTCCCGTCCGCGTTCTCGCTGCCGAACGCACCTTCTGGGAAAAGGCCCTGCTTCTGCACGAAGAAACATTCCGTCCCGCCGATAAACCACGCAAAATCCGCATGGCCCGGCACTACTACGATGTCTGGTGTCTCATCACGTGCGGGGTGGCCGAACGCGCTGCCCAAGATCGCCCGCTCTTCGAGCGCGTGGCCGCACATCGTGAAATCTTTTTCCGCTGGTCATGGGTGGATTATACCACGCTCCATCCCGGTGCGCTCCGATTCCTGCCGCCCGCTCACCATCTTGAAGCTTGGCGCAAAGACTATCAGGAAATGCGCAGCGGAATGTTTTTCGGTGAAGTTCCCACCTTCGACGAAATCCTTCGTGTCGTCGGTGACTTCGAGAAACGCTTCAACCAATCGGCGGCGGTAGGAGGCCGGTGATAGATTGTCTCGCCGCATACGCTTATCCCAAAACATCAGAAAATATTTTGTGCCGACAATTTGATTGTCTGAACTCCGGCACGCCAAGATTGCCAACCGGAGTTTTCGGCAAACACGTTCAATCGCAAGCCGTGCTAAAGACGGCATCCAAGCCAAGAGCGAGACGCCTAAAAATACAATTCCGAGATTATGGTTGACAGTTGTTTATTAACTGCTACATTGAAACACAAATGCCGTTCATTCAATTTCCGTTCATCGAAGTGCCGAAAGAATTGCACGAGTTGGTTGGCGAGCCGACGCCCGGCACCCGTGCCTATCGGCGGGAAGGCACACACGCCCAATGCGCCGAATGGTTTGAAGCGCTCGGCGAGTATTACAAGGGAGACGTGGGGCTTTCGACCAGCGGTGTCGTCCTGTTCGTGCCGGTTTCGCGGGCTGGCGTCCACAAACGCATCAAAGAAGGCAAATTGACGGCGTTTTTCTTTTACATCACCGAAGAAGAAACCACGTTGTTTGGCGCAAAGCGCAAAGCCAAGCAACGGCCTTACATTGTGGTATCCGTCAGCGAGTGCAAAGCCTGGGCAGCGGAAATCAAGCGCAAGGTGGGTTATGTGGATGAACCGAATGAGGGTCCGCTCCGCCTATGGGATCGCCTTCGCCCAACTTCGATTAAGGAAGAACCACAAACCCGCAAGGAAGCCGAGGCCGCCGACGAGTTTGCAATCAAAGACCCGAAGGACAAAGGCAATCGGAAAGTTCGGTATCGGGCTGATGAAATCAAAGAGGAAAAGCAACAGGACTGGCATTATTTGCTGGCGGAACTGCGCACGGCGATGTTGTCCGGCGAGAAAGCCGCAGCGTTTCGGAAGCGGTTGGGAAAGGGGATGGAATGGGACAAAGAAAGAAAAACTTGGAAATTGAAGGAGGAGAAATGATGTCGTATGTCAACGGAGCATCAATTCAATGATCGCTTGATACGGCTGCCGGAATTGGAGCGGATTTTCGGCGTGTGCAAGCGGACGGTGAGACGGAAGGCAGAGAACGGCGAGTTGCCACCGTTGCGGCGGATTGGCCGCGCGGTGGGAATGCTCGAAAGCCAGGTCAAATCGTATTTTCAAAGATTGAGTCAACCAAGTTGAGGAGCATCAAATATGGAAGCGAGAATTTACAAACCCAAACGGCTGCGTGACGGCAAACGGACAACGGGACGGTTATACCGGGCGCGAGTGAAACTCACCGGCGACAGCAAAGTGCGCGACATTCCATTAAAAGTGTCCGACAAACAGGTTGCCCAACAGAAATTGAACAAGCTGGTGCAGGAACTGGAGCACGAATCGGCGGGATTGATTCCGGCGAAACCGGAACGTGAGGCAGCGCAAAGTCCGCTGCTTGATTTGGTTTCGGAGTATGTCAACGAGTTGACCATCTTGGGGCGCTCGGTAGATCACCTGCGCCATGTAAGAACGCGATTACACCTGCTGATTCGGGAATGTCGGTGGACACGACTGGCAGACGTAACTCCCGCCTCATTTCAATCGTGGCGCAAGGAACAGACCACCAAAGCACCCAAGACTCTGAATGAATATCTGGCCATGCTTTCAACTTTCTGGACGTGGCTGCGCAAGCAGAGTCGCGTTTCGGTGAATCCCTTTGAATTGGTGGAGCGGGCGGACACGCGCGGCAAGGATCGGATTCAGCGGCGCGCGTTGTCGGATGCGGAATCTGCCCGACTGCTACAAGTTGCGGGCAAGAATCAACTGGCCTATATGCTGCCCTTGTTCGCGGGTCTGCGGCGGAACGAGGCCAAGACATTGCGTTGGTCTGATCTGGTGCTGGGCGAGTCCGGCGGATTGTTGCGTCTCCATGCCGCCGTGAACAAGAACCGGAAGGAACAGTCGTTGCCGTTGCATCACGACCTGGCCACAGCATTGCAACAGCAGAAACCGGCAAACGGCAAGGCGGACGATCTGGTGCTGGGCAAAGGTGTTCCCGACATGGACGAGGTTCGTACAGACTTGGAGAAGGCGGGCATTCCGTTTCTGGACGAACGTGGACGCCGGATTGATTATCACGCATTGCGGACAACATTCATCACGCGGCTCTCGACCATGAAGGTGCATCCGCGCGTGGCGATGGAACTGGCACGGCACAGCGACATGCGTCTGACGATGAAGACTTACACGGATGTTGGACAACTGCCGTTGCGCGAAGTGATGGACAGTCTGCCGGGCTTTGGTTCTGACTCCCGAATAGACTCCCGAAATTTAGGCCCGACGGGTCAAACGGTGTCACAGCCTGTCACTGAAACAAGGGAGTTGAAAACTGAAAATAACATTGCAAACAAAGGCGAAAGTCACGACTTGACTGCGGCTGTCCCGGTCTGTCACTCTGAACCCGAAAGTGGTGGATTTGGCGTTCGAATCCCCCTCTCTCCGCCAGTAAAACTTAATGGGTTTTTCACCGCCTACGGCGGTTTTGGTCGTGGTTGCGGAATTGAATTCGGCCAATAGATTCCGTGGTTATCAGAGGTGCTTGCACCGACCCATTTTTGCTTTTAAGCTTGCGTAAAGTCCGACTGCGGCCTTATTGATTCTCGCAGATGCTCTTGGAAAAATACACCCACCTTCTCGTGGTCCTTCTGGGTAGCGCAATTGTCTCGCTGATCGCCGCGAGCAACGACAGTCTTTGGATTGACGAAGTGCGCTGGGCTTACGCAGCCATCGGAGAAAAAACTGACGTGGTGAACTTTGATAAGGGCTTGCACGACTGGCAAAGTCCAAAGAACTGGGTTCAGTTTTCAGACCCGTCTAAACCGCTTTACGGCATTTATCTCTGGACTTGGGAAAAAATCTTCGGACACAGCGAGCGGGTTTTGCGGCTTTCCAATTTGCCCTGGTTTCTGCTGGCGCAAACCGCCTTGTGGATCGGCTTAAGCAAGCTCCCGCGCTTGCGCTGGATGGTGGCGCTGTGCATGGCGATCAGCCCAATTGTGTGGTTCTACCTGAACGAAACCAGCCATTATATAATGCTGCTGGCCGGGGCCTGTCTGGTGCTTGGCTTGCTGGTCCGACTGGCAACATCCAAGGCTGATATGGAGCAACTGGAGGGCCGTCACTTCTGGTGGCTCGGATCGGGATTGTTGCTGTTGTGTGGCAGCAATGCCATCGGCATTCCCTGGGCGGGCGCATCCCTGTTGGCGCTTGCCTGTCTGGCTTGGGGGCGTTGCAAGGTCCGCTGGAGCATGGCGGTCTTTGTGCCCATCGGGATCATCACCACAGGCCTGTTGCTGCTGGCTGAACACTACAATTATTGGCGGCTCGCCAAATCGGGCACGGTCACGGGGTTTGGTCATGAGAATATTGCTTTCGCTGGCTACGAACTGCTGGGCTTCTCCGGCCTGGGTCCGGGCAGGCTTGCTTTGCGGGAAGGCAAAATGCTGGCACTGCGCCCTTTTGTTCCGGGCTTGCTTGTCTTGGGAATGACCATCGGGCTGCTGATTCCAGTGGTCTGGAAGGAAACTCGCCGATGGTTTGCGCCGCGATGGTGGCTGTCCGCGGCATCCTACGCGTTGCTGTCCTTGTTGCTCGTTATTGTGGCGTCGCAGCAAACGCATTTCAAGCTCCTGGGCCGTCATTTGATGCCGCTGGAACCGGTGGTGATTCTGGCGCTGGCGCTGGCGCTGACTTCGCTGCTGCAGAGACCGGGATGGGGCGCCAGAATTTTGGCGTTCGGTTTTTGCCTGCTGTGGCTTGGATCCAGTCTTTCCTTGCGCTTCGCCCCGCGCCACGCGCGCGATGATTACCGGTCCGCGGCAGCCGCGGCGAACACGGCTTTGAAAGCCGGGAAAACCGTCTGGTGGTGCGCAGACGCTTGTGGAGCCGATTATTACAAGGTCGCATTGGCAAACGTGCCGATGGTTCCCGGCAAAGCGTTCTACCCCATCCGACTGGATCCGGAAAAAGCCGCCGGTCTTCCGCAGCCAGACCTGGTGATTCTGTCCAAGCCAGACGTTTCGATCAGGGCGGCACAGTGCAACACCTCCTCGGAGCGGGCGCCTACCGGAAGACAGATTCTTTTCCGGCATTTACCATTTGGGAGAAGTAACCTGCTGTCCGGGGGGATTTTTTCTTCATTTGCTTCACGCCAGAAAGAAGGCGGATCTGACCGCAGCATCCGGGGGACCGGGAAAGTTCAGAGTTTACCAACCGCGAGAACTCGCCTAACATCAGTATCGACACGATGAATCCACTGTTGTCCATTGTGGTGCCGGTTTACAAAGAAGAAGGCAATCTCGCCGAATTCATGGCCCACGTCGTACCGGTGCTGGAAGGCATTACTCCCGACTTTGAAATTGTTTTTGCGATGGATCCGTCGCCGGACCGGACGGAGGAATTGATCCTGATGCTGCGGCAGAAGGATGCGCGGGTGAAGCTGATCAAGTTCTCGCGCCGCTTTGGCCAGCCCATGGCAACCCTGGCCGGAATGCAGTACGCCGCCGGGCAGGCGGTGATTGTCATGGACGTGGATTTGCAGGATCCGCCTGAGTTGATTCCGCAACTGGTCGCCAAGTGGAAGGAAGGCTTCGATGTGGTGATGGCGCAACGGAAAAACCGGAAGGGCGAAACCTTGATCAAACGGATCATTGCTGCAGTCGGCTACAAGTTCATCAATCGCATCGCGGAGGTACCGATTCCTCCGAACACGGGCGACTTCCGGCTGATGAACCGCCGGGTGGTGGATGAAATCTCCCGGCTGAAGGAAACCCACGGCTTTCTGCGCGGCCTGGTGGCTTTGGTGGGGTTTCGACAGGCCGTGATCCAATTCGAGCGGCCGGCCCGCTTTGCCGCGGGGCAATTACAACCGCTTTCTGGGATCCCTGCGCATTGGCATGAACGGGATGGTTTCCTTCTCCAACTACCTGCTGACGCTCAGCTCGCAGATGGGGTTTGTGATCGCGGGATTCTCCTTCCTGCTCGGCGTCATCTATGCCGTCATGAAACTGCTCGGTTTCCCGTTCCCCATCGGCAATCCCACCATCGTCATTCTGATTCTTTTCATGGGCGGCATCCAGTTGATCAGCGTGGGCATTTTGGGGGAATACATCGCCCGGATTTACGACGAAGTGAAACAACGGCCCAAATATATCGTTGATCAAGCCGTTGGATTTGACCAGCCCAAGGCCGGGCCTCCCCCGGCCCAGCCGTGACGGAACAATTGCGGATGGTGTGACGCCGCTGCCTATCGGGAGCCGTGACGCTTGCGGAATGCCATCAGGCTCATGTGCTTTTCCCTGCGAAAATATCGGGCAATATGCTGCAGGTTTTCATAACCCAATGCCCCGGCGATGTGTGATACCGGCAGGTCCGTTTCCATCAACATTTGCGCGATCAAATCTACCCGCACCCGGCGAATCTCCTGCAAGATGGAGCGCCCGAGTTCCCGGCGGAACCGGTTTTCCAAGGCCCGCCGCGAAAGACCGGCCGATTGGGCAACATCCGTGACCCTCACGTTTTCGCGCGCATGGTCGCGGATGAAACGCAGCGCCTTCAACAGCTGCGCGTCCGCCACCGCGAGAATGTCGGTGGATAATCGCGGGACGACATGGGTGGCCGGCGCATCAATCCGGGCCGGACGGGAACTTCGGCCCCGATGCATCCACCCGTCCAGCAGACGGGCGCTTTCATAACCGGCGCGCTCAAAGTTGATTGCCACACTTGAAATCGCCGGGGAAGACAACTCGCAGACCAGTTCATCGTTGTCCACGCCAATGATGCCCACCTGGTCGGGAACGTGCAGCCGGGCCGTCTTGCAGGCCTCGACCAGATGGCGGGCATAATCATCGTTGCAAGCCATCACGCCAACCGGTTTGGGCAGCGATTTCAGCCAGCGTCCCATGGCCAGATGTTCGGTTCTCCAGGACGTTTTGCCACCCTCCACCGGCGCGTTAAAAAAATGACTCTGCTTGCCGGCCTGCTTCAAGCGCCGTTGAAAACTTTCCCGGCGGGCGGCGGACCAGCGGATGCGACTGGGACCGCAGAAGGCAAAATGTTTGAAACCGCAGCCCAGCAGGTGCTCCGCCGCCAGTTGCCCAGCAGCTTCAGAATCGGTGACGACATGGGCGATATCCGGGAAATCCTCATTGCGATGTCCCACGACCACGGTGGGGATACCCAAGGCCAGGACCTTGCGGACATTTTTGCCATCACGCAGAAAGACCCCTTGGGCGTCCAGCTTGCCCAGGCGCGGCCAGATTTCATTCAAGCCGCCCGGCTCCCAATGGAATGCCCAGGGACCGTGGTGCCGGGCGTAATTGGCAAAACCGCGCAACAGGGCGCGCCCCGACCCGCGGGACGATTCCAACAACAAAACCACCTGCGGCAACTTTTCCATACGCAAGGACACATCCTTGCAGGAAGCGCCATTTTTGCAACTGTTTGAGAAAAACATTCTCGTTCCGCCAATAGAGCTTGCTGTTTTGCCACGGTGAAATACAATGTTTCCGTGCCCATTCAACGCGGCACATCACAGGGTTGGTTGCCTCGGTAGCTCAATTGGTAGAGCAGTTGACTCTTAATCAATTGGTTCTAGGTTCAAGTCCTAGCCGGGGTACCACCGTTTCAAGCTCACCATGACGCCAGGGCCAGCCAAATCCATCCGGCGATCAAGCTGACACCGCCAACCGGCGTGATGGCGCCCAGCCAGTGCAAATTCGTCACCGCCAGCAGGTACAACGAACCGGAAAAAATCACAATCCCCGAGAAAAAGCACCACCACGGTCCGGCCTTCAATGGCTGGCGTTGCGCCAATACGAACAACATCACCGCATGGATGAAATGGTAGAAAACCGCCTTGTCCCAGATGGCCGCCGTTCCATTTTGCGCCAGCAACTCCTTCAGTCCATGCGCGCCAAAAGCGCCAAGCGTCACCGCCAGCGCGCCTGACACCGCCGCCATCCGGATTGCCGTTGTGTTGGTCATGGCCCCAAAGCTAGACAAAGACCCCGGCTCTTTCGAGAAGCAAAATAGTGTTACCGATGTTCTGACTGCGCCCTTCTGACTGCGCCAAAAGACCTTTAGCTTTTAGCCTTCAGCATTTAGCCCTTTTGGTTGTCGGGTGGAACGCAAGGCGGATTCGAGCTGGCGAAGGTCTTTGGGCAAGTCCGCCGTCCAGGTCATGCACCGGCCGGACTGGTTCGGATGTTCGAGGCTGAGAACTTCGGCGTGCAAGGCTTGACGCGGAAAATCAATGGGCCGGTTGCCGTGGTCCGGCCCGCGATACGCTGGATTATACGTGCGGTCGCCAATCAAGGGGTGTCCGGCGTACGCAGCCTGGGCGCGGATTTGATGTTTTCGGCCGGTCTCCAGCCGGAGCCGCAGTTTGGTGACGAAACCTTTGCCGCCGGCCAGCGGATATTCCGCGATGACTTCGTAATGCGTGATGGCCTCGCGAGCTTCGGAGTCCGGATCTTTGATCTGCGTTTCCGAAAGCACGTGCTGGCGCAGTTCGTCCCGGCTCAATTGCAGCCATTGCCGCCAGGTGCCCGCCGGCGTGCGCGGACGCCCTTCCACAAACGCCACATATTCCCGCTTCATGGAGTGAGCTTTTAATTGCTCAATCAGGTGATGCCGCGCGGCAGGGTTTGTGGCCATGCAAAAGACGCCGCTGGTATATTGGTCGAGGCGATGAACCGGCAATAGCTCCAGCCGGCGATAGGCGGGCGGCAATGATTTTCCCGCAACGCCGCGATTCTGGGCCTTCAGTTTTCCCGACAGGAAATCAGCGAGGATGCTGAGCGCGGAAAGATCGCAATTTGACGCCGGCACGGAGATGAGGCCGGGGCCCTTGTTGACGACGGCGAGGGCGGCATCCAGGTAAAGCAACGAAACGCGCGGATGAATCTGCCAGCCGGAATCGCACGCCAGCGTGGTGGCCTGGCGATCGCGCAGTTCCAAGGTGTCACCCGGGTCCGGCATGGCTTGATGGGGTTTGCGGATGATGACGCCGTTGACGCTGACCCGCCCCGCCAGAATCCATTGTTTGGCGCGGCTCTTCGGCGTGTCCGGATGCTTGCGCAGCAACCAATCCAACAGCGGGCTTGTATCCATGAAGGAAGTCTAAAGGCTGAAGGCTGAAGGCTAAAGTTTAATAGCGGCTAAGGTTTTAGCCTTTAGCCTTTCAACGATCACCCGCCCGCGAACACCGGATGAAAGTTCGCCTCGGTCAGGATGCGCGCGACCTCCGCGCGTTTGTCGCCCTGAATCTCGATCTGGCCGTTCTTCACCGTGCCGCCGCTGCCGCAGGCGCGCTGCATCGCCAGGGCCAGTTGCTCCTTTTCCGGCAGGCCGATGCCAATAAAGTTTTTCACCACCGTCACCGTCTTGCCGCCGCGCCCGGCCTTGACCCGGAGGATGTCCACCCGCCCGCGATTCTTTTTAACCGGTGATGGTGGCGCGGAATTCGGTGGCGGATTTTCAGGACCGGGCGGAAGACCATCGCTGGACAGCGCGTCGAAGGGATTGTGACCGAAACCCGCTCCGCCGTCGGCGGGATTGTGTTTTGAGGCTGCCATGGGTTATGCCGCGGATGAAAAATTGGCGCAGAACTCTTTCAGCGCCTCAGAAATTTTTGTTTTCAAAACCGCCTCGGGCAGCAGGAATGGTTTTTCGTCAATGGTAATCTCGGCCTTTCCGGTCGTAAACACGAAGCTCCCGGCCAGCTTCCCGAGAACATAACCGGTAAAATCGCCGCGGATGTCGCCGTTCGGCTCAAAGTTATAATTCCCTTTTACCTTGGGATGCTCCGAATCGGGATGACAGAAGCCACCGGCCTGTTCCTCCACTTCACCGCCCGCCGCGTGAGGCAGAAGATCTTTTTCGCGGACGTTGATCTGGACATCATGTTGTCTGGCCAGCTCTTGAAGTTCGGGGAAGGTTGGGAATCTTCCCAGCGGCTGCGTTACGGTGAAGGACATGGGGCAAGATGTTAAAGGCCAAAGGCTGAAGGCTAAATGCTAAAGTTCTTTTAGTTTTCAGCTTACAAATTGCTCGGAACCGGCGGGCTGCCGTGTTAAGTTCTTTCCAGCGAGCCGCCAGATCCGCGGAACGCCAACAGCTGACGAAAGGAAATTTATGGCCCAAGCAATCATGGATCCGGAAAAGGTGCGGCGGTTCGCCGACGAATTGAACCGGTTCAACACCGACCTGGAAAACCGGCTGGTGTTGCTCCAAGCCCGCTTCGCCGCGCTCGGTGACACCTGGCAGGACCAGGAGCACGAGAAGTTCGCCGATGAATTCCGGCTGGCGATGAAGGCGTTGAAGAAATTCGTCGAGCTGTCCAAGGAACACACGCCGTTCCTGCTGCGAAAAGCCCAGCGCATCGAGGAATATCTCAACCAACACTGACCAATTAAAATCGTCCTCGTCCTCCTCCTCGTAATCGTAATCGAAGAGTCCGAGGACGAGGACGAGGACGAGGACGATAAAATTATGGCCGAACGCGCCCAAGTCACTTCCGTTGAAGCCGTGGAATCTTTCCGGGCCGACCTGATTGTTTTCCTGACGAAGGCGCGCTCGGTTTTGGATGAGGCGTGCGATGAGGTCCTGCGCACCCGGCAATGGGTGCAAAATGACCAGCGGCGGCTCTGGGAACATGAAATGAAGGTCCGGGCCAGAAAACTGGAGGAGGCGCGCTCGGAATTGTTCCGGGCCCAGCTTTCCCAGTTTCAAGACTCGACGACGTTGGAACAAATGGCCGTGCGTCGGGCGGACCGCTCCATCCGGGATGCCGAAGCCAAAATAGCAGTCCTGAAAAAATGGGATCGCGAGCTGGAGAACCGGACGGACCCGCTTGTGAAGACTTTGAACCAGATGCATGGGTTCCTCATCACCGACATGACGCAGGCCGTCGCTTATCTGGCCCAGGTGGTGAAAACGCTGGAGGCGTATGCCGCTGTGGCCGCGCCGGGCGGCGCATCAGCCTTGACGGCGACGGAAAACAAAGCGGATATTTCCGGGCTGGCCGGCGATTTTCCCGGCGGAGCCGGTGAACCGGATGGTGGAAGGAAAAAATCATGAGCCTGAGCGGAAGCAGAAACCGGCTGATTGCCATCACGAAAGAGCTTTCGACCCGATGGGACGAAACCGGAAATTACTGGCGGGACGCCAAAAGCCGGGAGTTCGATCACAAATACATGGCCGAACTGTTTGCCGGTGTGGACAAGAGCATCACGGTGCTCGAAAAGCTGGATGAAGTTTTAACCAAAGTCAGGAACGATTGTGAGTAACCTGGGCGTCAACGAAATGCTCGCGCTTTTGGACCGGCTCGAAAGCGCCATCCGGACTTTTGCCTCCCGCGAGGAAAAGCTCAACGGCGAGTATCGCTCCCGGTATTCCGCGTCAGCCAAGGCATTTGAAAAGGCCACCGAAGAGCACACGTCGCAACTGGCCGAACGCATCGCCGGGGCGGAAGCCGCCTTTGATGCTGAAAAACAAAAGTTGCAATCCAAATTTGAACGGCGGAAAAGCCGGATTACCCAGGCCCATCTCGTCTCCACCCAACAGGTCGCGGAGGGAACCGACCGCGCGGGACGCCGGCAACGTCAGATTCAGGAAGGCGCCATGGACACGGAGCGCCACCGGGACACGGAACTGGCAAACGCCGCCGCCAAACTGGAAAAATTACAAACCAAGCTCGCCGAAACCCGGGAAGTTTTCGTTCTGTTGGAAAAGAACGCCCGGAGCGCGTTTCGCGGCTACGGCAAATTCCGCGGACTGCTGGCCCCGGATCGGGAATGGCACGAACAGTCTCTTCCCCCGGATGAGGACCATTTGTTTCACGACTTGAACCGCCTGGAGTTCCAAACCCGCGACGAGTTGGACCGTTTCAAAACCATTCTGCTGCCGCGGGTTTTCGCGTTCGCCCCGATGTGGCTGCTGACGATTCTGTTGCTACTGGCCTTTGCCGTCTCGGTTCCCCTGCTCCGCCATTCATATCCGGTGGCCGGCGCGGCACTGGGCATTCTTTGGGCGGTTTTTTTCGCCATTCATCAAGTTGGAAAGCGTCAGGCCGGGCCGGCCGCCAACACGATTGCCGGCGACCTGGCCAGGGCGCGACGGTGGCATGACCTCAGTCTTGACAAGGCCGAATCACAATATCAGCAGGAACAGGAACGAATCCAAAAGGAATTCGAGGAAGCCAACCACAACCTCAACCAAGAATGGAAGCTGACGGTCAAGGCGGCCATGGACACGCGCGGCGTGCGGGCACAGAAAGTGGATGAAAAGGGTTTCCGCGCCCTGCAAACCAACGAGCGAATATACCGCGCAAAACTCGGACAAGTGCAAAGCGAACACACCGGCGGCATCACGCATCTGCGGGAGGAGGCAGACGCGCAAGCCAGGCAATTCACCGGCACTCACGCGGAGAAAATGGCGCGACTGACCGCGGAACACGAGACCCGCTGGCAAACGCTGCAGACGGAATGGGAAAATGCCATCCGGCCGATTCATGAAACCATCCGCGCGGCCAATGCCACGGCGGAGGAACTTTTTCCCGACTGGCAGCAGCCCGCCTGGAAACAATGGGCTCTGCCGGAGGAATTTAAAAACGCGGCGAAATTCGGGCACATTGAAGTGGACGTTGCCAAGCTCGTCGGCGTCGCGCCCAAGGACAAGCGCCTGGCCCTGCCCTTCCCGGCCAGTTTTTCCGTTCCCCTGCTCCTCAAATATCCCGGGCAGGGTTCCATCATTTTTGAAACGGCAAAGTTCGGCGGCGACGAAGCCATCGCGGCGATCAACAACATTATTTTCCGCCTGCTCTCCGTCCATCCGCCGGGCAAGCTGAGTTTCACGATTTTTGATCCCGTGGGGCTGGGCCAGAATTTTGCCGGCCTCATGCACCTAGCGGACTACGAGGAAAGCCACATCAACAGCCGCATCTGGACGCAAACCGGCCAGCTCGAGGAGAAGCTGGCGGAACTGAACGAGCACATGGAAAAGGTCATCCAGATGTATCTCCGCAATGAATACGCGACGATTGCCGAATACAACGCCCAGGCCGGCACCATTGCGGAGAAATATCATTTCCTCGTCATCGCCGATTTCCCGGTGAACTTCAGCGAGACGGCCATCCGGCGGCTCATCAACATCGCCACCAGCGGCGCGCGCTGCGGCGTGTTCACGTTGATTAACTGGGACCGCCGGCACGCCCTGCCGCAGGGTTTTGTTCCCGATGAATTGCGGAAGAACAGCGTCTGCCTGATCCGCACCGAAAGCGGTTTCAAGCTCGCCAGCCATCAGCCCGATGGAACGCGCCTGCTGCTCGATGCTCCGCCGAAGCCTGAGTTCGTGACGGATTTTTTGCATCTCGTCGGCGAGAGCGGCAAGGACTCGAACCGTGTCGAGGTGCCGTTCGATCAGGTCGCCCCACCGCCCGCCGAAATGTGGACGGAAGAAACCACGGAGGAACTGCGCGTGCCAATTGGCCGGTCGGGCGCGACCAAGCTGCAATACCTCGCCATCGGCAAGGGCACACGCCAGCACGCGCTGATTGCCGGCAAGACCGGGTCCGGCAAATCCACCCTGTTCCACGTCATCATCACCAACCTCGCGACGTGGTGCAGCCCGGAGGAGGTCGAATTTTATCTGGTGGACTTCAAGAAAGGCGTGGAATTCAAATGCTACGCCACCCGCCGGCTGCCGCACGCGCGAGTCGTTGCCATCGAAAGCGACCGCGCGTTCGGATTGAGCGTGCTCGAGCGCGTAGATGCGGAACTTCGTCGCCGCGGCGATTTGTTCCGCCAATTGGGCGTGCAGGACATCGCCGGTTACAAAAAGGCGGGCGGCACCGAGCCGATGCCCCGGTCACTGCTGCTGATTGACGAATTCCAGGAATATTTTCACGGAGGAAGACCGCGTCTCGCAGGGCGCCGCCGTGCTGTTGGATCGCATTGTCCGGCAGGGCCGCGCCTTTGGCATTCACGTGCTGCTCGGCTCGCAAACCCTCGGTGGCGCATACACGCTGGCCCGCGCCACCATCGGCCAGATGGTCATCCGCATCGCGCTCATGTGCAACGAGGCCGATGCCTATTTGATCATGGATCAGGACAACCCGGCCCCGCGCCTGCTCTCGCGTCCCGGCGAAGGCATTTACAACGACGCGGCGGGTTCCATCGAGGGCAACAGCCCGTTCCAAACCGTGTGGCTGCCCGAGGAAGTGCGCGACAGTTATCTCGCGAAGGTCCGCGAACGCGCCGATCAAAGTTCGAAGCTATATCCGGAACCGTTTGTGTTTGAGGGCAGCGCGCCGGCGGACGTGCGGGAAAATGTTCTGCTGCGCGCGCAGCTTCAGGCAAAATCCGTCAAACCGCCGGCCCAGGCGCGCATCTGGCTGGGCGCGCCCAATTCCATCAAGGGACCAACCGACGCGGTTTTCCAAAAGCAAAGCGGCAGCAACCTTTTGATCGTGGGGCAAAACGAGGAAACGGCGCTGACGCTCGTGGCCGTCGCGCTGGTGTCGCTGGCTGCGCAATATCCCAAAGGCACCGCGCGTTTTCTGCTGCTGGACAGCACGCCGCCCGGATTTCCGCAGCGCGAATTTCTGGAGCGCGTCATCCAAGCCATCCCGCACGAAATCATCCAGGTCAAACCGGGTGACCTGGCGGAAACGATGGGCGGTTTGGCGCAGGAAATGAAGAATCGGTCGGGCGACGAACCGCCGGACAAGGCGCCGGAGACGTTTCTGCTGATCCACGGCCTGCAGAATTTCAAGAAACTCCGGATGGAGGATGAATTTGGGTTCTCGTCGGGCGGTTCCGAAGCCGTGCAACCCGCCGCCGTGCTGCAAAATCTCATCAGCGAAGGAGCCAGTTCCGGGTTTCATGTCATCGCCACCTGCGACACGTACAACAACGTAAACCGTTTTCTGGGCCGGAAGCAGATGGGCGGATTCGAGATGCGCGTGCTCTTCCAGATGAGCGCCAGCGATTCCGCCAGCCTAATTGACGCGCCGGACGCCAGCACGCTCGGACTTCATCGCGCGCTTTTTTACAACGACCGGGAGGGATATTTGGAAACGTTCCGCCCCTACGCGCTTCCGGGCAACGACTGGATTGAGGAAGCCGCCCGGCAGCTCAAGCGGCTTCTGGGGTGAGCAAATAAATCCGCATGCCAGCCGCGGAGCGGCGAAAGAAAGTAGCCCACGGCGTCAGCCGTGGGTTATAAAGAAAACAAAATCATAAGCCCCGGCAGGGGCGACAGACCTCGTTCTTCCGCTCCATCCGGGGCTGATATGCATTCAACATTTTTCCCCACGGTTTCACCGTGGGCTTGGTTTGCCATTGCAAGTTAAGGCGCGCTAACCCCTTCATCCGGTTTCAAATTCTTCATTAAATTCTGTTTCGGATCAAATTCAATGTTCCGCGAGTTGGGCGTGGGATTGAGATAATACTTGAACCGCAAGAAATCCCCGTAAATCTTCCCGTAATGCGTGCTCACCACGTTGCCTTCGTGATCCAACACCGTCCGCACACGAAAAAAATAATTACGCTTCATGTCCCAATTCGTTTGCAACGGCTTGCCGGGGCGTCTTGTTTTGGTTTGCAACCATTCAGCTTTGTAGCCTTCTGCCGGGGCTTCGTGTGGCGAGTGCAGTTCACTGCCCTGTTCTGACTCTGGCACACTGAATTCCTGAATGCCGTCGCCAGCTTTCGGAAAGCTTACGATGAGCGTATAGTCTGAATCATTTTTGGCTCGTTTGTCGAGGTGGCCTGTAAAGACGATGTCCGTGCTGATTCCTGTGCCGTATGGCGCAACCCAATCGCCAATCATAAGATCAAAGCCAAGTGGTTTGTCAAATTCAGGTATCCCTAAATTCAACGATTTGGCATACATTGGCATAGGTTTTCTGATTTTCTTCAAAACTAATGTCAGTGCAGGATTTCGATTTGCAGCAACTTTTTGGTCGTCAAATTGACCGGGTTTATACAGTTCATAGCTCTCAAGAATCGAGTAATATCCTGCTTTTTGGACTTGAACACCCAAAGACCATGAATGATCTGTGTGTTTTGCAGTAAACAATCCGTTGGTGTCAGTCAAGCCAGCTATTGCCCAATCGTTAGCCTGAAAAGGATCAGGCGACTGGCCTTGCTTGGGATCACCATAAGCAACCCAAGTCTTGGCGTCTCTGACTGGTTGATTGTTATCATCCAGCACTTTAAGATTCAAAGTCCATAAATAAGCTCCAGGCCGGGCCTGACCAATAACATGATTTGCAGTCAAACAAGTAAGGATTAAGCAAATGAGTGTTTTCATATTATTTCAAATTTCCTAGGGTTGCAATTTTGAAAAGGCGTCAGTCCTCACTATTGACATATTTCAACATTATGTTTTTCTCCTGCCGCAGCCGCCGCGCCATTCGTTGGGCTTTCGGACTCCAGCATTGCCCCTACACATACAGCGCGTTCTGCAAATCGCGCACCAGCACGCTCATGAACGGGTAGCGCTTTTCCGGGTCGCGGGCGATGCACTTCATGATGACTTTTTCCAACGCGGCGGGGATGTCCGCGTTGTGCTCGCGCGGCGGCATGGGACCGGAGGCGTCCAGTTGCGCCGCCAGGATTTCCGCGGGCGTTTCGCCGGGGAACGGCTTGAAGTTGGTGACCAGTTCGTAGGCCGCGACGCCGTAGGCATAAATGTCGGCGCGCGAATCAATCGGCTGGCGCTGCAATTGTTCGGGCGCCATGTAGCCGGGCGTGCCCGGATTCTTCGACATTTTCTTCGGCGTTTCCGGGATTGGCTGGGCGAGGTCAAAATCAATCAGCCGCACGTTGCCGCTGTGCGTCACTAGAATATTTTCCGGTTTGAAATCCAGGTGCATGAAACCGCTCTCATGCACGTGGCTCAGGCCCAGGGCCATATCAATTAGAATCTGCGCGACGTTCTCCGTCAGCAGCGGATCGTGCTCGGCAAATAACATCTTCAAATTCTTGGCCTCGACATAATCCATGAGCAGATAGAGCGTTCCATTCTGCCGGCCATGCTCGACATAGCCGACGATGTAATCGCTTTCATTGATTTTGGAAAGGACATCGCATCCTCGCAAAAATCGCCGGCGCGCCAGCAGATTAAACCGCAGTTCCTTCTTCAGTCTCCGCAGCGCGTAAGGCTTGCCGCGGCCATCGGTGACCACCCAGATTTCCGCCATGCCGCCGCTGTTGAGAAGTTCCTGAAGATAAAACCGTCCAAACCGCTCCTGCGTTGCCGGCGCGGCCTCCACTTCATTCTGCAAACTGTCAGCCATGTTCACTAATTGAATAACATATTCTTCCCGCCAATGCCATCAAAACCTGTTTGCACGGCAAATTGCTGGACGTTTAGTCCGGCATTTTGGCACATCTGACACAACCCTCAAAGCAATCGGACACATCCGTTTGGAGTTCCGCGTTTACGCGGCAAATGCAGTGACGCGCCGAAGCCGCCTGAATGCGGAACTCCGAACGGGGCAGTGAGTGCGCCCATCATTTTGGCAGCCGGAATTCGCGCTTGCTTGAATGGCGCAAAAAAGTAATGTTGCGTCATGCGGCCTCTTCGGGCGCTGGTCATTTATCTGGCGGTCGTGTTCATCGGCGGCGCCCTGCTCGCGCCGTGGCTTTACTGGCTCGCGCAAACCACGGCGCACTGGCTGCCTCAAATCGCCGGCGCGCCGTTTCGCCGTTTCGTGGATCGTTCGCTGCTGCTGCTCGCGCTGATCGGGCTTTGGCCGCTGATGCGTTCGCTGGGCGCGACTTCCTGGCCGGAAGCCGGCCTGGTCCCTCCCACCGGCCAGTGGAAAAAGTTTTCCGGCGGCCTGCTGCTCGGTTTCGTTTCGCTGGCGGTGGTCGCCGGGATTGCCCTTGGCTCCGGCAACCGCGCTTTCAACCAGGGTCTGACCGCCCACAAAATCGTTGGCTCCCTCTTCAACGCCATCGCAACGGCGGCCAGCGTGGCCACACTCGAGGAAATCCTGTTTCGCGGCGGGATTTTTGGCGGTCTGCGCCGGATTTTTTACTGGCCGCTGGCCTTGCTGGCGAGCAGCCTGGTCTATGCGCTCGTGCATTTTCTTCAACGCACGGAATGGGCCGGCGCGGTGAGCTGGAATTCCGGGCTGATATTGCTCCCGCGGATGCTGGGCGGCTTCGCGGATTTTTACACGCTTGTGCCCGGCTTTTTCAGCCTCACGCTGGCCGGCATCCTGCTCGGCCTCGGTTATCAACGCACCGGCAATCTTTATTTCTCCATCGGCCTGCACGCGGGCTGGATTTTCTGGCTGAAAGCCTACGGCGCATTCACCATCACCCCGCCGCACGCCGCGACCTGGTTTTGGGGCACGGGCAAAATGATTGACGGCTGGCTCGCGTTGTGGGTGCTCCTGTTGGCGCTGGTTATTTTCAAATTCCTGCCCCTCGGACGAACGCGTGAACCGTTTGCAACTTCGTGATGACCGCCCCCGCCGAATCATTTCAAAAGTGGTTTAATGTCGGCCTCGGCTTTTTTTATCCCGAAGTCTGCCGGCTCTGTGAAGCGGAGCCCGCGACCGTCAAGGACGGCTTTGTCGGCGCGCGCTGCCGGTCGCAGGCGCGCTTCATCCAGCCGCCGTTTTGCGAGCGCTGTGGATTGCCATTCGAGGGCGACATCACACAGCCGTTTGAATGCACGAATTGCCGCGAGATGGAATTGTGCTTCACCTCCGCACGCTCGGCGGTCGTTGCGCGCGGCGTGGTCCTGGAAGCGATTCACCGCTTCAAATACCAGCGCCAGTTGTGGTTTGAAAATTTTCTGGCCGGCCTGTTTTTGCGCGAGGCCGCGCCCGCGTTGCACAGCCAGGATTGGAATTTAATTGTGCCGGTCCCGCTGCATTCGGTGCGGCTGCGCGAGCGGGAATTCAACCAGGCTGAACGTCTCGCCGCGCGCTTGAGCGCCGCCCTGAAAATCCCGCTGAACCGGAGGCTGCTCCGGCGGGTCGTGCCGACGGCGACCCAAACCCTGCTGACGCGGCAGCAGCGGGCCGCGAACATGCGCGGCGCGTTCGCCCCGCGTCCCGGCCTGCGTTTGAATGGCGAGCGGGTGGTGTTGGTGGACGATGTTTTCACAACCGGCGCGACCACCAGCGCCTGCGCGCGGGAGTTGCGGGCCGCCGGCGCGGGTGATGTTTGCGTCTGGACAGTGGCGCGGGGGCTTTAGTATTATTCTACAACCAATGGCCACGACTTCTTTTACCAAGAAATCGCTCGGTATCGAAACGGTCGAGCCAGCATTGACTCCGACGACGACCGACAAGGCAACCACGTTGCCAAAAAAGCCCAAGCTCGGCTCCGGAAAATCCAAAAAACGGGACATTCCGGAGGGGCTTTGGACGAAATGTCCGAAGTGCGAAACGATGGTATTCGACAAGGTGCTGGACGAAAACCTGAAAGTTTGCCCGAAATGCAGCCACCATTTCTCCATCGGCTCGCGGGAACGGATCCACTCGCTGGTGGAAACCTGCACGTTCGAGGAAATGGACGCGCAGATGACGAGCGTGGACCTGCTGAGCTTCACCGGCGCGGCCACGTATGCCTCCAAGCTCGAATCGCATCAAAAAAGGACCGGTTTGAAGGACGCAGTGGTGACCGGCATTGGCAAAATCGGCGAACATCAAGTCGCGCTTGGGGTGATGGATTTTACTTTTCTCGGCGGTTCGATGGGCTCGGTGGTCGGCGAGAAATTGACACGCCTCATCGAGCGCGGGACGGAAAAGGAACTGCCCGTCATCATTATTTCCGGCAGCGGCGGGGCGCGCATGTACGAAGGCATGTTCAGCCTCATGCAGATGGCCAAGACTTCCGCCGCGCTCGCCTACCACGCGCAACAGCGTCTGCCCTACATCAGCGTGCTCACGCATCCGACCACAGCGGGCGTGATGGCCAGCTTCGCGAGTCTGGGCGACCTGATTCTGGCCGAGCCGGGCGCCATGGTCGGGTTCGCCGGCCCGCGCGTCATCAAGGACACCACCCAGGCTGAATTGCCGCCGGGGTTTCAAACCGCTGAATTTCTCCTCGATCGCGGCCTCATTGACGCCATCATCGCGCGCACGGAGATGAAACCGAAATTGATCGAGTATCTGAACTTTCTTGCCGTCCGGAAAAAAGCCGCCGCCGCGGCGCCATAGAATTTTGGCCGACGGCCGTCATGCCATGAAACCAGCCACTGCCCCAAGTGACACAGATGCGGTGCCTGATTCAAAAATTCACTGCCAACCGAAACGGACAGGCACACCCAGCCTGATCGAGGAGCATCTCGAACATATCAAAACATTTTATGATCAGGCCGGTTTCAAATCCGGCTGGGGTTCGCGATCCTACCGCGCGTGCCTCGCCCGTTGCTACAACCAGTTCATTCCGCGAGGGGCCGGCGTGCTGGAGATTGGCTGCGGTTCGGGGGAACTGCTTTCCAAATTGAACACCGGGAAGATTGCCGGAGTTGACGTTTCACCGAAGCAGGTCGAACTGGCGCGTCAGCGGCTGCCCCAGGGAAGATTTTTTGCACAGGCGGGAGAAAATCTTTCTCTAAATGAGACGTTTGATTTCGTCATCCTCACGGACACCATCAACGAAGCCGCGGATATTGAGAAGATGTTGAGGCGGGTGAAATCCGTCAGTTCCCCGCAGACGAGGGTGATTCTCAACTTCTACTCGAACTTGTGGAAACCGATTCTCTCGTTGGCGCGTCGGCTGGGCTGGGCCGACCCCACGCCGGAGTCGAGCTGGCTGACCCCTTCCGACGTGCGAAACCTTCTCGGGCTGGCCGGATTTGAAATCATCAAGATGGACGTCCGCATTCTTTGTCCGGTGCCGGTGCTGGGTCTCGACCACGTGCTCAATCGTTTCATGGCGCCCTTCTTGCAATGGTTCTGCCTGGCCAATTTCTGCGTGGCGCGGAGAAAACCGGAAAGAAACTCCGCCAACCCATCGGTCTCGGTTGTCATTCCCGCTCGAAACGAGGCGGGCAACATCGAGGCGGCGGTTTGCCGGGCCCCGGAAATGGGGCGGTTCACCGAGTTGATTTTTGTGGAGGGCGGTTCTTCCGACAACACCTGGGAAGAGATCCAGCGGGTGCAGGCCAAATATGCTTCACGCCGCATCAAGGCCCTGCGGCAGACCGGCAAAGGCAAGGGCAACGCGGTCCGGGATGGCTTCGCTCAGGCGGAAGGAGACATCCTCATGATTCTCGACGCCGATTTGACGATGCCGCCGGAAGACCTGCCAAAGTTTTACGAAGTGTTGGTCTCCGGCCATGCCGAGTTTGCCAACGGCAGCCGCCTCGTTTATCCCATGGAGAATCAGGCCATGCGCTTCTTCAATCTCTGCGCCAACAAGACTTTTGGCGCAATTTTCTCCTGGCTGATGGGGCAGCCGATCAAAGACACGCTCTGCGGCACAAAGGCTTTGACGCGGGCCAAATACGAACAAATTGCGGCGAACCGTCATTACTTTGGCGAGTTCGATCCTTTCGGCGACTTCGACCTGCTCTTTGGAGCCGACAAGTTGAATCTAAAGATTGCGGACGTGCCGATCCGCTACCGCAATCGCACGTATGGCTCCACGAACATCCAGCGCTGGCGGCACGGCTGGCTGTTGTTGCAAATGATCATCGTCGCGGCCAGGAAGCTTAAATTTGCGCAAGGGGCTGACCAGCATGACCAGTAATCCGCCCTCCGCATCGTCCAGTTCCCGCCTCTGGCGCTCGAAAATCTTGATCTGCCTGATGCTGGCGCTGGTCACGACGGCCGCCTATCTCCCGGTGCGCCATTTTGAGTTTATCAATTACGACGATGACGTGTATGTGACCCTGAATCCGCACCTGCGGAACGGCCTCACCCGGGAGGCGGTGGACTGGTCGTTTGCCGCCGGAATGATTTACAGCAGTCCGAATGTGGATTACTGGCGGCCGCTGAGTTATTTGTCGCACGCATTGGACATCGAAATGTTTGGCCTCGACCCGGCGGGACATCATCTGATGAGCCTGGCCATTCACGTGGCGGCCGTCCTCTCGCTGTTTTTGGTTCTCCATTCAATGACCAACGGTCTCTGGCGGAGTGCCTTTGTGGCGGCGCTCTTTGCCCTGCATCCGTTGCACGTGGAATCGGTTGCGTGGATCGCAGAACGCAAGGACGCGCTGAGCGGGCTTTTTTTCTTTCTGACACTCGGAGCCTACACCTATTACTCCCGCAGACCATTTTCGGCGCCTCGTTACCTGCAGGTGCTCGGTCTGTTTGGGCTTGCGCTCATGTCCAAGCCCATCGTAGTGACGCTGCCTTTTGTTCTGCTATTGCTGGACTACTGGCCGCTGCACCGCTGCGCCACCCCCTCGCTGGCAGATGAATATTATCGCTCTCCTCTCCGTTCCCAATTCCCAATCAAAACCACGTTGCGCCTGATTTTTGAAAAGCTTCCATTCTTCCTGCTGGCCGCGGGTTCAAGCATTTTTGCGGTTCACTCCCAGAAATCCGTTGGAGCCGCATCGCTTCTCGGTCATCTGTCGTTTTATGCCCGGATGGGGAACGCACTGGTTAGTTACATGACTTACATCCTGAACCTGTTCTGGCCGGTGAAGCTGGCGGTATTTTATCCCTATCAGACCGTGCTCCCGGTGTGGCAGGTCGCCGGAGCGCTCGTGCTCCTGTCCGGCATCACCGTTCTCGTGCTGGCCGCTGCCAGACGTTGCCCCTGGCTGCCCGTCGGCTGGTTCTGGTATCTCGGAATGCTGCTGCCGGTGATCGGGATTCTACAGGTGGGGGCTCAGGCACGGGCGGATCGTTACACGTATCTCTCTTTCATCGGACTTTTTCTAATGGTTACCTGGACGGTTGGGGAACTGTGCCGGTCCTGGCGGCATCGAAAACTCGTGCTGGGCGCCCTGATGACAACGGTGCTCGCCATTTTGGCGGCATGCACCTCGATCCAGATCTTGTATTGGCAAAATAGTGAATCACTTTGGGCACACACGCTCGCCTGCACTTCCAACAATGTCGTCGCCCACTACCACCTCGGTCTCGCCTTTTTCCAACAGAAACGGGCGGACGAAGCCATCGCTCAGTTCCAAAAGGCGCTGGAAATCAAGCCCGACTACGCCGAAGCCCAATACAACCTTGGCACCGTCCTGATCCAACAGGGACGATTGGACGAAGCGATTGCGCATTTGCAAAAGGCACTGGAAATCAAGCCCGACAACGCGTCAGCCCACAAGAACCTGGGCATCGCCCTTTTCAAACAGGGACGGGCCGGAGAAGCGATTGCGCAGTTCCAAAAGTCGCTGGAAATCAGACCCGACCAGGTGGAAATTCTGAACAACCTGGCCTGGCTCCTGGCAACCAGTCCGGAGGCTTCACTGCGAAACGGCCAACTGGCGGTCGAACTGGCGCAACGGGCGAATCAGCTTACTGGTGATGGAAATCCGAGCATTCTTTGCACTCTGGCCGCAGCCTGCGCCGAAGCCGGCCGGTTTTCCGATGCGGTTGAAACCGCACAGCGCGCCTTGCAACTGGCCGGAGCGCAGTACAACACCGCACTGGTTGATGACATTCAATCACAGTTGAAGCTCTATCAAGCCGGTCTTCCATTCCATTTAAACTGACCACACGCCTTGATGGCGGGAGGATGTGCTTGAGTTTTTGGTTTCCTTCATGGGCGTTCAAATTTGCGGATTTTCTTCACGCCCGAACACCTCCATGTCTTTCTTGCTCGTCACGCTGCGTGGATTCCATTAATGATGGTTCAATTCAATGAGTCGAAGATCGAAGGGAAAAGTCCGGCAGGGAAAAACCACTGCCGGACATTCGAGCGCGCCCGCTTCGCCGGCCGGTGAAGTGCCGGGCTTGAAAAAATCACCCTCGCCGGAATCCCAAAATCGTTCGGTTGGTTGGAATGACCGCTGGATGGTTCCCGTGGTCTGTCTTGCCCTGGCGGCGATGACGTGGCTGGTCTTCGGCCAGACCCTGCGCCATGAATTCATCAACTACGATGATGGGGAACAAATTTACCAGCACCCGGTGATCAGAAACGGCCTAAGTTGGGAGGGAATCGTCTGGGTGTTCTCCCACAGCGATGATGGTCATTGGACTCCACTGAACAAAATCTCGCACATGCTGGATTGTCAGTTCTACGGACTAAAGCCCGGCGGTCATCATATGACGAATGTTCTGTTCCATTCGGCGACAGCGATTCTTCTGTTCCTGGTTTTGCGGCGGATGACCGGGTTCCTGTGGCGCAGCGCGTTTGTGGCGGCGGTGTTTGCTATTCATCCGTTGCGGGTGGAATCGGTGGCGTGGGTGGCGGAGCGCAAGGATGTGTTGAGTGGGTTTTTCTTCATGCTGACCCTTTGGGCTTATGTCCGCTACGTCCAGAAAACAGAAATCCGATCGCAACTGTCAGCGATGGGCAAGCTGTCCCATGTCCCCCGACCTCTGGCCTCAGTTGATTATTGGCTTGCGCTGCTTTTTTTCGCCTGTGGGCTGATGTCAAAAGCAATGGTGGTGACCCTGCCATTGCTGCTGTTGCTGCTGGATTTCTGGCCGCTCCACCGTTTTTTGCGACCGTGGCCCATGGCGGCAATGGACAAGAATAAATTGTTGTCTGTTTCCAAGCGTCTGATTCTCGAAAAAATCCCCTTTTTGGGGCCGATCGTTGCAGTGGGCGTTGGATTGCTTTTCTCCCGGGATAGGAACAACGTGGTGGTTGCGGTGGCCTTGCTGACCGGGCAGGGATTGGTGCCCCATAAGGATTTTAGTCCGATGGCGCAGACTGGCCACGCCTTGTTGACCCCTTTGGTTTATTTTAAGCAAATGTTCTGTCCAGTAGGGTTGGTTGTATTTTCCCCTCCAAGCCAAAGTGTTCCGCGTTGGGAAATCTTTATGGCAATAATATTGTTGACCGCTATTTCAGTGGTGGTGGTGTTTCGGTGGCGGAAGCAACCCTATCTTGTTGTGGGCTGGTTTTGGTATCTGATTATGCTTGCGCCGATATTAATGCTCATCCGGCAAGGCGCGGAAGTGCGCTGTGACCGCTATACCTACCTGCCGCAAATTGGATTGTATATTCTGGTGGCTTGGGGTGCGATGGATCTGTGTGGCTTCTGGCGTCACCGTCGCATGGTGCTGGGCTCTGTCGCGGCGGTCGTCATAACCGCCTTGGGCGTGGATTCATTCATCCAAACCTCGTATTGGCGCAATAGCGAATCGTTGTGGACGTACACCCTCACTTGTACTTCGGACAATGCCATCGCCCACAATAACCTCGGCAACGTCTTTCTCCAACAGGGACCTTTGGATGAAGCAATCGCACAGTTCCAAAAGGCGCTGGCAATCGAACCCTTTTTCGAAAAAGCCCACTATAACCTTGGCACTGCCTTTCTCGAACAACGACGGACGGACGAAGCCATCGCACAGTTCCGAAAGGCGTTGGAAATCAAGCCCGACTACGTGGACGCCCACAACAATCTTGCCAACGCCCTGCTCCAAAAGGGAAATGTGGAAGATGCGATCTCGCATTACCAAAAGGCCCTGGCCATCAAACCCGACTACGCGGAAATCCTGAACAACCTCGCCTGGGTGCTCTCAACCACTCCCCAAGCCTCGCTGCGAAACGGCCAACGGGCGATCAAACTGGCCCAACGGGCGAATCAACTCACCGGAGATAAAAATCCACTCCTAGTTCGCACCCTGGCCACGGCCTACGCCGAAGCCGGCCGGTTTTCCGATGCGTTGGAAACCGCCCAGCGCGCTTTGCAACTGGCCGAGGCGCAGTCCAACCCCGCGCTGGCCGATGTCATCCGGTCCGAGATAAAGCTCTATCAAGCCGGTGTGCCATTCCATTTAAACTGACCCGGCGCCTCAAAGATGACCTCGTTGTGTCATCTCCGCCCGTCATACCACAAGGTGCAGGATTCGCGGCGGGTCAGCGCCCGGCGGTTGAAGAGCACGCGCACCAGCAATTTGAGGTGGTCCCGCATCGTGTAAAGCCGCAGCTTCCGCCCGGAAGTCACCAGCGGATGCCGGTGCAAAATCACAATGGCCCCGCCCGTTTCCCGCGCCAGTTTTCGCAGCCGTTGGCTCAACTCCAGTTCCTCCGCTGCAAACAACTCGTTGCTAAAACCGCCGATTTTCCGGAATGCCGCGGCCTCGCAAAAAATAAACGAGCCGGCGAGCAACCGTCCGAACCGGCTGGCGCAGTTCCAAAGCCATGTGACGAATCCACCCGCCAGATGTTTCTCATCCATCCGAACCGTCACTCCGCCGGCCAGGCACCGGCCGGATACGATTTGCTCCGCAACTTCGGCAAACAGCCCGATGCTCGGACGCGAATCCGCATCCACAAACACCAGCCAGTCGCCGGTGGCCGCCGCCGCGCCGCAATTCCGGGCGCGGGCGATCTGATTGACTGGCTCAAACACAACGGTGGCACCCGCCGCGCGCGCGATTTCCGCCGTGCGGTCGGTGGAATTGTTGTCGCACACAATCGTTTCGACATCCCAGCCGCGCCGCGCGAACGCCTGGGCCGCTGATTTGATGTGCGCCAGCGATTCACCGAGCAGTTGCTCTTCGTTGAAAGCCGGCACAATGATCGAAATTTTCAAGGCGGCGCAGTTTGGGACAATGTCCATCCGGTTTCAACGCCGGAATGCGGCGTTCCGTTGCAAAGTCCGGGTACGCCCGGCACAACCTGCATTTTCCGCGTGCTTTTTTCGCCAAATGGTTTTTATATATGGGCATGACCATTTGGATTCTGGTTTCGGTGATGCTGTTGTCGTTGGCCGCCCTCGGGTACCGGCAGGGCGCGATTCGTGTTTCGTTCTCGCTGGTCGCCATCATTGTTTCCGCATTGCTGGCCGGACCGCTCGCCAAATACGTCAAGCCGATGCTGCCCCACGTGGGCATTCAAGACCCGATCATCACCTGGTTTTTGTCGCCAGCCATCGTGTTTGTGGTCTTGTTGATCCCGTTCAAATCGGCGGGGTACTTTGTACACCGCAAGGTGAATGTTTATTTCAAATACAAGGCCGACGCCCTGCAACTGTTGTGGTGGAACCGGCTGAATGCCCGGCTCGGCCTCTGCCTCGGATTGGTGAACGCCCTCGCCTATCTCGTGTTGCTTTCGCTGGTCATTTTCAATTTCAGCTATTGGACGGTGCAAGTCGCCACGTCCGACGACGAGGGCCGATTGGTCAAATTGCTGAATCGGGTGGGCCGGGATGCGGCAGCCACCGGCTTCGCCCGGATTGGGCGCGCCATTGACCCGATGCCGGCGATGTATTTCAAGGCCGCCGATCTGGCCGGGCTGCTCTGCCAGAATCCGCAATTGCGCGAACGGCTGGCGGATTACCCGTTGTTTATTTCACTGACGGAACGCGATGACTTCCAGCAACTCGGACAGGACTCGGAATTTCAAACTGCCTGGAAACAACACTCGCCCATCAAAAGTTTGATTAACGCGCCGCAGTTCCAATCCCTCTGGCAAAATCAGGAAGCCGTCAATCTCGCCTGGGGCATCATCCAGGATAATTATGACGACCTGTACGCCTATCTGCAAACCGGCCAGACGGCAAAATCCGATTTGGACAAAATTGTCGGCCGCTGGGATTTCAACGCCGGCGCCGCCACTGCCATCATGCTGCAATCGCGCCCGGTCACTTCCTCGCGTGAAATGCGGGCCATGCGCGCGACCATGACGCAGTCGTATGCCAAAACCGCGTTCGTTGCCGGCGCCGACGGCCAGGCGTTCCTCAAAAACATGCCGCACTTTAAAACACCGACGACCTTCGATACCGTCACCTGGAAGGGGCAATGGAAAATTGCCGGGACCAATTACGTCTTGTCGCTTAAAAACGGCAACCAAAAGCAGTCCATGCCCGCCCAAATTGACGCTGCGGGCACACGACTGACGGTCGTGGAAGATAAAAACACGCTGGTGTTCGACCGCGAGAAATAAAAAAGAAATGGTCGGGGCGGTGAGATTTGAACTCGTTATGGCACATTTTGCGAAACCATTGAAAACACAGCATCGCCAATAGAATCAATGGTATCAATGCGTTTTTGCGTTTTCGTTAAGATGCACCGAAATGCAACAAAATCCTTTTCGGATGATAGAAAAAGATAGACGGGTTTAGGCGCGATGCTCATTTGCCGAGAAGCATAGGCGGCGCGGCGTCCACCGGCAACGCGAATCGCCCCAGCGCTGCCCTTAAAAAACTCAATGGCTTTGGATTCATCGCCGCACACAAATCAAGTTATTGCATTCCCCCTAAACCTGTTTTACTGTCTTGGCAGGATTAGGGTGTGGTGTCTCACGCTTTTGAGGCGTGATGATGCGTTTTATTGGCTGGGCAGCCGCCACACCCGTTCCTGACATTTGGCCTGGTAGAGAGCGGTAATGGGTTTCGCCTTCTTCATGCTGGCCGCCCCAAACGCTTGCGACGCTGTCCCGCTCTCTACCAGTAAATTTTTCATTATTTCGATTCGGTTTTTTTATCCGAATCCATCAACTTCTCAAAATTCTCAAACCATTTTTTTTGAGTTTCCGTATCCCACTTCGGGTCAAATTCTGGAAATTTTGCGAGTAATATTTCCCGGAAAGTTTTAATTGGCGGGGGAACTGGCGGAGCGACAGTGGCTATAATTTCCTCTGACGCTTTGCGCTTTTTATATGGGCGACGCGGGGAACCGCTCACCCCGTTTGCAGAGCGCTTGCTTTTAAGGTGTGGGCTGATTTGTATTCCGGCTGATTCGCACAAAGAAGTAAAAAAAGACAGGGCTTTGACAATCGTTGAACCATTTAACCCCTGATCCTTAAATTTTTCGGTTAATTGAGCATCGGTTGCGGAATTTATGTTGAAATCGCCACTGAAAATAAAGCTGTATTTTTCTTTGACCGCCTTCGCAAGAGAAGCCTTTTCGTTTTGAGGGTTTTCAATCAATTCTTTTAATTGAGAAGTTGGCGTTCCGTCATTACTTATCAGCCCCAAATACCGAAGGGCGGCCAACAGAAAAGACTGCGCGGCTCCAGACATTCCAGGAAAAACGCTCCGGTCAATTCGGTCGGGGATGCCAGACGCCCTCAAACTTGCGATAAAGTTTGTGAATGTTTTATAGGCCACATAGGGCGGTTTGGATTGAGTGATGCTTTCTGTTTTCATAGTATGCGCGAGTTATGCGTTGAGACATATTCGCAGACTCTATGCTTTTGTCAATACCTCAACGGGATTTTTTTGAAATAAATGTTGTAGCATAATAAGTCTCGCTGGATAATACCTTTTATGAATGGACAACTTGTTGTAGTTAAATGCTTTGCTGATAAACCGCTATTGAAAACAGCGTGCTATGCTTCTGGTAATATCGTTTTTATCACCTCTGAAAAGGCTTTCAACCTAATAAAAAAAGGCCATTCCGACCTGTTCCCAATCGGATTCAGGGCTGAAAATGTGTTTATTTATGAGGGACAATCCCTGACCGAGCAATTGGACTGGAAAAGTTTGAAGCCTTGGTGCGGCTAATTTTCGCAATTTACAAAAACGATTATTTTTTAGCTTGGACAGCCAATGTCCGACCTCCCGTGTCATGCTGGCCGCATGAAAATTAAAAAATCCGTCCGGTTTCAGGTTTCAAGTTTCAGCCTTTTCCATGACGCAGGCCGGCGACTCATAGCCGCCTTCGGCACCGCCCGCCTTGTCAAAAAATTCGATGGCCGCCACGAACTCATCGGCGGCACGGCGGACGACCACGTCGCCGCCCGCGAATGGTGTTCGCTGTTCGCGCATGAAGTGGTTTTCACCAGCACAATGACCCGGCGCAATTCTGCCATCGCGTTCGCCGCGTGAACGGCGGCATTGCATTTTACTCTCGCCGCGTTGCGCATTCTCGCGCATCTTTTTCCGCTTAAATGATTTCACGCCGAACATCCACGATACCGGCCACCGGTTCACGCCCGTTTCTCCAAAACCAATCCGCATGAGCGACCCCAATCTTTCATCGTTCATCTGGTCGGTTGCCGATTTGTTACGCGGCGATTACAAGCAGTCGGAATATGGCAAGGTCATCCTGCCGTTCACCGTGTTGCGCCGGCTGGATTGCGTGTTGGAAGACACCAAGGCCGCCGTGCTCGCCGAACTCGCCAAGCGCACCGACGCCAAAGTGAACCCCGAACCGTTTTTGCTCCGCAAGAGCGGCACGCTCTTTTACAACACCTCGCCGCTCGACTTGAAAAAGCTCATGGGCGACCAGGACCACATCGGCGAAAATCTGCGCGCCTACTTGCAGGCGTTCTCGCCGGCAGTGCGGGACATTTTTGAAAGTTTCGAGTTCCACATCCAGATTGACCGGCTCCAGAAATCCGGCCTGCTGTATCTCGTCACGGAAAAATTCGCCAACATTGATCTGCATCCCGAAGTCGTCAGCAACAACCAGATGGGCGTGGTGTTCGAGGAACTCATCCGCAAGTTCGCGGAAATTTCCAACGAAACCGCCGGGGAACACTTCACCCCTCGCGACGCCATCCGGCTCATGGTGAATCTGCTTTTCATCGAGGACGACGACGCCTTGACCAAGCCCGGCGTCGTGCGGTCGCTCTACGATCCCACCGCCGGCACGGGCGGTATGTTGAGCGTCGCGGGCGAACATCTTGCGAGCCTCAATCCCGGTGCCCGGCTCGTCATGTATGGGCAGGAGTTGAATCCCGAATCCTACGCCATTTGCAAGGCCGACATGCTCATCAAGGGGCAGGACATCGCCAATATCATCTTCGGCAACACGCTTTCCGCCGACGGCCTGCATGGGAAAACTTTTGACTACGGCCTTTCCAATCCGCCGTTCGGCGTGGAATGGAAAAAAATCGAAAAGGAAATCCGCAAGGAATTTGAGGAACAAGGTTTCAATGGCCGGTTCGGTCCCGGCCTGCCGCGTATCAGCGACGGCTCGCTGCTGTTTCTGCTGCATTTGATTTCCAAGATGCGTCCGGCCAAGGATGGCGGTAGCCGGTTTGGTATCGTCCTCAATGGCTCGCCGCTGTTCACCGGCGGCGCGGGCAGCGGCGAGAGCGAAATCCGCCGCTACGTTCTGGAAAACGATTTGGTCGAGGCGATCATCGGCCTGCCGACCGATATGTTTTACAACACCGGCATCAGCACCTACATCTGGATTGTCAGCAACCGCAAGCCGGACGCGCGCAAAGGCAAGGTGCAGTTGATTGACGCCAGCGGCTTCTGGCAGAAGATGCGGAAAAGTCTCGGCAGCAAGCGCAAGGAATTGAGTCCCGAACACATTGAGGAAATCACCCGGATTTTCGGCAATTTCAAAAAGGTGACGAAGGACGGCGTGCCGGTCAGCCGCATTTTCAAGAACGAAGATTTCGGCTACCGCACCATCACCGTCGAGCGGCCGGAGCGCGACGCCAAGGGCAACATCGTTCTCGGCACCAAGGGCAAGGGCAAGGACAAGCCTGTGCCGGATTCCAATTTGCGCGACACCGAGAACGTGCCGTTAAATGAGAGTATTGAAGAATACTTCAAGCGCGAGGTGTTGCCGCACGCGCCGGATGCGTGGATTGACCACGAGAAAACGCAGGTCGGTTACGAAATTCCATTCAACCGGCACTTCTACGTTTTTCAGCCGCCGCGCCCGTTGAGCGAGATTGACGACGAGTTGAAAGGCGTCACCGACCGCATTTTGAAAATGATTGGAGGTCTGACGCAATGAGCTTTCCGCGCTATCCCAAATACAAGGACAGCGGCGTGGAATGGCTCGGCCAGGTGCCGGAGCATTGGGACGTGAAGCGGCTAAAACGTGCGTGTCATGTGTTTCCGAGCAACGTGGACAAAAAATCTTACGCTGATGAAACGGCTGTCCTGCTATGCAATTACACGGACGTTTACTACAACAATACGATAACAGCAGGAATGGATTTCATGCCAGCGACAGCATCGTCTGAACAGATTGAAAAATTTACTTTGCGTGCCGGCGATACAATCATCACGAAAGATTCTGAAACCGCCGACGACATTGCCATCGCCGCGTATGTTCCTGCCGACTTGCCGGGAGTGGTTTGCGGTTATCATCTTTCGATGGTGCGGCCACTGGAAGGAACCATTGGAGTTTTTATTAAATGGTTTTTTGATTCGGCGTATGCAAGGTCAAGTTTTGAAGTTCTTGCGAATGGCCTTACCCGCGTTGGTCTTGGTCAGCACGAACTCGACAATGTTGAGTTGATAATTCCACCCGCTGCCGAACAAAAATCCATCGCCGCATTTTTGGATCAGGAGACGGCGAAGATTGATGCGTTGGTGGCGGAACAAGCACGGCTGATGGCGCTGCTGAAAGAAAAACGCCAGGCCGTCATCTCCCACGCCGTCACCAAAGGCTTGAATCCCCAAGCCGCCCTGAAACCCTCCGGCATCGAATGGCTCGGCGACGTGCCGACGCATTGGTCGGTGCCTGCGTTCAATTATAGATACGAAGTGGAGCTTGGTAAAATGCTCGATGAAAAAAAAATCACCGGGAACCACCTCGCGCCATATTTGCGCAACACCGATGTTCAGTGGGGGCGTATAAATGTGGAAGGCTTGCCACAGATGGATTTTACGGGTGCTGACCTGAACCGATACGGATTGAGAGTTGGTGATTTACTCGTATGTGAGGGGGGCGAAGTCGGAAGAGCGGCAATATGGAATGGTGAACTTGAAAATTGTTTCTATCAAAAAGCCCTGCACCGAATCCGACCAAGGGATGCTAATCGCGATTCAGCTAAATTCTTGTATTTCATATTCCAGGCAGCGGCAGCGACCGGAGTATTTGCAGGCACGGGTGGAAAATCCACGATAGCCCATTTGCCCGCCGAAGCATTGAGGCGTTATCGTTTCGCATTTCCTCCTTTGTCAGAGCAGTTGGAGATTGCGAGTTTCCTCAACCGCGAAAGCGTCCGCTTTGACACGCTCACCGCCGAAGCCCAGCGCGCGATTGACCTGCTGCAAGAACGCCGCACCGCCTTGATTTCCGCCGCCGTCACCGGCCAGATTGATGTCCGCTACAGCGTTGCGTCTGACCCGGCTAAACGAGTAAGCTTTGCCAACGCATGAGCTTCCGGGATTCATTGCCAGCAGGTTGCCCGCCCGACGCGGCGGAGGAAATCGCCGCGCCGCGTGCGGTCTTTCGGCTGGTGCGAACCGATCCACCGACGCCGGATGATTTCCTTTCCCAACGTCAGGAAAATCCCAACAAGGTGTTTTTCGGCGTTACGGAATGCCAAGTCTGCGGGTTGTCAGTCTTTGCTGACAAACAAGATGCCGTGGCCAAGGCGCAGAAATTGCCAAGTCTGAAAAATCGTAAAATTTGCCGGGTAACACTTAACGCCGGAGCCGGACGAATCCAACCAACTTTTCAGCCCAGCCACCACACTTGGTGGCCGCTGGCGGCGTTCGACATTCTGGCGCATTGTGGAGTGGAAACCGCATGAAAACCATCCGGCACACAACCACGCTTTTCTACTACGACGGCCCGCAAGTCTTCGAGGCGCGGGACGCCATTGGCGGTCATTACATCGCCGTCATGGTCGAGCCGGAGAACGGTTCGGATCGTTATCTGGTGGCGGGCGTCGCGCCGGAACGGTTGCGCCAATTTCGCGCCGGCACCCTCAACCTCCGCTCATTGTTGAGCGAGGCCGGAGCCGAGGAATGGTATTTGGCAGCCGTTGCCGCCGGACTGGATCAGCCTTTGGCGCTGGTGCCGCAGACCGCGCCGCTGGCCGGCAGCGGATTATTGCCGGACGAAGGTTTCCTGCTGCACGACCGGCCCACGGAAGAACTCGCGCTCAAGGAAGCGAGGGAGCGAAATAATCTGGTTCTCGAAATTGCCGCCGAGCCGCCGGAAGCGGCGACGGAGCATCGCATTCATGTGGGAACGCTGATCGGTTTGCTCGGCCATGTGCAGACCATGATCAAACACGCCTACGGCGCGGCATTGCGCGAGTTGTCACCGGATGACCGGCGCGCGATTGACAAGACGGATGCGCACATGATGGACGTGATAATTCCAGCCGCAACGGGGTCGTTCCGGGTGGTGCTCGAAGCCGCCAAAACACCGGACATGCTCGGTCAGAGCGAACTGGCCCGTGCTTTGCAGCGGGTGGACGTGCTGTTTGAAAATGCAGCCGACCCAGCCAAGGCTTTGGCTATCGTGAAAGCGCACCGAGGTCATTTGGCCGGCGCATATCTGCGGCTACTGCGCTTTCTCGTGAAACATAAAACCGGGCTGCGCTATTCGTGGGCCGAACCAAATTTTACGAAGCCAAACTATCGCGCCGTCGGAGAAGCGGAAGCCGGGCCGCTGGTGGAAGTGCTTTCAGGTGTCTCCAATCTTGGAGGTGAATCCGTGACGCTGGTTGGCGAGTTTGACAAGATGAACCGAAGCACCGGCGCTTGGGGTCTGCTGACGGAGGATGGTTTGCAGTCCGGCAAGGTGCGGGAAGGCGGCCCCAGCCTGGATGGATTGAAGGCTGGTGGACGCTACAAATTTGCCTGTGTCGAAGAAATTGAAGAGGTGGAGGGAACCGGCCGCGAAATCCGCACACTCTATCTAAACGAGCACGAGCCGGCGTAATTGGAAGGTGGATTTTATTTGATGAAGCGGAGGCAAGCCGCCGCCGGGAGAATTAAAAACCGCCGTTTTACAGGCAATTCCGCCAATTTTCTTATTTGATGGTTATTTGATGGTTATTTGATGCCATGAGCCTGCATAAAGAAATCAATTTCGAGACGGAGATTTGCCAGCACCTTGAGGCCAACGGCTGGCTGTATGCCGAGGGCGACGCGGCCAATTATGACCGGGCGCTCGCGCTTTATCCCGCCGACGTGTTAGCCTGGGTGCAGGCCACGCAGCCGCAAGCATGGGAAATTCTGGTAAAAAACCACGGCCCCAAGGCCGGTGAAACTTTGCTGGCACGGCTGCGCGACCAGCTTGACCAGCGCGGCACGCTTGACGTGTTGCGGCACGGCATTGAATTGCTCGGTTTGAAACAGCCCTTGCCGGTGGCGCAGTTCAAGCCCGCGCTTGCCATCAATCCCGACATTCTCGCCCGCTACGCCGCGAACCGGTTGCGCGTCGTCCGGCAGGTAAAGTATTCATTGCACAACGAGAACAGTCTTGATGTCGCGCTTTTTCTCAATGGCATCCCCGTCGCCACCACGGAACTGAAAACGGATTTTACCCAAAGCATCACCGACGCCGTTGACCAGTATCGGTTTGACCGAAACCCCAGGCCCAAGGGACAGGCACCCGAACCGCTGCTGTCGTTTCCCAACGGCGCGCTGGTGCATTTCGCCGTAAGCAACAGCGAGGTGAAGATGGTGACGAAACTTGTCGGGCCGGCCACGGATTTCTTGCCGTTCAACTTGGGCAACGATGGCGGCGAGGGCAATCCGGTGAACCCGGCGGGCGGCCACCGCACGGCGTATCTTTGGGAACAAGTTTGGGCACGCGCGAGCTGGCTGGAAATTTTAGGCCGCTATCTCGTCATCGTCCGCGACAAGAAAAAGCAGATCACCGAATATGTTTTCCCGCGTTACCATCAGCTTGATGTGACGCGGAAACTTTTGTCCGCCGTGTTGCAAGACGGGCCTGGCGGCAAGTATCTCATCCAGCACTCTGCCGGTTCGGGCAAAACCAAATCCATCGCCTGGACCGCGCATTTTCTCGCGGAGTTGCACGATTTGGCCGACCGCAAGGTCTTCGACACCGTGCTCGTGGTTTCGGATCGCAACGTGATTGACGCGCAGCTTCAGGAAGCGCTGTTTGATTTCCAGCGCACGAGCGGCGTCGTGGCGACCATCACCGGCAACGACGGGAGCAAAAGCAAGGAGTTGGCCGAGGCGTTGGACGGCACCAAAAAAATCGTCGTTTGCACCATCCAGACTTTCCCCTTTGCGCTGGATGCCGTGCGGAAACTGGCGGCAACGCAGGGCAAACGCTTTGCCGTGATTGCCGATGAAGCCCACAGTTCGCAGACCGGCGAGGCGGCGGCGAAATTGAAGGCGGTGTTGACGCCCGAAGAACTGGCGGAGTTGAACGACGGCGGCGAGGTGAGCATGGATGACGTGCTGGCCGCTGAAATGATGGCCCGCGCCGAGGATCGCGGCATAACCTTCGTGGCGTTCACGGCCACTCCCAAGAACAAGACGATTGAGATTTTCGGCACACGGCCAGATCCCAAGCGTAAGCCGGCCAAGGATAACGTGCCGTTCCCGTTCCATGTCTATTCCATGCGGCAGGCCATCGAGGAAAAATTCATCCTCGACGTGCTGAAAAATTACACGCCCTACAAGCTGGCGTTCAAGCTGGCGCACAACGGCAAGGACTACGACGAGAAAACCGTCGAGCGCGCCGCCGCCATGAAGGGCATCATGGGCTGGGTGCGATTGCATCCTTACAACATCGCGCAGAAGGTTGAAGTCGTGGTGGAACACTTCCGCGAATTTGTCGCCCCGCTGCTGTCCGGCCAGGCCAAGGCAATGGTAGTCGTTGGCAGTCGCGTGGAAGCGGTGCGCTGGCAGCTTGCGATGGATAAATACATCAAGGCGCATGGCTACAAAATCGGCACGCTCGTTGCCTTTTCCGGCGAGGTGAACGACCAGGAATCCGGGCCGGACGGTTTTACGGAGAACAGCAAGGTTTTGAATCCGAACCTCAAAGGCCGCGACATCCGCGAAGCGTTCAAGGGCGGCGAGTATCAGATTTTGCTGGTCGCCAACAAATTTCAGACCGGCTTTGATCAGCCATTGCTCTGCGGAATGTATGTGGACAAGCGGCTGGCGGGGATTCAGGCAGTGCAAACGCTTTCGCGCTTAAACCGCGCTCATCCCGGCAAAGATACCACCTATGTCATTGATTTCGTGAACGACCCGGCGGAAGTTCTCGCTTCATTCAAGACGTATCACACCACGGCGGAGCTTTCGGCCACCACCGACCCGGATATTGTCTATAATTTGCGTTCCAAGCTGGACGCCGCCGGCCATTACGACGATTTCGAGGTTGATCGCGTCGTGGCGGTCGAATTGAAAGCGGACGCGACGCAGGCCGAACTTTTGAAGGCGCTTGAGCCGGTGGTTGACCGGCTAATGAAAGATTACAAGGCGGCGCAAGCAGCGTTGAAGTTGGCGAAGGAAAAGAACGATGAAGCCGCCACCAAGACCGCCCAGGACGAGTTGAACGCCCTGATTTTGTTCAAGAGTGACATGGGCGCATTCATCCGGCTCTACACGTTCCTATCGCAGATTTTTGACTACGGCAACACCGCGCTGGAAAAACGCGCCATTTATTACAAACGCCTGCTGCCGTTGCTGGAATTTGGCCGCGAACGCGAAGGCATTGACCTGTCGAAAGTCGTTCTCACGCATCACAACCTGAAAAACAAAGGTCGTCAGCCCATGCCGCTATATGCCGGCAAGACGCCCCAGCTTGAACCGATCACCGAAGCCGGCAGCGGCGAGTTGCATGACAAGGAAAAAGCCATGCTGAATGAAATCATTCAGAAGGTGAACGACCTTTTCCAAGGCGAGCTCACCGACCAGGACAAGCTGGTCTATGTGAACAACGTAATTAAAGGCAAGTTGCTGGAATCGGAAACACTCCGGCAGCAGGCGGCGAACAACAGCAAGGAGCAGTTCGCCAATTCGCCCGACCTGAAAAACGAATTGTTAAACGCCATCATGGGCGCGCTGGATGCCCACACCGCCATGAGCACGCAGGCGCTCAATTCGCCCACGGTGCAAAACGGCATGAAAGACATCTTGCTAAATCACGCCGGCCTTTACGAAATGTTGCGCGGCCAGCCGGAGACGAAGTGATGAAGATTTTTAAGATTTTAAGTGCAAAACAGGCAAAACCTGACAAAAATAAGCAGTGCTAAAAGGCTAAAAAAACTTAAGAAACCGGTTGCCAAGCCGATAACGGTATCATATGATACCAGACGTGAACGCGAAACGACATGAGTTCCCACCGACCGTTACCCGAGGAAATCCGCTTAAAGATAGAAGAGGCTTTGACAGCCATCTCTATGGGCAATTTCCAGGTGGGACCGCATCGTCACTTGTATAGAGATTTTGAAGAGTGCGGTTTTTATGGCGAAGATGATTTATGGCAACGACTTCCAGATTTTTTACGCGAGATCAAAGCGAAAGACCCGGTTTTGTGTTATGCCGGGGACGAGCCGCCAGATATTGCATTTGAGCCATCGTTAAACGGGTTAGAATTGTGGGAGTATCATTGGGACAGCGACAGTTTGAATTTCCGCGCGTATATTAAGTTTTGCATACAGAAAGGGCGCAATGGGCAGCCGCACTATTTGCATGTGCGGGTTCACCCAGACCGCCCAGAATGACCAGAATTTTATGATTTGTTTTAAGTGCAGCGGCGAAGAATTTGCCACGCAATCGGCAGTGATTCGGCAGGAGTTTCGTGGCGAGAAACTGGACGTAAATACGCCCGTCTCGGTCTGCACGGCTTGCGGCTGGCAGACTTTGGGACGCGGCCAAACGGACGAGTTGCGCAAACGCACCGCCACTGCCTACCGTAAGAAACACGGTTTGCTGACCAGTGCGCTGATTAAATTTATCCGCAACAAGAAAGGCCAGAATCAAGCTGAATTTGCAGCATTTCTAGGTGTTGGCGAGGCAAGCGTGAAGCGCTGGGAGGCCGGACTGGTGCAGGAAAAAGGATACGATCAACTCATTCGCATGAAATGTGCAAAAGAGTTGAACCCGATTGAAGCGCGCAAACAGTGGATAGCAACCTTGTCCGCGACCGGCTGGGCTTCGGTTTCGTATGTCCAAGTTGCCGGCTTGGTTGCCAGTGCTATGAAGCCGAACAACGCGCCAAACAACAACCGATTTATGGTGCAGAAGCCTTCACACCAAAGGGATTTATGGTGTCCCGACGAAGACCTGGAAAAGATCAATTTGACTGCCGAAAATGAAAACTTCGCCCTTGCAGCTTGAGCGGTATTATTTGACGGAGTTGCATTACGAGGCGAACGATGCGCTCCAGTTAAAAGAGATGCCAGAGCTAACCCTCGAATCGGCGGTTGGCATCGGTCGTCACAACGACGACGAGCGCCGCTTCAAGGTGCAGCTTAAAGTGAGCTTTTGGCCGGTGACGACCGATTTAATCCCGCAGAAGGGGAGCGTTACTTTCACCGGTTTTTTTGCCGTGGCCCCGGCTTATCCAATTGAAAAAGTTGCCATGCTGGTCGAAACCAATGCCCCCAGCGTGTTGTATGGCGCAGCCCGCGAAATGTTTTGCAACCTGACGGCACGCGGCCCTTGGGGCATGGTTGCGTTGCCAAGCCAGTCGTTTTACAAATCCGCGCCCAAACCCGTTGAACCGAAAGCGGAGGGCGCGGCGGTGATCCCGCCAGCTACGAAAAGTTGATTTCGGTGTCTGATACCTGTCGGATTCGTCTGAAAGTCATCAGTGGCCGGCAGAAATCACGTTTTGGCAAGAGGAACCATTCCAACATCGCTTTTAAGGATGCCACTTTCTTTCAACAACGCACGGTATTCAGGAATGTCGCTTTTTTCGGGTAATACGCCGAAAATATAGTTGAAAAGCCAATCTTCAAATACTTTCAAACAATCATCACTGAGCCGTTTTTTTTCTGGTTTCAAGAACGGCTTGGCGATTGGCTGCATCCGGTCAAAACGGACGCAAGATTCCCGCATGGCACCCTCTTCCTTCAAATGAAAAGCCATCGGAAAACTGTATGCCTTGATGCCTTCAATGAATGATGCCGGATATTTTTCCGGTTCGGTTTCGCTCTTTAACGTGTAGATAGGCGCGCATACAAAGCAGTCGGCAAAACGCGGAGATAATTTTCTGGTCGCCCGTTCTCCCAAACCGGTCAGCTCGATACCAACCGATAAAATGACGACCTTTCGCATTTTGAATTTCAGGGCACCCCAGGATTCATTTGCCCGCAGTTGGACCGCATGAATGGGCAGATGGCTAAACATTCCAGAATTTCGATTGTGACAGTCTTCTGGCGTGCGCTTTTGCAGCGTGATAAACCCTTTCCCAAAATCAACCGCCGGGTTCGGGTTGGAGAATTTTATCTCTTGAAATTCCTCCAGAAGAAATGCGCTCGGTGCCCAGGCTATCGCCCCGCGAGAAAAAAACGGTTCGTCAGTCCCCAAAGGAACGATATAATTCTTAAGGATGCCCTCCATGAAAAATCAATCTTCGTCATCCATAGCCAAAAACGCGCCCTCGCTGACATTGTCCAGCCTGACCGCCATCGGTTTAGTAGCACGATACCCGCCTTGTCGCGCCAGCAAACGCTGCTGGAGTTCCATGGTTTTTCCCTTGGAAATAAATTTTGAAAAATCGCGCGCTGTTTCGACGGGAATCCGTGGGTCGGAAATGACGCTGAAATCCAAAGGCTGAAATCGCGTCGCGTGCAGCATGGGCTGGGTTTCAAAATAGACGTGGTCGAGCAGAAGCGGAAGATCAACTCCGTGCCAGCGGTCATAAACGGATTCAACTATGCCACGAACGGCCGGAGGCCAAGCGGCGGAAACGTCGTTCCGCCATTTCGTCACGCGGTAGCCTCGGTAAAATTTTCCGTCGGTAAATTCTTGTATTGGTTCGGGCTGGATGCCATCAGTCGTTGCCACGGCGCTGACCAATTCTTCGGAATAAGGCCCGTAGTGGTAAAAAAGCCAGGGCGCATCCGTCAAAGTTTTCCGTTCCCAGCGATAAAACTCGTGATCTATAAGATAAAGGAGCTTAACGAGTTTTGTCGTTCCGATGCTGACCTTTTCCCGCGCGGCACGACTCAACAGGTAGTAGGCAATGTCTTGGACAAGCGCGGCGTTCATTCTCGGAGGCGCAAATTTAGTGCCGTCATTACAATAATACCAGCTTCATATTAAGTCTATGGTTAGCAGGGATGGTGCCAAATCACTCACGCCCTCACCAGCCGCACCGCGCCGCTTTTGGCGGACAACGGCGAGCCAAATTTTATCAGCATCGCTTGCGCGACCGGCGAAATGACCGGGCGCGTGTCGGTTTTGTCATACACCGTCGTCTTGCCGGCGGTGGTATCGGCGTAAGATTTCAGCCCTTCGCCCGGCGGCGATGCCGTGCGGTCAGCAATTAAAAGCTCGCGGGCCATTTCGCAAGTCGCCTCGACGACGGCCAACGGCACAATTGAAAATGGCACGAACGGATCGTAAAGCAGCAGGCTGGTGAGGACGGGAATCGGCGCTTTGTCCGGGTCGGGACAATTCACACGCGGCCATTGCAACGCCTGCCCGGATTGCGACCGCAGGCCGTTGAACTGATATTGCCCGTCAATCAGCCGCGTCGCCATCACGAGCGCAGCGGCCTTTTGATCGTCCGTCGCGCCCGTCCATGCCGTCGCGTATAAATGGCCGGCGTGGTAGGCGTCGCCATCAGCCGCCGAGGCGTAGGCGTTGGCGTTTGCTAGGCCGGTGCCATCTTCTTTGACGAGTGTAATTGACATGATGATTTACAAACCGTCCGAGTGAACCGCGTTTGAATAAGGAGGCACGTCGTTACCATTCCAATCGCAAATGCAGATGCGAAAATAGCCCGCGACACCGCTGCAATCGCGATTGCCAGAACCCAAGTCCCAGCCATCAAAGGGGGAACTACCCCACGTCACACCGTCATTGGAAAAGTAGATGTTGATGCTGTCGTAAGGCACGCCCGGTTGGGAATTGTCGCTGGGCGGAATGAAGTTATATGTCCAGGTCAAATGACCGTGACCATCCGACGCGAGCAGGATGGCCGGGAGACGTTCACGCCGACGCTTTTGCAGGAACCAAGCGAGCCAGCCGCGTCGGTCAATTTTTGGTTGCGACATCACGGGATTTTTTCGGCTTCGATGTTGGCGCGTCCGGCACGGACTCCGGCACGGCTGCCACCAATGGCACGACGGCCACCGGCGGCAGGCGATCCGGTTTTAATGCCAGAGGATTCACCGGCGGTGCCATGTCTGGCACGGACAGCGGACGCCGCTTGCGCCGAATGATGGGAAATAATCCATTCATGGTTTAGATGGCGTTGACGCCAATGGCGACTTGCCGCCAGTTCGTGCCATCGCTGATGGCGAGACACGGCACGGAACCAGTCCCGCCTGCCGACAGGTAGATGATGCGTTTCGGGAACTTCGCCGCCGTGACGCCAGCCGCGACCGCCGCCGCGACGTTGGTAAAAGTTGCCGGTTGAATTTGTTCGCCACTGCGAAGGCGCTCAAAACTGCGAGGTAGAATTTTGCCCATAAATTTATGTGGTTCAATCGGCGTGCCGATGCGAACACCGGCACGCCATTGGTTCAGATGTTGTGAGTGACCGCGACGACGCGGACGTTTTTGTTTTCCCAAACGCGCGTCCAGTTGAGCGCATTTTCAAGTTCAGGATTGGTCGGGTTGGCACCCGCCACGCTCGCGCTGGTGAACTTGACGCCGCGAGGATGGAGGATGAAACGGCGACGGTTGATCAGGTTGGTGTCGCTATTGAGCGCGTCACGCGACATTTCAAAGCCTTCCGTGCCATGACCGCCCTCGACGGGTTGACCGTTCAAGTCGGCAGCACCCATGCCGAATGCACCTTCGCCGAAAAGGTAGGTGGTATAAACCTGACCATCCGTGGTGCCAGCGCGCGACGGGCAGCCGTCGTCCACGATGACACGCCGGCCTTGGAACGTGCGGATTTGCGCCTCACCCTGGCTGTCAGGAATGAAGTCAATCAGATCGAGTTTCCGCAATGCCGCTTCCGTTGCCGAGTGCATCGCCACCGCCACGAGCCGGTCGCCGCAATCGCCGAGGCGTTGCGTTGCATCCACGAACGTCGAGCCGTTCAAGCGCGTGGCGGTTGTCTGGTTGGCGACGGATTCACTTTGAATCGCCAAGAGGTTGCCAGCCATGCCGGGCGAGGCGAACACGCCCTTGAGGGACGAGATCAGCATATACTGGTTTTGACGATTCCAGTAACCGGCCATGAAGTCGGCCAATGCCAATGCCGGATCGTCACCGGAGACGACGGTTGCCAGATGGTTCCAAGACCATGCGTTACCGTCGTTATGGATTCGGGCGATGTCTTGATCCGCCGCGATTTTCACCGTTGAAAGCGGTGTCGAATCGCTTAACGGTTGCCGGAGTCCCGTCAGGTCGTTCCAGTGCGGCATATTGACCTGTGTGCCACCTTGCGCGGCACGGGTGTCATAATCAGGATTTGCCTGGACGATGCCAGAGAGGAACAAATCCGATTTCTCCGCCGTCCGTTGGATAACGTAAGCGGCGAACTGTGCGGGGATGATGATGTCTGCAAGTTGCGTTTTAGCCATAATTGTAATTTGTGATTTGTGACCCGGTTACGCCGACGCCTTGAGACGTGCGGCGAGTTGCGGATCGGATTTCTGCAATTTCATTTGTTCCGTGAGATTCCAACTGTCCTTGCGGAAGGGATTCTTCACGGACCGGTTGCCAGCCCCACCGGAGCCGGAGCCAGCGGCACCGCCGCCAGCATTTGCTTCAAACAGGTGCGGTGCATCGGACACCAAGGCATCCACCCATTCGGCCAAAGTCATTGGGCCATCCTTGCCCATGCGGGCAGTCTGACCGTCAGCCTCGAAAGATTGCGGCACGCCGTTGACCAGTTTGAACGACTGGCGGGCGCGGGCGGTAATGTCAGGCAGCGCCGTCGCCCGGAGTCCGCGTTTCGTGGCTTCGGTGACGACGGCTTGATCAATTTGAATCGCGGTGAGGCGACCAGTCAGGGCGTCGCGTTCCGCGACCACGACGTTATGCGTCTTGTCCCATTCGGCGCGGGCGGTTTTCAGCCGCGCCTCGATGACCTTGTCCACTTCACCGGCCTTGAGTTGGCGTTCTTCCAAGAGTTTCTGTTTGTCCTCCGCGAGTTGGCGCACGGCGTCAGGGTCAATGCCTTCAAAGCGTTTCAGTTGGTTGGTCAAGGCGATGTTATTGGTGCGAAATTCTTCATGCTTGGACTTCTCGACGACGCCTTCGGCGTCAAGTGTCCAAGCACCGTCGCGCTCGACATACAGGGATTGCAGTTCGGCGGGAATTTCTTCGCGCGTTTTGAATTTGAATTTGAGTGCCATAAAGTTTTAGAGGTTTTTGGTTGGCAGTTGTGTGGTTGGCAGTTGCGCCGGTGGATTATCAGCCGGAGCGGTAGCAGGCAGCGTAACCGCGCCGGGATCAGCCGCGACCGGTGCAGGTTGTGGCGTTCCGGCGACAAGTTTGGCCTCATCTTCGTTGCTACGACCGACCGGCAGGACATCACCCATGCGGAATAGGTCAAACATCGTGTCCTGACTGATTGCCCCGGCTTTCCATGCCGCGACGACGGCGGCGATCTCGGTGCTGGCCATGCCGTTCAGACTGAAATCAGCGTTGAGTGATACCAGCACAGTTTTATCGCCGATGTCGCCCGGTGTGGTTTCGGTGGAGTTCCACCAATAGACCCAGCGCAAGACTTGCGAAAGCGATTCGCTGATGCTTAAAGACACGGCAGACAGCACGGCATTCTCGCCACTCTGCCGGAGTTCGATGGATGCCGCCGTTTCGCCGACACGCTTTTGTTCTTCCATCATCCGCGAGCCAAGCACGGCCATGAGTTGCTCGTCTTGCGTCATTGCGCGCTCGAAGGTCGTCAGACCTTGCCCATGAAATTCCAGATAGCCAGCCGTCGCGCCGGGCGTTTCCGCCACCCAAGCCGTGCTGCTACCGATGCGAAGTGAAGAAGTTTTGTCAAATCCGCTGACCCATGCGGTAGGCAAAGCAGTAAAATGAAGGCCGTGTTTATAGTCTGCATTGAGGCGATAATGGTCGAGGTTGATGGTGATGATGTCTGCCAAGGGAAGTTTATCCACTTTAGGCCGCGAGTGTTTCGGCCCATGAAAGACAAAGGGAATCAGCGGCAGTGGTTTTCCAAGGCGAAGCGGCGTGCGGGAGTCCACGACCGCCCATTCAGTTTTAGACCGTTTGGATTTTCCCGGTTGCTGTTGCCAGAGTTCGACCTGATACGACCAAGGCGTTGACCCATCGGCGGCAGGCGTGGCATCCGGCACGAGTTTCAAGACGCGGAGTTGTTCGACGGATTCAGGTTGAAAGACATCGGCAGGCTGCTCGCCATTCGACGTGTTTTGTTGCAGATTTTTTCCATGTTCCTTGAGCACCACGAGAGTCAGGACGTTGCGACCATTCACCCGTTGCGAATGCCAGTTGATGATTTGCTCGGTTTCATAAATCACGACAAAGGCGCGTTGCTCCGCTTCATCTTCCCAATCTACCAGCGTGCCAGCGCGACCAACCGCAATGACTTCATGCGTGACGTGTTTGGCGTAAGCCGACATCGGCGTGCCGAGCAAGTCGGCATCGGCGACAAAGGCATCCAGGGCGCGACCAATGCCGGCGGAAGTGTCCGGCAGTTTGAAAGTTGGTTCACGGCGAAAAATTCGACCGACGTAGCCATCGGCAATGCGCGCCGTGGCGTTGAAGAAGGCGGCGCGCATTTTGTAGGCGACATATTCATCATCCGTTTGGGAATCCAGACGCGGCAGGTATTTTATACCGGCGGTTTTTACGGCATCTTCACCGGCAATGACATCCCGCGCCCGTTGCCATGCGACAAGGTTCGCGTCGTAATCAGGATGTGTGCTTTGCACCGGCATTTTCAGAGCCAGACCAGCAGGCGTTTCTTTTCGCCGGCATCATCAAGTCGTGGCATCAAAGCCACGAAGTCAAATGCGTTGCCAGTTTTGGCTTCCCTTTTATAGCACACGTTTTTTGCGAGATTTTTGCAGGCGGAGACAGTTCGTGAAGGTTGACGAAAGCCAATGCTTTCAAGGTGAATACACACGAAGGAAATCGGCCAAAAATAAATTTGACAGATTCCAGAAATGGTCGGACGCCAAGAGAATTTGCCAGTCTTTGAAATTTTTGGAGGCACCAATATTTTACCGGCAGATATTTTTCTGCGTAGAATTTTCCATCGTTCGATCCCGGTAATTTTTTGCGTGTCGGCAATTCGTGCGACTTTTGAAACTTCGACGCAGGCGACCAGATGAAATTGTGTGTCGAGGATAATGCGAATGTCTTTTGAAATCCGTGCGCCCTCGAAAGACAAAGTTAGTTCGCGATGCTCAAAAGATAAATTTGTTCGCGCTCCGTTCCTGATTCACTATGCGCTCAACAATGACGAACGCGCCACCCATTCACGGTTTCCATTGACGAATGCCATGTGGCGCGTGCGCGGACGCCTGACGCTCATGCTGGCGGCGGCGGCTAACGCCACCGCTACGCCAGCACCGGCACGCCATCTTTGGTTAGTCCGAACGTCACCCTCGGCGTGCCTTTCGCTACCCCGCGCACGCGGCGGGCGTCGCAGGTTGTCGAATGGTTTTCGTGCTTTCCAGCCGTCCAGTAATGTCACGATTTCAGGCGCGGGGTCAGGCGGGAAAACCTCGTCGCTAACGCTCCTCGACAAGCAACGCTTCGTTCGCCATCCAGCGGGCAGCCATCGTGCCAGCCTGCCGCAGGCGCAACACAGGCTGTCACGCTGTCTGCTATCCGCTGGCTGGCTGCCACTTCGCTCCGGCAAAGGCAAAGTTAGTGTGACGAACCTTGCGGGCTGTCCATGATTTTCGTCGCACGCAGCCTTCAGGTTTTGCCGGCGTCCCTGCTTCCATGTCTGGTGTGTCTCAAAAATTGGTGATGAGACACACCAGACATTCCAGCCGGGCCGCGAGGCGCTGGCACATCCTGGTCGGTGTCCGTTGGCAGCGGTGGCAGTCGCGGGTTGCCGCACTCTACTACCGTCGCGTCACGCTGCCAGTCCGGGTTTGGGTTGCTTGCGGCCAGCCATCGCAGTTTCGTCCGCAGTTGCCGTGGTGGCAGCCGTTCGTGTTCAGCTATCTCGCCGTCACCGGTTGGTTGCGGCGTTGAGCCATCACGGAGGCGTCGCAGAAATCGCCCGGCGTCACCGAGCCGACGCTTGCGCTCGTTCCTCGCGCCAAGTATCGGCACGCTTCCGCCGCACCGCTGGCCGGACTCATCACTTTCCGCCCGCTCCACTCCATTTCACTTCAATTTCGCAGGCTGCATTTCCGTTCCATTCGTTCCGACGGCCGCAAACTGCCGAGACCGTCAAAGACAGCGGTGCGCCCAAAGTTTCCAGAGGCCGCGATGCTCCGCATATCGGCCCAGACCGGCATTATGGCCGCGCGACTTCGTCCGGCCAAGAAATCAGCAATAGCCCGCGATGCTTCGCACGGGCAAGACATCGGCATTACGGCGCGAGGCTCCGCCTGTCGCCGAAGAGAAAGCAATAGCACCGCGAGGCTTCGCCCGGTGCAGGACGCGGCAATATCCGTGAGATCGGCCATTTCTGCACCGCCTCCATTTCGCAAGCTGCATTGCAGCGGACAGAAACAGCCGAACTCACGGGCAAAACCAAATTGGTCTGACACCACGGCGGCAGGCTGCGGGCAGGTCTGCCGAGCGCGCCCATGTTGCCATCGCGTCGCAGCCCACGCCCTACGCTCTGCCGTCGTGGAGTCAGAAAACTTGGCTGGCGCTGGCGCGACTGCGCCGGGAAACGCGACCCGGCGAATCGTTGCTGGCTTTGCGGCGGCGTTGGCATGAGGGACCAGCCGACACTACGCTTCTCACTTCGTTGCGAGGCTGGGTGTCGGCTTTGCTATCCCGGCAGCCGCACAAGAGATGTTATCTGTAATGCCGCCCATTGCCGTATCCCGCTGGCGCGTGAACCCTCGGCAAATGGGTTCCCGCCGTCTCCCCGCGCGACAACGCGACCGACGGCCCGGTTCATTAAAGATAACATCGTCTTGTGCGGAACCGCCGGCTGCTTCCCTGTCACGCTGACTGCTGATCCGCACCTTCGCGCTCGTGCGGGCAGTCATCGCGCCAGTTCGCAGGCATCCCTCATGCCAACGCCGCCGCGCCGCGAGTCTTTTTGAATTAGGCCGGGTCGGGGAATGGGAAGTTGACCAGTGAATTGGTTTGCTCGCGTTGCTCGAATGGTTGGTGAAATGTTTTTGTGTCGGCAGCTTCGTTTTCAAGTCCGGCTTTTTCTGCTCGCGTATTTCTTTCTGTCGCCCTCACGGCGTCGCCGAACGCATCAGCCCGCCCGCTCGTGGCGCCTTCTGAAGAGCACTTCCACGGGGGAGGGCTGGCGGCTCCGCTTTTTTCGTGAAGGGCGACGGACAAAAGACGCACAGCAGAGCAGAAAAAAAAAGACCATGAAAACAAATACAAAAAATCAAATCGGGCTCAAGAGCAAATCCGCACAATTGAGCAGCACAAATACCAACACCGCAGCAGCGGGCGCAGTTGCGCCGAAGCCGGACAATCGCTTGCCGATTGACACCGAGGCGCGGAAGAAAAACCGCACTTTGCCCACTCCAAAAGTTTTGGAGCTTTTGAAAACCAGCAATCCGGGTTTGTTCAATCTTGCCGAGGTTGTCGGCAAATGGGTTTGGGTGACGTTCCGCGAGACGCCCGCGCCGGAGTTGCGGCAGATTTTGGCGCAACTTGGTTTCCATTGGAATCGTGAGCGTCAGGCATGGCAGCACCCTTGCGGCGCATTTCGTTTGCGCGGTTTCCAAGACCCGCACGAAAAATATCCGTGCTACTTCCCCGCCGACACACGCGCCGCATGATTAACACGGGGCGCATTCATCCGCGCCCCATTCCTTCAAAATCCATGACTGATTTGCACAAAACCATCCGCCGCCGGTCGCGTGAACAATTCGCGCACTATCAAAAGCGCATTGTCGTTTCACTTGAACCCGGAGACGTGATCGGGATGCGGCTTGAGCGCACCCGCACCACCTACCGCGCACCGCTCGCCAGTGTGTTCCGCACGTTGGCCGACTGGCACGCCCGAACCGAAGCCCGCGCCAAGCGGGAAGCCCGCAAACTTAAATTCCTAAATCGCTGACACCATGAACTCTGAAATCTCCAATCTGAAATCTGAAATCATTTATGCCTACACCCGCTCGCAAGCCATCGCCGATGGCGTGCAAGTTGATGTTTCAAAAGTTGCCGCCGAAGCGGGCATCCGCTTTCCGGTATTTCTCACGCGCACCGTTTTCGATTCATTCGTGACCGTGCCGGAAGGCGTGACCGGACAAGATGAAGCCGGACGCCTTTGGGATATTGTCTGGATGCTCCGTTTCGGAATCATCCGCAGTCGCCCAGGTTGCGACCGCATCCCCGTTGCGTTCTATGTCCGCAACGACAACCGCGCAGCGCGGCTTGTCAAACTCATCGCCACTTGCGGCGCATTGGACATTGACGACCCGCAGCCCGCTATCACCTTGATGATGCCGGACGAGGATTGACCCGCAGACCAACACGCACCCGACGCCACCGCGCCGGGTGCAAAAAAATTCGGCGAAACGCCCTTCGGTGGTCGTTTCGCGCATCCAGAAAACTTTTCTGGTGTTACGCGCACCAGACCGCGCCAAAGGTCATGTGACCTATGGACACCGCGCCGCAATTCACAAATTGCCAATTGACTGAACCCTCGCCATTAACCAGATTTTCATTTGAATCTTGCTCATAATATGAAAATAACCAATGAATTCTATGTCTATTGCTACATTGATCCTCGGACCGGTAAGGAGTTTTATTACGGGAAGGGCAAGGAGGGCAGGAAAGACATCCACCTATGGACTCAAGGAAAATCAAAAAAAGCCAAGAAGATTAGGCAAATCCGGGCCGCTGGAAAGGAACCAGTCATCAGAGTTATCGCGGCGAACCTTACAGAAGATCAGGCATTCCTGGTTGAAGCAACCCTCATCTGGAAATTGGGTGAGGAGCTGACCAACGAGAACTCAGGACACCACGAGACTAACTTTCGACCCCAGAATACACTGGACAGGGAGATGGAGGGCTTCGATTTCTCACATCGCAGCCACTTCTTCAATGTTGGCGAGCACTTTGACGATGGGGCATACAGGGCATGGGAGGATTGCTACAAATATGGGTTTGTGTCAACGGGTTACGCCACGAAGTATAGGGACCAAGCGCGCCAGCTTCGGAAGGGTGACATTGTTCTCGCATATTCCAGCGGACACGGATATGTGGGAATTGGGAAAGTGAAGGCCGAAGCCGTCCCGGCCCGCGAGTTTCGTATTGGCAACAAAAGTTTGAAACAGACACGGCTCAAAGCATGGGACATGTGCCACACCTATGATAATCTGAACAAGTGTGAGTATGTGATTGGGGTCAAGTGGCGGGTCAGAAAAAAACGAGAGAAAGCGCTTAAAGCCTTTAAGAAGAAAGGGCACTACGTTGCGCGACAGATACGAGCTTCGTTGCAAGAGCAGCCAAAGACCCAGCGCTATATTGAAAAAGAGTGGGGGGTTAAGTTCGCGGAACTCCTTGAGCGCGTGAAAAGCTCCATCTGAGCTTCGCTAATCACAGCCCCCGCAACTTCCGTTGCGTGACCGCCCGCGATTTTGTCGCCACGAGGTAGCGCAGCGAATCCGCCGCGTCATCGCCGCCGATGCCATCCTCGTCGGCATCAACTTTCAAAACATCTTCGGGCCGGTTCGGATCGTGTTGCAACGCCGGCAAAGTTTCCAGCAGGCGACCGCACCGCTTGTGAATGAAAAGTGTCGGCTTCACGCCGCCCTCGACATCGCCGAACCGCTGCAAAATTTCCGCCCAGCCGTTCACGCGGTCAGTGTTCGCACAGCGCAAGGTGATTCCAAGTTTCGAGTATTGCGCCGCAATCGTTGTCCCGTCGCTCTGGCGTGAAAACACGTCCGCGCCGGCCACAAACCGTTTCAAATCGTCGAGTCCAAGTTTGCGCTCGCCGATTTTATGCCGTGCCAGCATCGCCTTGATTGCCGCCGCGTGACGTTGCGGCAGCCAAAGCCGCTCCGCGTGTTCGTCCACGATGAAAATATTTCCATCGCCATCGCGACAGCCGAGCAGGACGACGGTGTAATGCGCGAAGCCGTAATCCAGCGCGGCGAACCATTCCACGGCTCGCGAATCGTCGAAATCCTCGACGACGTGAACCTCGCGGCGCAGCGTCGTGAAGTATTGCCCGGCGGCAATGTCCCAATCGCCATCCAGCCACGCGCGCTTTTGCCAGCCGGTGAGATTTTCCAGCACGCGGACATATTCGGGATTGTTCCATTTGTTATCCGTGACTCGCGCCGGGATGAATCGCGTTTCCGTCTCGCGTTTTTCCTGAAATGGCACGATGAATTTCACCCGATACCAGCCATGCCCAACCCCGCCGGGATTCGTCGTGCTGTAAATGCGCGGGCGGAAGTTCGTTTTCGACGTGCGGCAGCAGGTTGAAATGTCCTGATATTTCCGCGCCGTCAAAGTTGTCGCCTCCTCAATGCCAATCACGTCGTATTCGAGGCCGAGGTAGGCATCAATGTCTTTTTCATTCTGAAAATGTCCCGCGATGATCCGCGAGCCGTTGGCAAACGACAGAATCCCGCGAAACGCGGAAAATTCGTGGTTCAAGCGCCCGAACAATCGCCGCCGCAAATCCTCAAAATGTTCCAAGTTTGCCTTGCCGACTTTCCGCAGAAGCAGGCATTTCAAACCCGGCACGCGCTGGCAATCATCCGCGCCCATTTGTGCCAGCAGCCAATGCGATTTTCCGCCGCCGCGCGCACCGCCGTAGCCAATTGCCATCGGCCCGTCCGGTTTGTCGCACAGTCGCGCCGCGGCTGACGCGGCCAGTTGCCGCGCCTGCAAAATCACATCGGCACTGGCAAACCTGTCCATTTGCGCTTTCGGGCAACCAGCACGGCGACCGGCCAGAAAATATCGTTCCCAAGGCGTCATGTTTTTTCCGGCAACGCCGGCACGACCTCAACATCCACCACTTCGCCCGGAAGTGGTTCGCTGTAAATTTTCTCCAGCGCAACCGTGACCTCGACGCGCAAGCCCGGCAGATCGTCGCCAGCGCGCCGCTCGCCATCGGTGCCAAGTCCCGTCGCCAGCCGGCCCAGCTTGCTGGCGATTTCCAGCATCCGGGCGATGTCCGCGAGGTTGGCATAGACCTTGTCTTTTTCCATGTAAGCCGCCAGCCCGCGTTTCGCGGCGGCAATCGCCGCCTCGTGCATCGCCCATTCGGTTTCGCGCAACTGCGTTTCGCGTTTCTCCCATTCCGCCGCCTTGCCCCGTGCCGTCGCTTCAATCGCTCCGCGCTCGACGACGGCCAGGTGTGCGCCATGCGCCGCCACCCGCGCCGGCCAGTCAAATTTGGCCGACCAGCGTTCAATCAGCCCCACACTCTTGCCTAACTTTTGCCCCACCGCTGCCAATGACCGCTCCGCGCCCAGATTCAGGTAAAGGCTGAATGCGGCGAACGCTTTCGCGCTTTCCTTCGATAATTGTTCAAATGCGTGGTTCATTGCTTAAATCCTTGTCCGCAGCCACCGCAGTAACCCCCTATACTTCTTGAAAAATACCCCCCTTTTTTCAGAGTCTTGTAGCCCTTGCTGCGGTGGCTGCGTTGCTGCGGAATGTTGGCGGTTCATGGCTTGGTTACGGTGTAGGTTTTGGACTTGAAATTGCCCCCATCGGATGAATTGTCGCGGGTGACATTTTTTTCTTCGCGGGTGACGAGGAAGCCATCCACTTCCAAGGTGTCCACGTCACGAAATAGCTTCGCCATGACCGTGCCGATGACCTTTTTGGCCTTGTCCTCATCCGCGCCGGCTCGCACGCCGGGAATCGCAATGTCATGGCTGTCACAGACGGTGTTGATTTCCGTTGCCGTCAACGCCCGGTCGAGGTCGCCGGCTTCGTTGATTGCCAGCACCAGGTTGCGCAGCCAGACCAGCGCCGGATTGCTCACCCGTTCCTGTGCCTGCTGGTGTCCCTCCATCACCGGCGCCGTGCCGAAGATGTTGCGGCCAATCCAATCCACCATTTGCACCCACTCACGAAAATCATGCCGGGTTTCATCCGTGACGGGTTTGCCTTGCGCGTGCCACTCGCGAATCACCGCCACCACGCAGCCGAGGTAATACGCCTGCCAATGCCGGACGCGGGCGAGCAAGTCGCCTTCCGGGTATTTTTTGAAAATAAATCCCGCCGGTTTTTTCCGAATCCGAATGATGTTGCTCCGGTTGGCTAAATCCCGCGTCGTGTTCACGCCGTTCGACGTGAGGAAGACAAAATAATGCTCCGGCGGAACGGTGACTTCACCGCGATGCGGGACGCGGCACGGAAACGACCCTTCTGCCGTCAGGAACGCCTCCAAATGCGCGCTGTCAAATCGCCCCCGAAAATTGTCGAACTGAATGAAGGGCCGGCCCGCCACCAGCGCTTGATTCAAGCTTTCATCAATCGAACCGACGCCACCCTGTCGGCTTGTCACCAGTGAAACCCGTTCATTGTAGAGCGCGGCAATGATTTTTTGCCGGTAAGTTTTGCCCGATTGCGATTGATCCGCCTCCGCCACATCCGCCGGCACCCGGCCTTTCAGGAAATCCCCGGCTTTCAGGGCGGGCGTGATAATGCTGGCGACGGCCCGCGCCTTGTCGCCCTCGGTTTGAAATTCAAATTCCGCCAGCAATTCCAGCAGTGCCGGCACCGCTTCTTTCAATTCCACCACCGGCGGCATTTCGCCCCCGGTGATCAGCAACCGCGTGTCTTCGTCATAGCCGCGCCCCGCCACCGCCGGTTGACCGTTGACCTCACGAACCACCGGACAGTTGATCAGCCCTTGCACTCGCGGCAGCACCGTCAACGCCTCTTCACTGTGCAGCAGCGCATCCGCCATTTCTTGCGGGCAGTTCACCGGTTTCAGCACCGGCTCATTATTTTCGCCCTGCCGCCAGGCCACGAGCCGCGCGAATTTCTCGAAAAATGAGCGTGCCGCCGACGGGCGCAGGATTTCCAATGCCAGCAAGCCATCGTCGCGTTTGACCAGAATCACCACCACGCCGCCCCGGACGAACATCCGTTTTGTGGGTGCAATCAGTTTGAAAAGTTTTTCAGCGCTCTCCGTGATGCTGACCTCACCGCCCGGCAGCACGAGCAACGGCAGGCCGTTGGCCTCATGCTTTTTACCCCACTCCGCCATGTCTGCAATTTGATCGCTCATGTTTTTATAGCCTCTGATTTTTGGAAATAAAAGGCCGGTGGAATTGGTTGCTGGAAAATCGGCACGCCGCTCGGTTGCGGATTCAAATACAGCAATCGCTGGCAACGCTCGCCGCGCATCGCTTGCGGCAGCCGCGACAAACGCACGGCGGTCAATGCGCCCCGATCCGCGCCGAGCGTGATCAGCACCGGCTTGATCGGCCCCATGAGCCGGTCCCAATCCGCCTTGCTCGCCGCGTCCAACCGCACCAGCGCATGAATTGACCGACCGCCGGACTCGCAAATTGAGGCGATGCGAAATGGCATTTGCACCAGACACCGCAGCCAGTCATCGGCATCCGCCTCATCACTTTCCAGCACCGCATAACGCCATGCCGTAATCGCTTCTTCCGACCGCCGGGACAATTTCCCGTCGAGGCGCGGATTCGGCAGAAATTCGCCGGACACCGGTTGCGGCAGAAACCACACGCCATCATTGCCCGCCGGCAAATGCCGTTGCTGAATGACGTCGCTCCGGTCCGCTTCCCATAAGAAATTGCCCCTGGGATTTCATGTCGGTGAAAATCAGAATTTTTTCGCCCGACCCGCGAGCGATAAAGATGCCGCAGCACGCTGGCGGAATCCTGCCCGTCCACCGGCACCGGCGACCGTTCCGCAAGAAAACCGGTCACGTCCTTGATGTCCGCGACCTTGTTGGCGATCCGCGCCAGCACCGTCTTTTGAAATTTTGGCTTCGGTGGCGGCGGCGGCATCGGTTTCGCGGAAACCGGACTGCCGTTTTCGCCGCCGAGCAAATGACCACGCGGCAAAAGGTGATTCGCGTTCGCCGCCGACTTGTATTTTGTGAATCAATTCGCCTTCGCTCCACGGCGGCAGACACCGCTGATTGAACTCGCGCAGCAACACCAGCGCATCGGCTTCACCGAGCGCGAACCCATGCACCAGCACCGCCGCGACATAAAATGTCGCGTTGTGTCCGCTCTGGCCGCTGATTGCCGGGAGGCACTTGGCAACGTATCGGCGCGCCCGCTCTAAAGGGGTGGCTTTCAAAAAATTTGCCCGGTTGGTTTTATTGCCCCTTAACTTTGCTCATCGCGCGGGCGGCAAAGTGCGTCTTGACCATTTGCGTGTCGAAGAAACACAGCCGGCCAATGCGGACAAACGGCAGCGTGCGTTCGGCTACTTGCGTCCGCAGCCAGCGCAGGGAAGGCCGGCATTCGGGGTTCGGGAAAAGTTCCACCAGCAGGCGCGGCGCATCCACCAGCCCGCCCTGTCCGTCAGTGTTTGGTTGTTCTGTTTGCATCATCTTGGACAAAACATATCCCTATTGCATATATGCGGCAAGAATTGCATTGATGTTTAATACATATATGCTATGGTTTCGCTCATGCGAATTTCGCCCCAACGCCACACGCTCGCCGTGCTGCGGAACATCAGCGGCCTGACTCAAAAGGAAATGGCCTCGATCCTCGAATGTTCGACCCCGACCGTTCAAGCCGTTGAGTTGGGCAAGTTGAATCTCAGCGACAAACTCGCCGGATTGGTTTCGCACAAGACCGGCATCAATCTCGCCTGGCTTCTGTCCAATGATGTCAACCAACCGCCGGTTGATGTTGATGGCGCACCCTACACCAAGGAATTGTTTGAAGAATATCAGGCGCTCGGACTCCAGCAAAAGCACCCCGATTTAGGAGCGTTGCAAGCCCTCCATTCATTGACCATGAATGTCCGCCGTCTGTGTGCCATCTACTACCGGGCCTATAAAAAAGACGACTCCGCCCTTTGTGCCTACAAGCTCGCCAAAGCCTTTGACGATTTGGAAAAACATTTCGGCGTCACCGAGGAAGATCGCATCGCCGTAAAAATGCCGGAGTCCGATAAAATCGAGGCGGAAATTCAGAAAATTCCGAAACTGGAGAAAGATTATTTGTTGGAAGGTTTTATTACGTCCATGCGTCTTGAATCGGAAAAGAAGCTAAAGAAAAACAAATTTCCATTCACCATGAACAGTGAATACGTTGGAACGAAAGACGGCCTGCTTCACTACACGCCCGAACGCGAGCCGCAAAAAAAATCGGCCGCGCCGGCATCCAAGCGCAAAAAGAAATAGCCGCCGCGTCAATTCACTGCCGGGCTGGATTCTTTCGGCATGATGGCAAACCACTCCGCCGCCGCCGCCGGGCGCATCCGCTTCAAATAGTTTGTGCGGATGACTTGCGGGCTGTTGCCGGCTTCATCGGCCACGCGCGGCACGTCGCCAGATTCGGCCACGCGGGCGGAAATGTAAGTGTGCCGGAGCGCGTTGTGTTTCCATTCCATCGCCTCGATTTCATTCGCCGCGTCGGCGGTGTCCGTTGCCGTTTTCAAAAGTTGTTTCGTCGTGTTCACGACGGAAACGACTTTCCCGCTTTTTTTCACCAGCGGTTTCAAAAACGCTTTCAGATTTTCTTTCAACGGCACAATCCGGCGCGTGTCAGTCTTGGCGTTCTCTGCCTTGACCTCAATAAAACCTTCTTCCATGTCAATGTCCTGCCATTCCAGCCGCGCAATTTCGGCGTGGCGCAGGCCGGCGAATCCGCCAATGACAATCATCGGCAAAATCCGCTCATCGGCGGCGGCAATCAGCCGTTGCATTTCGTCGGCGGTGTAGGTGGTAATTTGACCCAGCTTGCGCGCCGTGTAGTTTTGGACACCTTCCAGCCAGTCAGTGCCTTTTGCCAGATAGCCGCGCAGAACCAGCCAGCGATTGAAAAAGCCGATGACATCGCGGTGATTCCGGCGTGTCCGTTCGGCCAGTGCCAACCCGGTCAAATAGTCCGCAATCAATTTCGGCGTGAGCGTGTGGACTTCGCGGTTGAACGACTCCGCGAACCGGTCGAGCACATTTGCCAACTGTTTCAGGCGCAGGTCGGATTTGCCATCCGTCTTGGCCTGGAGCTTCATATCCTTCACGGCTTTGTCCACGGTGACGCGGGGCAGTGCCACCGCGTTGCGTTTCAGCCAGTCGCGGGTGACTCCCAGCGGTGTTTCCCGTCCGCCCAACATTCGGCGGATTTCGCAAATTTCTCCGACAAGCTCGTCTATCTCTTTTTCTATCTTCGTCTCACCCTCCTTGCCTTTGATAAAGGCGCGGGCACGGATGATGGCGTGAGCATCGGCGGATTTGAGATTGAGGACTTCGGATTGGCCTTCCGTGATCTTGTCAACGGCTTCGTCGGCGGCTTTGCGGGCCTTGGCCATTGTGGAGCGCCACACCAATTTGCGCTTACCATTGGCGCGATAATCCAGCACAAAACGGGTGACGCCGTTCTTGATTGTGGGGCGAATACGGACGGAGATTCCGTTTTTTTTGAACTCTTTGACCGCGCCAGCTTCGGGGATGTTGGCGTTTTCGGATTCCTTAACGGTGGTAGTTGCGTCTGTTTTCATCTATCCACATGATAGACTATGGATAGATTTTCGTCAATACCTCGTTTTTCCTAATAAAAATGGTCGGGGCGGTGAGATTTGAACTCACGACCTCTTGCACCCCAAGCAAGCGCGCTAGCCAAGCTACGCTACGCCCCGAACCATTGGAGCGCTGATTCTAGCCTGCCCGCCGCCGGATTCAATCACGAAGATTTTGGCGTGGAGGGCACTGCTTCGTCAGTGCCCCAATCATCAAATTGGCAGGGAAGCGACGAAGCGATTCCCTCCACAATTCTCACCGCCGGCCGCGGGTTGGCAGGATTCGCGGGCGGATCGGCGGCGGCAATGGAATTTTCGGCGGAACAACGGGCGCAGCGGGCAATGGCTGCGCGGATGGTGTGGCGGCAATTTTAAGTTCTGGCATTCCGGTTTTTGCCGCCGCTTCGCCGATTTTCGTTTCGGGAAATTTCATTTCACCGAGGTTGAACGCGGCGAACGAGCCGAGCGCCTCGGTCATCGGCCCGGCGCCTTTGATCGCATCGCTGGCTGCCGGCAGCGTCTGCCAGACTTCGTAGCCGTTCACAATCCATTCGAGCTTTCCGTTTTCGATGTCCAACAAAAAACCATGCACCGGAATTTTCGGGCCGATGAGCGGGCTGTGCCGGACGATGTCGCATCCCTTGATGACGTTTTGCCGTTCGCTGCTGAACAGGCCGAAGAACTCATTGAGGTCGTCCGGCAGTTGATGCCGGTCAACGCCCAACTCTTTGAATTTGTCGAGCAACTGCATCGCCGTGGTTTTGCGTACCTGGCAGTCCGTGTGGCCGATGATGGCGATTTCCTTGCCACCCTTGACTGCACAGGCCAGCGCCAGCGTGCGGGTCATTGAACTCATGGGATCAAAGATGATGTTCCCGGCGTTGCGCAGCCAGATGAACTGCTCCGCCGGCAGCGCCAGCGCGTTCGGGAAAAAGGCGTTCAACCGCGGGTCAATGCACGTGAGCGCGATGACCGGCAGTTCGTCCGCGAAATCCGCCGGATGCAGGCCGGCGCTCGTGTCACCGGCCACCGCCCGGTGGTTCGCATCAATGATGGCTTCGAATAGGCGCATAAAGAATTTGCCAGATCAGAACTTCTGTTCAACGTCCTTTGCCCAGCGCACAACAACCTTGTAGGCGCTGTAATCCGACTCAGGCCGGGCAGCCTTGCCTTCAATCTTGAAGGCTGCTTCGCCGTGAGGCAGTATCACCACACCGCGATATCCGTCTGCATTTACGGTTATTGCATCGAACTGTTTGCCGGATTTGTCCAAAAACTGCGCCTCCACGCTGACATCCTTCCATGCAATATTGCTTTGATTTGTAAGTGTGCCGACAACGGTGACATACATACTCGCGTTACTATCGCAACCGGAGGTGGAAATCCGCTGGCTGAATTGTGAACCTATAACAGAAATATCGTTACGATAAGTCGCAAACTGTTCCTTCGGACCGAACATTGTGTCCATGAAAATGCCGATTCCTGCACAATAGGCGGTCATTACAACCAGAAAGAGCGTGGTAAAAACTTTCGGATTATACAACGACCATTTTTTCTGCCAGTACCGGCAATGCGGGCAAACTTTTGCCGCCGCTTTGATTGTCTCAGCGCAATGCGGGCAAACTTTGGTTGGTTCGTTTTCGGCCATAACCTTCACGCCGATTTTTTCCACGGCTGCAATGGCGGCGATTCAAAGTTGAGCGCGGGCGGCGGTTCTTTCGGCATCAGGAACCAGAGTGCAAAATACACAATCACTCCGGCAAACGCGGTGAAAATGCTTGCCAGAACCCAGACCACGCGCAGGCGGAACGGCGACCAGCCGAGATGTTCCGCCAGCCCGCCGCATACTCCGGCAATCATCCGATTATTTTGCGAACGGCAAATTTTCATGATATTTCAATCTCTCGGAGGGCGAGTTACACAAGCCCCCATCTTGGTATTTTAGTTAGGGACTCGCAGAGCTCGCCCCTCCGGATTTTGGGAGGGTCGCCGTGTCGGCGACCCATTAATTATTTTTGGGACGGCGACACGCCGTCCCTCCCAATTTCAATTACGACGCTTTATCATCCTTGCTCATCGCCTTTTTCAGCGCGGGGACCTGTTCCAGCAATTTCTCGAACTTCACGCCGGTCAGGCTTTCCAGCACTGGCGGCAACTGGCTGATGATGGTCGTCACGTCGCCGGTCAGCTTGCTCGCGCCGCCGCCGGGGCCGTTGCCGCTGTTGATGATGACCATCTTTTCGGTCTTGCTCAGCGGTTCGCTGATCTTGCCCGCGATTTCCGGCATCACGCGCACAATCATTTCGATGACCGCCGCCTCGTTGTATTGCTTGAAGCTCTCGGCTTTCACGCGCATCGCCTCGGCGGTCGCCTTGCCTTGCGCCTCGATGACTTCTGCCTGCGCCAGACCGCGCGCCTTGTTCGCGTCGGCTTCGGCCAGACCCGTGGCTTTCACGACGTCGGCGCCGGCAAACCCGGTCGCTTTGGTCGCGGACGCCGCACCGGCGGCTTCGGTTTCCAGTTGGAATTTCCGCGCGTTGGCCAGCGTTTCGACTTTGTAGCGCTCGGCGTCGGCGGGTTTCTGGACGGTGGCTTCGAGTTCGCGCGATTTGCGCGAGATTTCCTGCTGTTGCAATTCGATCTGCTTCTGTTTCTCGACGATCTGCACCTGGACTTCCTCGGCCTTCACGAGCTGCCCGGTCTTGAATTTCTGCAAATCGTAAGCGAGGTCGGCCTGCGCCTTTTGCACGTTCACCGTCGCCTGATATTGCGCGACGTTGGATTGATAATCGCGCTGCGCCTCGGCGACTTTCGTGTCGGCCAGGAACTTCGCCTCCTGCCCGGCCTGATTGGCCTGCGCGGAACGGATAACGGAGTCGCGATCAGCCTCGGCCTGCGCGATGATGGCGTCGCGTTTGACCTGGGCGATGCGCGGTTTGCCGAGCGCGTCGAGGTAACCCTGGGTGTCGCGGATATCGCGAATGGTAAAGCTGACAATGCCGAGGCCCATGTTGCCCATGTCGCCGGCGGCCACTTCCTGGACCTTCTGGGCGAAGGCATCGCGGTTCTGGTAAATTTCCTCAACCGTCATCGTGCCGAGAATCGCGCGCAAATGGCCTTCGAGCGTTTGCATGGCGATGTTCTTGATGTCATCGGTGCCTTTGCTCAGGAATTGTTCCGCCGCCGTGGCGATGGAAACGTCGTCGCCCTTGACCTTGATTTGCGCCACGCCATCCACCTTCACCGGCACGCCCTTGCTGGTGTAGACCTCCGGCGTCTGCACATCAATCGTCAGCAGTTCGAGCGAGAGGATGTCCACCTTTTCGTACACCGGCCAGACGAACCGGCCGCCGCCTTTGACGACGCGGAATCCGACATCACGCGCGGTGCCATCCGGATCAATGATCCGGCGTTTGCGGCCGGAAATGACCAGCACCTGGTTGGGCCCGACCTTGGTGTAGCGGCTGGCCCAGAGGCCAAGCAACATGAAAAGGACAATGACAACCGCGATGACTCCACCGATGACATAAGCGGTGACGGAAACGTCGGCCAGGAGGATTGGGGTAAACATAATGTTTCTTTAGTTGTATTTTGGAGTGGTTTTGGGGTGGTTCAATTTTTGACATCTACGTAATACTGTGTGCCAACGATGCGGGTGATGCGAACGGGCTTGCCGGCGGAAATCGGAGAGCCGTTTTCAGTCCGCGCCGGGGCGGTATAGCGGGAACCGCCCTGGATGTAGGCGATTTCACCGACGCCGTTTTCGGGAATGGGCGTCACAATCGAGGCTTCCTGGCCAATCAAGGATGCGACGTGGGATTCGCTCGAACTTTCGGTCTGCTTGAACATCCAATTGAACAGCAGAAAGGTGACGAACGCCATGGCCAGTCCGGCGACCGACGAAATCGGGGCGCTGACCCACACACTTTTCGTTGCCTCAACTTTGGTCAGAATGAGTCCGCAAGCGCCGAAGGCGGTCACAAAGCACGCCAGCACGGTGGGGCTAAAGAACGAAATCCCCGGCACGCCGCTGTGGTCATAACCGGCCTCCGCATGGCCGCCCGTCCCGACGCCCCCGCCATCATGTCCGCCAAAGAAGTGACCGGCAATCGCGCTGATGAAGGCAAACGCCAAACCCACCACCAAGCAGATCGTGTAGATAATCATAAATCCTCGCCAAGTTGTAGTTGAAGCGAGTAGAACCCCAACCCGCTTCCAAAGCAAGTCAGAAAGGAATGCCGGGTTTTATCGTTATGTTTCATGCGATGCGCTTATCAAACACCACCCTGCTCCTGGTTGCATCTATAATTTGGCGGCGGATTTGTAAGCCCAAAGCGAATTAGCCGGTTTCGGAGCGCGAGTTGTCCCAACTCGCAGCCGATTCAAGTGCGGAGAATCGTTCGAATACTTTCAGCGGGTGTTTGCATTTGTGGCTGCTGCGGCTTGGGACAAGCCGCGCTCCACCCGCGCTTCACGCTTGCCAATCACGTCTGGCTTTTCCATCGTCTGCCCATGCATTCCTACGAATTGTTGCGTGAGGTCTTTGAAAAGAAAGCCCCCAAACAGGTCGCCGCCGACCTCGGCCTGTCGCTCTCGATGGTCTATAAATGGGCCGAACCGCCGAACCACGCCTCGGGCAGCGGCACCGGCAATCCGCTCGACCGCATTGAAGGGCTGTTGACCAGCACCGGCGACCACCGGCTCGTCCAATGGATTTGCCAGCGCGCCGGCGGCTTTTTTATTCAAAACCCGAAGCACACGCCGCATCCGCATTTTCTGATTCCCGCCACCAACCAGATCGTCCAGGAATTCGCCGACCTGCTCCACGTCATCGCCGCCGCCACTGCCGATGAAAAGATCACACAGGCGGAGGCCAAGGAAATCCGCGCCCGCTGGGAGGAACTGAAAACGGTCACGGAAGGATTCGTGGCCTGCTGCGAAGAGGGAAATTTCAGCCATCTCCGAAACCACGCCACCAAACGAGCCGTGTCAGGTCAACCGCCCGGATGAATCGTTGTTGGATCGCATCTTCCAATCCGAATATCGTCTCTGCCAGCCGATTGAATTAATCTACCAGTTTATTTGACCGACCCGCCATCGGCCATAACCCATCTGCTATTGATATGGCCTGTCGGCCCGAACTTCTGTGATGTCTTGTCATTTGTATCGGTCAGAGCGCAAACATGGCGTTAAATTGTGCCATCGCAGGAATTGAAATTCCTGTTTGTGGCATTAGCGGGCTTGTGTTGGCACCTGACGTGATTACTCGCCCGCGATGGTGGGATTTTTTAGTTGCATTTCAACAAGGCGAGGCGTAAATAGAACATTAGACTTAAATGTTCTAAAAGTGAGCAAATCGAATCCAAGGTCCAATATGAAAACCATCATGATCATCGCGCCAGCCTTGCTCGCGCTCTCAACCCTCAACGTTCAACTCTCCACCTGTTTTGCCCAGGGCAGCCTCACGCCACCGGGCGCGCCCGCGCCGACGATGCTGACGCTCTCACAAATCGAGCCGCGCACACCGGTGGATGCCACGCATACGGGCAGCGGCGGTAGCGCGGAATTCCTCATCACCCAGCCCGGTTCATATTACTTGACCACGAACGTGGTTGGCGTAAGCGGCGAAAACGGAATCAATATCTCCGCCAACAACGTCACGCTTGATTTGAACGGCTTTTCGGTACAGGGCATTTCGGGCGTCTGGTCTGGAGTTTATATTCACGCCGGCTACACCAACGTCACCGTGCGCAATGGCAACATCAGCGGCTGGGGCACCAGCTCCACCTACTCTGGCGTTGAATGTTACGCCAATAACGTCATTTTGGAGCGCCTGAAGGTTTCCGCCAACCATTATGGCATCTATCTCGACAGTTCCGGTGTGGTGCGCGATTGCAATTGTTATAACAACAGCGGGAACGCCATTCAGGTAAATGCCGGCATGGTGTCCGGCTGCGAAGTGCTGAACAACGCCTCAAATGGCATTTATGTGGTTACGGGCACTGTGTCCGATTGCGTTGCACTGAACAACACCAATTATGGCATTGAGGTCGGAACCAACTGCACCGTCAAGGATTGCACAAGCGACAACAACTACGCCGGCATTTACGTCAGCGGGAACGGTTGCCAGATCGCCGGGAATACTTGCGGCGACAATACCGATTCTGGCATCGAGATTAATAGCGCCAAGAATCGAATTGATAACAACACCGTTGGTTACAACGGCGTTTACGGCATCCTTGAAATCAGTTCGAGTTCAGGAAACATTATCACCCGCAATTTTGCGCCCGGTAACTCCGTAAATTACTACAACACTACCGGCAACAGCGACTTTGCACCCGTCCAGACGCCCAGCACGGCCACCAGTCCGTGGGCAAATTTCTAATGGGAATCCAAATGAAAGCCATCACATTGGCGATTATAGTGTTGTTCAGTTGGGCCGCGTCGCCAGTGCGCGCCGCCACGACGATTGACTCTGTCAATCGCTATGCCTACGGCGCAAACATCGGCTGGCTGAATTGGGTCGGCGATACGAATAACGGCGCGGTCATCGGCCAATACGTCTGCTCCGGCTACATTTATTCCGCCAACGTCGGCTGGATCAATCTCGGCAGTGGCTCGCCGACCAACAGCATTTATTATCAAAATCTTTCCGCCACCGATTTCGGCGTGAATCTGGATGGTCTGGGCAATTTGAGCGGCTACGCCTGGGGCGCAAACATCGGCTGGATTAACTTTACGAACACCGGCGCGCCCCGAATCAATATGATCACCGGGCAAATGAGCGGATATGTCTGGAGCGCCAACTGCGGCTGGATCAGCTTGAGCAACGCCGTGGCTTATGTGCAGACGGACACCATCTCGCCCGGCGCGCTCGCTTCCGACGGCCTGCCCATTGCCTGGCTGCTGCAAAATTTCGGCACGACGAACGTGAACGCCAACGCCGATCCCGATCATGACGGCATGTCCAATATGCAGGAATATCTCGCGGGCACAGATCCGAACAACCCCAACAGCGTTTTGCGAATCACCGCCGAGAGCTTTTCGTCCGGTGGAACCAGCGCCATGCTAACCTGGAACAGCGTGCCCACGCGTTACTATTACATTTACGAAACGCCGAGCCTGAGTTCACCCAGTTGGACGGACAGCGTCCTGGGACTTATTTCGCCATCCGCCGGTTCCAGCACAACGGCCGGTTTCGCGGACACAAGTGCGCCGGCACGATTTTATCGCGTCCAAGCAGTTCGTCCGCTCATTCCCTAGCGATTGGCGGGCGGCGCACCGATGGCACTGAAGTTGAAAGCGCGGGTGACCCGACAATTGCAGGTTTTCTTCAGCGGGTACCACGCTGGTTTCACAAGTTCAAATGAGTTAAATGTAAAAGAGCAAAAACTAGTGCCCCCTCACACAACGAAAGCCAACGTAATAATCGCTGGGGGATCCAACGGCGCCGTCGCGTTGAGCGCACTTGTTGGCGTCGCCGGGGGTGCCCCAATTGCCACCGCGCAACACACGACCGCTCCCGGACGTTGGTCCGCGCGGATCGCTTCCTCCCAAATACGGGCTGCCTGCCGGATACAGCGGCGCCGCATACCAATCCCAACACCACCCCAAGACATTTCCTGCCATGTCGTAAAGTCCATAACCGTTCGGCGCGAAATATCCCACCGGACTGGTGTAGGGCATCCATCCAGTATCAAAGTTTGTGTTGTAGCCGACCGGTCCCAAATCAATGGTGGCGTCCAAAGGAAGCAGAGTGCCGTTGGGATCTCCGTAGTAGTTGTTTTGGCTTTCGGAAATCGTGTCGCCCCACGGAAACCGTTGCCCGCTTAATCCACCACGCGCCGCCTTTTCATACTCCGCTTCCGTCGGCAAGCGGTAGCCACTGTTCGTCCAATTCACATAAACAGCATCCACATCTCCATTCGTATAAACCGCCGTCAATGCCGCATTCGTGTAATACACCGGCGTCAAACCCGCCAGTTGCGACCGCGCATTGCTCCATTTTACCGCGTCATACCAAGTCACCGTTTCCACCGGATAATTCGTCCCCCTGCCAGTAGCGGTGTTGTCAAAGGCATAGCCGTTGTTTGTAGCCCAATTATGGACCGACTGCCATTGGCTGTAACTCACCAGGTTCGTGTCCATGTAAAACGCCGACACTGTCACGTTGGTGGGGATGGCATCGCTCTCGCCATCCAGTGTGTCCCCGATCGTGAACATCCCTGCGGGAATAAGTGCCATTCCGTCGGACGTGATCAATGGGATGGCAGCCACCCCACGCACGCGGTAGAACATCGGCACGCCGACCGTGATTGTGCCGTTCGAGTTCACTGTCACAGCATCCAGCCCTGCCCAATTGGTCTGCCACGGTCCTGACAACGACGATGCCCACTCCACTGACGCCACGGTGCCGGTCGCCAAGTTCGCGCAGACTAATACCCCATTCTGACTGAACGAACTGATGACCGGCTGCTGACCAGAGGCCGCCAAACACATACCAAACCCCAAAGCCACCAAGCCGAGTTTAATGTTTTGAATTCTTGCTGCTTTCATAATAAGTTTTTGTTTAGCTTACCTTACTTGAACAATGTTATTTTCTTATACTTTTACGCCATGGCCAATGGAAACGCAAACTAAAATGCGGCGGGGTTGGTTTCGAGATTGCCGGCATCGGTAGTTCGGCGAGATGGTCAGATCATAGAGCAGACTGATGTGCCGAATCGTTGGGCAAAACTGGAGGCAATCAGAACCGTTTTGCGCGACGCAACGTTTACCGACAACCAAGGACTCGACCGGCGTTTTGCCCGCCATCTCGACCAGTTGCGCCTTAACACACCCGAAGATTTAGACCGCATCGCGATTTGGACGCCAGAGGATAGGTTGAAGTTGGAGTTGGTGAAAGCCGACGGAGCTGTTGAGGACATTGAAACCGGTTCGGCAGGCCAGCGAACCGCCGGACTGCTTGGCCTCGTTCTCTCGCTTGATGATTCGCCACTTATCATAGACCAGCCCGAAGACGATTTAGAAACCCGCCTGATTTCCTCCTTGGTTGTGTCTGGCCTCAGACAATTGAAACAGGACCAGCAAGTCATCGTTGTGACTCACAATCCGAACATTCCGGTGAATGGCGCGGCAGAGCAGATAGTTGAGATGAGCTTTGCGACAGGCCAAATGCGGACGTGTGCGATGGGGGCACTTCAGCGGCAAGAGATTCGTCGAGCTGTTTGTGAAGTGATGGAGGGCGGTAAAGAGGCCCTCGACAAACGTTATTACCGGATTTCACGGGCACTTTCATAAAATCATGTCCAATCCCTTACCACAACTTGTCCAAATGCTCTGGAACTATTGCATCCTTCCGCCTTCGCCTCTGGCTACGACGCGACAAGTCCGCTTGATTCACCGCTACTCGGCTGCGCGGAAGAACTTCGCAGCGTTCGCGGCCGATACCGCGTATGGGCTGGTGTTCGTAACGCCGTTCCACGGTCCGGATAGCGCGTCGGCGGACTGCAATTCACCGAGGAAATTGATCGTTACTCCGGTTCCGTTGCTATCAATGGCCACGTTATGACCCAGCGGCCCTCCGTAATTGGCGATCACCGTTTGCATGGGAAGGGTCAACAGCTTGAGCAGCTCCGCATTATACGCATACGACGCCGTATCGGTGAGGTTGGTGCAGGGGGCGCAGAATATCCGCGCGGCACCGACGGCGTATCCGCGCGATACCGCCGCCGGCGAATTGGTGGTTTCTTCCGGATCAATGTCCGTCACCCGGATGGAAATGGAATTGTCGGTGTTGCGGAGGATTTCCCAAGCTCGGAACTCCTGGGGGAAATCCCGCAAGGAGGCGGTTTGGACTTCCCAGAAGCCGTATTCCGGATGGGCCGGGTCCGGTGACGGTTGCGGTATGATATTGTTTTGATGCGTGTGTCCGCAAATCCACAGCAGGAGATTCGGATAGGCATGAAGCGCGGCCAGCACGTTGGTGCGGGATACGGGAGAGTTGGTGTAAATCACCTCAAGCGGCTCGTGCGTCGCGATGATCATGAGCTGGTCCTGGTCCTGTCCGAGTTGAAGTTCGTTCGTGAGCCAGTTAAAACGGTTGGTGTCGAGAGCGGCCTGTTGACCAAACTCAAAGTCCTGGTCCGACATCGTATCGTCGAGCACGATGACCTTCAGCGGCATGTTCGTCTTCGGCTCAAAGCTGTAACAGGCAAAGTTATTGGTGATGTTGGCCTCGGAGAATCCATGACCGACCGGCTTTGAAGAGGTGTTGAAAAATTCACGCATCCAGTTGGTGGTCTCGAGGTAATAGCGGTTGGTGTCTGCCACCACCGTCGGAAAGTTGGTGACCCCGCCGACAATGAAGTTTGTGACGGATCCAACATCAATGACGTCACCGTAAGGCGTGCTGCCGTCAATGGTGCCCATGTAAATGTCTCCCAAACGGAAGACGTTTACGTTGGTAAAGTCCTGCAGGGATGCGTTGTTGGTGATGAGCAATCCTCCCATCCAAAGGTGATCGTGGTTGCCCATCACGGCATACCAAGGGATGGCCGGGTCAAGGCCGGCGGCTTGGAAGGGTTCCTGATAATCAATGGTGGTGGCCCCGACGTGGGCGCCGGAACTCGGCGTGATATGCTTTCCGTCCAGGACATCAATATACCAGCGCAGTTCATTATACTGGGGACCATTGGCATCATCGCCCAGAGAAATGGCGAAATCGAAAGGCAGCAGACGATTCACAGCGTTGGCGGTCCTGATAGCGGCGTCGAGAACCTGCGTGGTGTAGAGCATCACCGGTGAATAGCACGCGGACGAACCGTTGGTCCCGCCCTGGTAGCAACTGAGATAGATGGACTGGCAGGGAGACTCCTTGTCGGTAATATGGGCGTCGCTGATGCTAAGAAAAGCAAACAGCCTGGCCGCATTGGTTGCTCCCGAGTAGCCGACCGGCATGTTGGTGAGCTGCTGGCCTTCATCCTCGCCCGGCCCCCACTGCCAGGAACTGTAGCCATAGACTGCGTAATTGGAAACGGCTGATGGGAAAATCGGCGTCACTGGCGCGTTCGTTACGGGAACCGGCCTGACCGTCCGCTGGCGTGTTCCAAGCTCGGCTCCACTTCCGGAAATCGGAAACAACGACAGAATCGAGAGGCTGATAATTTGGATGGTCTTTAGCTTCATATGATTTCTTGTTTTGACCAAAAATTGTTTGCGACTTTGATTATGGCTGGCGCAGGCGATAGAACACCGCCGGGTTGGCCGGATCTATTTGGATGACCACCGAGTTGGTGTCACCGGTGTCGGGCAAATCAAACCAACTTGCGGAGTTCAAGTCGTTGGTCAGGGCCTGGAGAATCCAACCCAGATGATCGCCCGGCCACGCGAGCGTGAGTGTGTTGGCGCTGACGCTGGTCGCGATGTTGGTCGGATTCATGGACGCAAAGTTCGCCGTATAGGTGATGTTGGCCGCTGGCGCAGTGATGTTATATGAATTGTTCGTGGCGCCATCGCTCCACCGGACGAAGATCCAGCCGTTGGATGGCGTCGCAGTCAGGATGACATTGGTGTCTCCCACGTCATATACTCCACCACCAGTCACGCTGCCGCCGTTGGTGGGATTCGCCGACACCGTCACCGCGGTGATCTGCACAAACTTCGCCGTGTACGTGATGAGATCCTCAAGCGAGGGAGACGCCACTGTGATGAAGACCGGATTATTGGTGAGCAGGCCATCCAGGAACCAGCCATTGAACCGCCAGCCGCTGTTGGTCGTTGCGATGAGTGTGACCAGGCTGCCCGCATCATAGGTGCCGGCGCCGAGCACAAAGCCGCCGTTCGTGGGATCCGCCTCCGCTTCCACTTCCACCTGTTCCACAAAGTTCGCTGTGTAGGTGACGTCCTCGTCCGGCGCGGTGAATTCGTATATATTTTCAATGCTGACTTCAACGCCTTCTTCGTCGGTCCAATCCATGAATCTCCATTCAGTATTGGTCGTCGTTGCGGTGAGCGTAACCGAATCACCCACGCTGTAGGTGCCGCCGCCGGTCACGAGGCCGGCTTCCTCGTCATTCACTTCCGCGGTGACTTTCACCTGCTTGACGAACGTCGCCACATATTCCGCATCTTCCACCACGGTGACACTGCGTTCGGCTTCCACGGAGCCATTGTCCCAATGAGTGAATTTCCATCCGTCATTCGCGGTTGCGGTAATCACCAACTCTTTGCCTTCCTCATACAGGCCGGTGCCGGCACAGTGGCCGCCATCTTCCGGATCAGCCGAGACATTCACGGTTTTTAACGAGTCGAGATCGGGGTCGTCGCCCAAATCCTCCAATAAATCCGCCGCCACATCCGCCGCCACATCCACCAGGTCAACTTCCGCGGCATCTTTAATGCCGTCGGCCGCAATGACGAGGGCCGCGGTCGCGCCCACAATTTCGACGATGCTCGCAAAGATCGCGCCCGACTGGATATTCGTGATGCTGCCGGGTACGACGACATTGGTATAGGTATGCCCGCCGAACGCCCCGGTTCCGATGACCGTTACCGCCATGCCATCAATATTTGTGGGAATGACAATCGTTTCGTTTGTGCCGACATAACCGATAATTTCGACTTGCGGCGGAATGGTATCCATTACGAAGTAAACAAAATCATTTGTCGTCACCAACGCGAAGTTCGCCGTGTAGGTGATGTTGGAGTGTACGGTGAACGTGACCGGATTGTTGGTGTTGCCGGTCTGCGTGTAATTTGTGACGGTGCCGTTCCAGTTCAGGAACAACCAACCGTTGGTCGCCGTCGCCGTGACCGTGGCGGAACTGCCGATGGGATAAACGCCATCGCCTGCCGTTGTGCCTCCGCCGGTTGCGCTGCCACCGTCGCCACCGTCGCCGCCGCTTCAAAATTTGCCGTGTAGGTTCGGTTTGACGTAACGATGATGCTGTAGGGATTATTGGTTGTGCCATCGTTCCAGTGGGCAAAAATCCAACCGTCGGATGCCACGGCGGTGATCAGGTTCGTGCTGCCCACCAGGAAAGTGCCGCCACCGGTGACGATGCCGCTGTTAGTCGGATTGGCGGACACTGTGATGGTGGCCGTGGCCGCGAATTGTGCCGTGTAGGTGATATTCGTGGCCGGCACGGTGATGACATACGGATTGTTGGTGGTGCCGTCATTCCAGTTGATAAACTGCCAGTTGTTGGAAGCCGTCGCCGTCAATACGGCATTGCTTCCGACAAAATACGTTCCACTTCCAGTCACACTACCCGCGTTGGTAGGATTCACCAACACCGTTACCGTGCTGATCGGGGCAAAGTTCGCCGTAAAATTCTGATTCGACGTGACCACAATGCTGTAAGGATTGTTGGTGGTGCCGTCACTCCACTGGACAAAGGCCCAGCCGTTGGACGCCACGGCGGTGATCAGGTTCGTGCTGCCGACCAGGAAAGTGCCGCCACCGTTGACGGAACCGCCGTTGCTCGGATTGGCATTCACCGTGATTGTGGCTGTGGGCGCGAAGTTGGCCGTGTAGGTGATGCTCGTGATGTTCGTGACGGTTATGGGTGGGATCGTGTACGGATTATTGGTGGTGCCGTCATTCCAGTTTACGAATACCCAGTTGTTCGAGGCGGTCGCCGTCAGGGTCTTGTTGGTGTCGTCAATGTCATACACCCCGCCGCCTGCCACGCTGCCGGCATTGGTCGGATTCGCCAGCCCCGTCACCAGGATGGTCTGCAAAAATTTCGCCTTATACTTGAGGAGCACGCTGAGCGGGGGAGGATTCGGAGCCGCCAAAGTGACAAAAGTCGGAACATTGGTGGCGAAACCATCCGCAACCCAGCCGTTGAACCGCCAACCCGGATTCGTCACTTCGCCGATCTGAATCAAATCGCCTAAAGGAAAAGAGCCGGAAGGGGCACCCAGGATAGAGGTGCCAATGTTGATGCCGTCCGTCACGCCCACTATGCCGCCCATGGGCGGTTCCGCTTCCACCTCCACCTCCACGTAAAAGGTTGCGGTATAAGTGACGTCATGATCAGGCACCTCGATTTCATTCGTTTCTTCAAGGCTGCCATCGCTCCAATCATGAAATTCCCAACCTTCATTGGCGGTTGCGGTAAGCGTAGACATGAGTGCCTACATCATACGTGCCGCCGCCTCTTACCGTGCCCGCTTCGTCGGTGGGAGCCGCCAACACCGTCACCGTGCTTTGCTGGACAAAGTTTGCCGTGTATTCGCCCGGGGCCGGAACCCAGCGGTCACGATTGGTGTTGCCATCATCCCAATGGGTGAACCGCCAGCCATCGTCGGCTGTGGCGGTGATCTCGACCGAGCTGCCATCAAAATACAAGCCGGAGCCGGTACCATGGCCACCGCTGTCTGGATTGGCCGTGACTTGTACGATTGACAGGTCACTAAAAATACCAGCAAAAAATCCTATCACGGCTCCCGTCGCTCCCGCCGCGAACTCAACTTCACTACAATCCACCACCGCGTCCGCAGCCACAATTAATTCGCCGGCTGCTATGAGGCCATCCAACGCTTCCATGTCGCCCGCAAACTCCAAGTCTTCCGCACCAACACACGTCCCATCGAGGGTATAGCTGCTAATGCCATCATCAATATCAACTTCGACAACATCAAATTTCTCCCCGGTGAGCGCTTCGGGGCCGATTTCATTGACCGGCACACCATCAATTTGTGCGGGAATGACAAGACTTGTGGCATCACCATCATAACCGATAATTTCGATTCCCGGAATCATCATGGACTGCGCCTCAACCGAGATATACGTGTAAACTAAACCATTGCTTGTCACCTGGGCGAAGTTCGCCGTAACCGTGATGTCGGAGGTCACCGTAAATTCCAACGGGTTGTTCGTGTTGCCAGTCTTTGTGTAGTTCGTAACGGTGCCGTTCCAGTTCAGGAAAATCCATTGGTTCTGGTTCGTCGAGGTTGGGATCGAGACCCTCAGCACCGCGTTGCTTCCGATGGCATAGACTCCGCCACCGGTCATCACGACTCCGGCGTTGGTGGGATTAATGATGATGGTCACGGTCGCTGCTGGCACGAAGTTTGCAGTTAACGTCAGGTTCGAAGTGACCGTGATGGAATAGGGATTAATGGCGGTGGTATCGCTCCACCCGGCGAAGATCCAGCCATTGGATGCCACCGCCGTGATCGGGTTTGTGCTGCCGACCAGGAAGGTGCCGCCGCCGGTGACGTGGCCGCCGGTATTCGGGTTGGCAGCCACCGTGATCGTGGCCGTGGCTGCGAAGTTGGCTGTGTAGGTGACGTTCGTGTCCGGCACCGTGATGACATACGGATTATTGGTGGCGCCGTCATTCCAGTTGATGAACTTCCAGTTGTTTGAGGCCGTTGCCGTAAGCACGGCGTTGCTTCCGACGATATACACCCCGCCACCCGCCACGCTGCCGGCGTTGGTGGGATTGGCCAGCCCGGTCACCGTGCTGACCTGGGCAAAGGTCGCCGTGCAAACCGTGGCATTGGATGAGACAAGGAAAGTCCATGGATTGTTCGTGACCGCGCCGTTCCAACTCAAGAACGCCCAGCCGTTCGTTGCTGTCGCAGTCACCGTGGCGGAACCGCCGATGGCATAAGTGCCATCGCCCGTTGTCAAGCCGCCCTCCGGCGGTAAAGCCACCGTCGTCACTGTTACCGCTGGCACGAAGTTTGCAGTTAACGTCAGGTTCGACGTGACCGTGATGGAATAGGGATTAATGGAGGTGGTATCGCTCCACCCGGCGAAGATCCAGCCATTGGATGCCACCGCCGAGATCAGGTTCGTGCTGCCCACCAGGAACGTGCCGTTGCCGGTGACGGAGCCACCGCTATTCGGGTTGGCTAACACCGTGATGGTGGCCGTAGCCGCGAATTGCGCCGAGAATGTGATGTTCGTGGCTGGCACTGTGATGACATACGGATTATTGGTCGCACCGTCATTCCAGTTGATGAATTGCCAGTTGTTTGAAGCCGCCGCCATCAGCACGGCGTTGCTTCCGACAATATACACCCCGCCACCCGACACACTGCCGGCGTTGATGGGAGCGGCGGTGACGGTCACTGTTGCCGTGGGTGGCGATTGATTCGTAACCGTCAGAGTGGCAGTAAGGCTGACAGTGCTGCCATAGTTGTTGGTGACGATGACCGCGTAATCGCCGGTGTCACTCAGGGCGGCGCTGGCGATCTCATAGCTGGTGTTGGTGGCGCTCAGGACATTGGTGCCGTTGAACTGCCATTGATAACTCAACGGCGCAAAGCCGCTGGCTGTGGCTGTGAAAGTGACCGGACTGCCCGCCATTACTATCTGATTGGTTGGCTGGCTCGTGATCACCGGTGGCAGCAACGTGCCCACCGCCAAGGTGTGAAAGGCATTACAGCCTGAACGCACAGTTGCCAGAGACATGCCGGGCACACACACCGGGAGATTCGTGGATGTCATGGTTCCATCGCCCAGTTCGCCGTAGGAGTTGTCACCCATCGCCCACAATGTGCCGTCGCTCTTCAAATACAGGGAATGCAATGCTCCCGCCGCCACTGCCACCACATTGCTGGCCACGCATTCCGGACTGTTCCGTTGTATCATGGTCCCGTCTCCCAACTGCCCGTCGGAGTTGTCGCCCATCGCCCATAGCGTGCAATCGCTTTTCAAAAACAGGGAATGGCCGGATCCCGCCGCCATTGCCACCACATTGCTGGCCACGCATTCGGGACTGTTCTGTTGGGTCATGGTCCCGTTGCCCAACTGGCCGTAATTGTTTTGGCCCATTACCCACAACGTACCGTCACATTTTAGAAATAGGGAATACCGTTCTCCCGCTGCCACTGCTACCACATTGCTGGCTACGGATACAGGCAGGCTCCGGCTGTTTGTGGTTCCGTCTCCCAATTCGCCATAGATGTTCTGGCCCATGGCCCACAGAGTGCCGTCACTTTTCAAGAAAAGGGAATGATCCCATCCCGCCGCCATTGCCACCACATTGCTGGCTACAGACTCGGGCAAGAATTTGTCGGTCGTGGTCCCATCTCCCAACTCGCCGAAGTAGTTTTGGCCCATGACCCACAAGGTGCCATTTCCTTTAGAAACAAGGAATGCCACGCTCCTCCAGCCGCTGTCACTACATTGCTGGCCACCTGCTCCGGGAACTGCTCCTCGTTTATGGTTCCGTCTCCCAACTCGCCGTCAATGTTGTAACCCACCGCCCACAATGTGTTATCTGCCTTCACAAACAGGGAGTGGTCGGCGCCCGCCGCAGTTGTTGTCACATTGCTTGCCATGCAATGCGGCAAATGCACATTGGTTGTGGTTCCGTTGCCCAACTGGCCGTAGCCATTGTAGCCCCAAGCCAGCAGTTGCGGGGTGCCGGCTGTCACCGTGACGGGCTGGCTGATGTTCAAGCCATACGCGTTGGTAACCACCACGCAATAAACGCCCGAACTCGCGACACCCGCATTGGTTATGCTCAACGCGCTGTTCGTCGCCCCCAAAACCATCCCTCCGTTTTTGAGCCATTGATAATAAAACGGCGAGGTGCCCGACGCCGTAACACTCAAATTCACCGTCCCGCCCACTGCCACCGTCTGGCTCGCCGGCTGGGAGGTGATGGCGGGCGCAAAGTTGGCGACACTTAACTGGATGCCGTTGATATCAGCCTCCCCCGCGGCATAAGAGTATGAAAACGGCAGGGTTCCACTGGCAGTGGTGGTGCCGGAGATGGTCAGATAGTTTTGGCCGGAAACGAAGGAGGTTGTGCCCGCCACCGCCGCTGACGCTGTGTAGATTGAACCGTTGAAGGTCACCGACAACTTGCGTCCCGTCGTCGCGGAGTCGCCTTGCGTATAGATGTACAATGTGAACGGGGCGTTGGCGGTCAGGTTTGAAAAGGTCATATTCTGCGAAACGGTGCTGTAAATATAACAGTCCATCAGATTGGAGTCGCCATTGCCAAAAGAGGGATTGGCATTTCCACTCACCAGAAGACCGGTTCCCGCCCAGGCAAATGAAGCACCGTTCATGTTGCCCGCCGTGTTCGCCAGCACAGATGACCCTGAAGCAGCCGCGAGCCGATTCCAATAATCGCCGGCCTGACCAATGATCGCGGCACCCGTTTGCTGATCTTGTGAGTAGAGGTTAAATTGGACGTCATAAAGAGTGGTGGAGGCCTGAGCCGTCTGAACGCCCAGCAGGGCGACATTGGTTCCAATAAACATCAGCCCCAGCCAGACCGCCAGGGCACATGTCCGGCGCGAGAAACTTTTCACCCATTCGCCTTTCCCGATGAACGATTTTAATAGTGGAATTGAGAGTCTGACGGTTTGAATAATCCCTGTTTTCATAGATTTAATAGGTCAACTATCGGCTCGACCGGGATGGGTTCAAAGCCCCCAATTTACCCTAATTCGGGTAGTTCCGGCTTGGCGGGCGCGGCGGCAATTGCCATCCTGTGGGCATGTCAGCCAAACCCATCCGGGTGGTGATTGTGGAAGACCAGGAACTGATGGCCGCAGGCCTCGGACTCTGGGTGGACAGCCAGCGCGGGATCGAGCTGGTGGGGTGCGCCCATGATGGCAACGCGGGTTTGGCGATTTGCCTGGCGGAGCGACCGGACATGGTGCTGCTGGACCTCGAACTTCCAGGAATGGACGGCATGGAACTGGCCGGACGGCTGGCCGCAAAACTGCCGGAAGTGCGCCTGCTGGCGATGTCCGGACTCACGGACCCGCACACCATCTGGCGGGTAAGCCAGAGCCAGGTGCATGGCTACCTGGAAAAGACGGCGGGGCCGGAATTGCTGCTGGAGGCAATCCAGACCGTGGCCGGCGGCGGAGTGTTCTACAGCAAACTTTTCACGAAGATCAAACGCGAGTGGTTGTCCCAGCCGGAGGCGTTCCAGAAACTGTTGAGCAAACGCGAACAGGAGGTGCTGTGCCGTATGGCGTGCGGCTGGGATGAAGCGCGCATCGGACAGGAACTGGGAATCAGACCGGCCACGGTCGGCGCGCACCGCAAGCACATCCGGCAAAAGCTGGACCTGCACAGCGACCGGGAACTGCTCGCCTACGCGCGCCAGTGGGGCTTGAATTCCACCAGCTTCCGCGACGCGGGCTGAATGTCACGCGACGGATGATATAATAGCCCGGCGCGCGAATTTTCAAGAGGACGGCGAATGACTTTCCTGTTCCGTAACGGCGCGTCGGCAGACCGCCGCAAATTTCCCCTGTTGTTTTCAGATGGCGGCGCTCTGCCGAGTCGCCGCTACGCCAAATCCAGCTTGTCGCGCCGAAATCAGATGAAGGCGGATGGGTGATGCCGGGGTGAGAATTCCCCGAAACGAAATTGCGCGCATTGAACCCCTGAACCGGGGCGCAGTTCCTGGGGAGGGAGAATGTTCGGTCACGGCAAAAAACTCGTCTGCGTGGCCTGTGTTGCGATGGTCTGAAGATAAATCGTCTCGGTGTGGCTGAGATCGCCGTGATAAGAGACGTTCAGATTCGGCGGATGATAAATAGCGCCGTAAATCACGAGTGCCGCAAGGTAGGAGCCGTTATAGGCAGGGTGCAAATTGTCGCTGGCGTGGAGGCGGATGGCGTTCGGATTCTTGTAATTCAATTCCCACGCATCGCCGACGGGCGCGATGAGGAAGTCATTTTTCTGCGCGGCGGCGTTTTGATGCCACTTGCGGATGCGCGCCTGCATATCAGCGGGATCGTTGCCGATGCTTCGGTCGGCTTTGGGATCGTTCCAGTAATCGGCGTGACGCGCCCAGATCTGGTAAAGGATGATTTTGGCATGCGGGCTGCCGGCCTTGATGCGGTCGTAAAGGCCGGCTGCGCCCTTGAGAAAATAATAACGCCAGTTCGCGAATTGCTCGGACATGGCCGCTTCCATACTTTGCGCCTGCAGGATGACAATGTCCCAATTGCCCTCGTCAATGAGCTTCAACGTGTCGGGAGAAGTGAGGTGTTGATACAGTGTCGTTCCGCCGGGTGTGACGGCCTTGATTTCGGCCGGCGCGTGGCCCTCGGTGGCGGCAACATCGTGGAAAATCTGCGGGAGATTGTTGACGCCGGTATAGCTGTCGCCGATGAAAAGCACGCGCGGTGAAGCAGAATCAAGTGCTGCGGCGGACGTCGGCGCGGAACGGCCTTCGGTGGACGGCAGCAGCGCCGGGTGACTGACGAGATCGGCATGGTATTGGGCGTTGGCCTTGCTTTGATTTTTCTCCACTGCCACCGCGTTGGTCGTGTTGTAGTGAAAATGCTTTTGCAACTCCGGGCCGAGCTTCTTCAATTTGGCATTGGCCATCCCGCCGGGGTAAGTGAAGTAAATGTCCGTGGGCGTAACCGCGGTGACGGTCACATTGCTGAACACCTCGTTCCCCACCTTGAGCGCCGGCAATTTTTCATCCGCGCAAACATTCAGCGCGACGAGCAACAGTCCCAGTGCAAGGTATGTCCCCAAACGCATGTTCCGTCTATGCTCCCTGAATAAATATTTGTCAAGCGCCGCTGCCCATCCCATCAGCCATCGCTTTTATCCGGCAGGCCGCAAACAACCGCCCAAGCTTCGTCAATTGGCTGCCTCGCCCCTCATTTTTCGAGGACGAGAACGAGAACGAGGGACGAGGACGATTTTTATTCCCCTGCCCTTTTCTTCGATATCGTGTGCGTGGCGTGGCCGTAAAACACCTCGGCGCATTCCATCAGCGTCTCGGACAGCGTCGGATGCGGGTGCACCGTCAGCGCGATGTCCTCGGCGGTTGCGCCCATTTCCAGCGCCAGCACGGCTTCGGAAATCAATTCGCCCGCATTGGCGCCCACGATGCCCACGCCCAGCACGCGGTCGCTTTCGGGATCAATCAACATTTTCGTCAGGCCGTCCGTGCGGTCGAATGACATCGCCCGGCCAGAGGCCGCCCACGGAAACTTCGCCACTTCGTATTTCACGCCCTTGGCCTTCGCCTCGGCTTCGGTCAGCCCGCACCACGCCAGTTCCGGGTCGGTGAACACCACCGCCGGAATTACGATGTTTTCAAAGGTGACGTCTTCGCCGTTAATGTTCTCGACGGCAATGCGCGCCTCCTTGTGCGCCTTGTGCGCCAGCAAAATCCCGCCCGCAATGTCGCCGATGGCATAAATGTTCTGGTCGGCGGTCTGCTGGTGATGGTTGACCTTCGCGAAGCCTTTTTCATCCAGCTCAACCTTCGTGTTTCCCAAGCCGATGTCGCCGCTGTTGGGCACGCGGCCCACGGCCACGAGCACGCGATCGTAAAGTTCCTCGACCTTTTGGCCGCCGTATTCCATCTCCACTTTGATTTGTTTGCCGGCGGTCGCCATCTTCGTGACCTTCGCCTTGAGCCGGATTTCCTTGAACATTTTCTTCGCGTTCGCCGCCACCGGCCGCGCAAGATCGGGGTCGGCGCCGGCCAGAATGTTGTCGAGCGCCTCGACCAGCACGGTTTTGCTGCCAAGCGCGGCATAAACCGTGCCCATTTCCATGCCAATGTAACCGCCACCCACGACGAGCAGATTTTCCGGGATGTCCTCGATTTCGAGCGCCTCGGTGGAGGTCATGATGCGCGGGTTGCCGAGGTCGAACACCTTGGGCATGGCCGCCAGCGAACCGACGGCAAGAATGGCCTTTTCAAACTGGATGAACTGCTGCCCCTGCTCCGTCTCGACGCGTAACGTCTGCGAATCCTCAAAATAGCCCTTACCCTTAATCACCTGTACGCCGCGTTTTTGCGCCAGGAACGACACTCCGCCGGCGAGTTTTTCCAGAATGGACTCCTTCCACGCGCGCAGTTTCGCCAAATCCACCGTTGGCGGCGTGAACGCAATGCCGCGATGTTCAGAATCCTTGGCGGCGGTGATCTGGTGCGTCGCGTAAAGCAGCGCCTTCGACGGAATGCAGCCGCGATTCAGGCAGACGCCGCCAAGCCGCTTCTCGCGCTCGACGAGGATGACTTTTTTGCCGAGATCGGCGGCATAAAACGCCGCAGCGTATCCGCCCGGTCCCGCGCCGACAACCACGATTTGAGTTTTGATTGGGTCCATATTTAAATTTTCACCATTTCTTCACCGAAGTCTTCCATCGCTTTGACCAAATCCACCATGAACCGCGCCGCCGCGCCGCCGTCTATCACCCGATGATCGTACGACAATCCCAGCGGTGTCAGCACGCACACCTCAACCTTGCCATCGCGCGCCACCGGTTTCATCGCGCCGCGTCCGAGGCCGAGAATGGCCACCTCCGGCTTGTTGATGATGGGCGTGAAATGCGCGCTGCCGATGGCGCCCTGATTGGAGATGGTAAACGTGCCGCCCTTCATCTCCTCCGCCGTCACCTTGCGCTCGCGGGCTTTTTGCGCGAGTTGTTCCAGTTCCTTCGACAATTCGAGCACGCTCTTTTTGTCCGCATCACGAATGACCGGCACGATCAGGCCCTGCTCAGTGTCCACCGCAATGCCGATGTGAAAATAATCCTTGAACACAATCGCCTGCGCGGCTTCATCCAAGCTGGAATTGAAAATGGGATGCTTCTTCAACGTCCCGACCAGCGCCTTGAGCACGAGTGGCGTAAGCGTGAGCTTCGCACCTTTCTTCTCATAAGCCGGCGCGTATTTCTTCCGCAACTCGTTCAACCGCGTGAAGTCGGCGTCGTCAAACTGGGTAACATGCGGAATCGCGTTCCAGCTCTCCCACATGCGCCGCGCAATCACCTGACGCAATTGGGTCAGCGGCTTCTTCGTCACCGGCCCCCATTTGGAAAAATCAATCTGTTCGGCGGCGGGTTTCGCGGACGTAACGGCGAGCTTGCCTTTTTCCGCCACTTGCTGCAAACGCGCAATATAGGCGCTGAGGTCGCCGCGGGCGATTCGTCCGCCCGCCTCGCTGCCGCGCACCTTGGACAGATCAATGCCCAATTCGCGCGCCAGCCTACGTACTGACGGCGACGCAACCGGCGCAGCCACGGGTTTTGGAATCTCTTCCCCGATTTCAGCAACCGATTCTTCAACTGGCGTTTCAGGCTTCGGCTCCGGCGCAGCCCGTTTCGCGGCGGGCGCGGCGGCAGCAGCCGGCGAATCACCACCACTCAATGAGATAAGCCGCTGTCCAACGCTGATTTTGTCGCCCGTCTTTACGTAAATTTTCGCAACGACACCGGCGGCCGTGGACGGGATGGAAGCCACGGCCTTTTCATTTTCCAATTCGAGAATGGCCTGATCCTTTGCAATCGCGTCGCTTTCCTTGACGAAGACATTGACCACGACTCCGGAATCAGCGCCCTCACCGAGTTTGGGAAGTTTAACATCCATAATTAATGAGCGGCCAGACTGGCGGAAAACCATGCCATTTTCCAGAAATAATTTTGCAAGCCCCGATGGTTGCAGATTGACTCCCGTCCGCGAAACGGAGCGCGGCTTGTCTCAAGCCGCAGTACATGCGAACGCATTACACGATTTAAAAGTTTTTCACCTGTCTCCGCGGTGGCGCTGCTGCGAGTTGGGACAGCTCGCGTTCCGGCATGAAGACCAAGTCATGCTCAACTCACCTTTTCCCAATCACGCACTTGGCCGGGAACAATCCGGAACAGCGGATGCGGCGCGGGTATCTTCACCTGCAAAAGATCGCGGTGCTCTTTCGGATCGCGTCTTTTCAATTTCCGCTTCAAGTGCCGCCACTCGTAGAACAACTGGCCGCGCGTCTCGGCCATTCTCCCGCGCATCCGCCGCGCGCCGATCTTGGTCGCGTTAAATTTATAACCGCGCCGCACCGCTTCCTCATGCACCGCCGCCAGATAACTCGCCAGCGCAGCGGGCGGATTGGCCAGTCCGGAAAAGCGGCGTAGTTGCGGGTGATGCTTATACCCGCGCGTCGCCCCGCGCAGGACCTTTTGTGCCAGCAACGCCTCGCGCCAGAGCGCCACCAACCCCCGGGCGTCCAGATATTTCGGATGCAACGTCCACAATCGCATGAGGAATTTTAGGCGGACGCGATGGGCAAGTCGCGTTTGAAATGTAAACTCATAGGCCTTCCTCCGACCTTTCATATCTTGGGAGCGCCGGCGTCCCACCGGCTTGTTACCTGACGGTTGCTGCTCCACTCGCCGGCGGGACGCCAGCGCTCCCAGGGTCTACAGATTGTTTGGAGTTCCGCCTTCAGGCGGCTGGTGGTGGTATAAACCCGAACCGCGTAAACGCGGAACTCCAAACGGTGACAAAGTCAAAGATATCCGAAATCACTTCAAACGTTTGCCCAAATGTGGCATCTAATCCCTGTGCGACGCATTGGAACCATTCTGGCGGGCTGGATTTGCCTCGCGGCCATCGCCGCGCACGCCGCCCACACGCAGGCGCGGCTGATTTTGTCCGCTGATACCGCGAAACCCGGTGACACCGTGCTGGCCGGCGTGGATTTGAAAATGGAGCCGGGCTGGCATACCTACTGGAAAAATCCCGGCGCCGCCGGCTACGCCACCAAAATCGAATGGCAACTCCCGCCCGGCGTCACCGCCGGTGAAATCCAATGGCCGCTCCCGGAAAAACTCCCGCCCGCCGAAGTCACCACCTACGGTTACGACAACGAAGTTGTCCTGCTCGTGCCGCTCAAGCTGGCCGCCGATTTAAAATCCGGCCCGCTCGATTTGAAGGCCAAGGTCTCCTGGCTCGAATGCAAGGAAGCCTGCATCCCCGGCAGCGCAGACGTTGTAGCTGCGCTGATTGTCGGTGCCGAAACCAAACCTTCCGCCGAAACGGCGGTAATTGATTTGTGGAACGGCAAAGTACCCACGCCTGCCGGCAATTCCAGTTGGCTCGCAAAGGCTTGGTGGGAAAAACCTGCAAGCGGCGACACGCGCCCTCTGATTATTGAATTTGGTCCGACGACGATGACCGTGACATTCAAATATGACAAACTGGATTTCTTCCCCGATGCCAGCGACCAATTTGAAATCCAAGCTTCAATTGAAGAACTTGCCAATCTTCATTTCCGCAAGTTGGTAAAGAAATTTGAAGGTGACTGGCCCAAGGAAATCAGTGGCGTAATCGTTGTGGATGTCGGTGGGAGTCGGAAAGGGTTTGAAGTCAAATTGCCAATCTCTGACCAAGCTCAAACCGATGAAACGATCTCCGCGCAAACGCCGCCGGAAAATAGGACGGGCTTCCAGCCTATCCAGGCAGGCAAGATGCCTGCGCCACTTTCACAACCGCTTTGGCGAATGCTCTTCTACGCCTTCATCGGCGGATTGATTCTGAACATCATGCCGTGCGTCCTGCCGGTCATCGCGCTGAAAATCCTCGGCTTCGTCGGCGAATCCAGAAGCGACCCGCGTCATGTCCGCAAACTCGGCCTCGTCTATGCCCTCGGTGTGCTGGTGTCGTTCCTTGCGCTCGCCGCCGTCGTCATCGGCGTCAAGGCCGCCGGACACCGGGCCGGCTGGGGCATGCAATTCGGCAGCCCGATTTTTGTGGTCTGCCTCACCACGCTGGTCATGCTTGTCGCGTTGAACCTGTTTGGCATCTATGAAGTCAATCTTGGCGGACGCGCACTCGATGCGGCGGGCGGATTGGCGTCGAAGCATGGCACAGCGGGTGCATTTTTCAACGGCGTGCTTGCCACCGTGCTGGCCACGCCCTGCACCGCGCCGTTTTTGAGCATCGCGCTCGGCTTCGCCTTCGCCCAAAAAGCGCCGGTGATCCTGCTGATGTTTCTCGCCGTCGGCGTGGGACTCGCCGCACCGTATGTCGTGCTGAGTTGGAACCCGGCGTGGCTGAAATTCCTGCCCAAGCCCGGCGCGTGGATGGAAAAGTTCAAAATCGCGATGGGCTTTCCCATGCTGGCGACGGCCATGTGGCTGTTCAACCTCGCCGCCGGCAGCTACGGCAAATCGGTTTTGTGGCTCGGCCTTTTTCTTGTGCTGCTTGCATTCGCCGCCTGGATTTTTGGCGAGTTCGTTCAACGCGGTCGCACCCGCAAAGGCGTCGCGGTCGCCATCATTTTGATTTTGCTGGTTGGCGGCTACGCCTTCGCGCTGGAAAACCAACTGAACTGGCGCGCGCCCATGACGCCAGCAGACGCAACCGCTTCGCTCAAAGAATCTGCCGGACGGCATCGCCTGGCAACGCTGGAGCCCGGAAGCCCTGGCAGCAGCGCGCAGCGAAGGCCGCCCGGTGCTCGTGGATTTCACCGCCGACTGGTGCCTCACCTGCCAGGTCAATAAAAAGACCAGCATCGAAATTCCATCCGTCCGCGCGAAACTCAAGGAGAGCAATGCCGTCGCATTGCTTGGCGACTATACGCATTTCCCAGAGAACATTTCGACAGAATTAAACCGATTCAACCGCGCCGGCGTGCCTTTGGTTTTGGTTTATCCCAAGAACCCCGCCGCGCCACCGCTGGTCCTGCCTGAAATTCTGACCCCCGGCATCGTGCTGGACGCCCTTGACCGCACGGAACATTAAACCTGTACCAGCCAACGTCTGGAGGCTCTGACTGAATTTACGGTATTTGATTTACGATTTACAAATTACTCCACGATCCAGAGCGACCACGTAAATCGCATATCGTAAATCGAAAAAAGTGAGCCTCGTCATCTCGTCTCCTGCAAAAAACCGCCAAAAAAAGATCCGCCCATTGACATTTTGAACGGAATGGCTACATTTGTGTCTCTTAACTAAACAATTAACTATTCTGAACTTATGAAAAGAGTATTTGTTGCACTAGCCACCATGGCATTGGCCGCAGGCGCGCTGGCCGCTGAAATCGGCAAGCCCGCGCCGGATTTCTCGGCCACGGACATCAACGGCAAGACCGTCAAGCTCAGCGATTACAAGGGCAAGATCGTGGTGCTGGAATCCTACAACTCCGACTGCCCGTTCTGCCATAATCAATATGCCAACGGCGCGATGCAGGAATTGGAAAAAGACATGGCCGGCAAGGGCAT
>CAWHLR010000012.1:0-81420 GCA_963830235.1 uncultured Verrucomicrobiae bacterium
TTTAACCACGCCGAGCGGCAGGACGACTTTCCCATAAAGTTCATTCAGAACCTGCGCGAGGCCGGTGTAAATTGCCGAAAAGCCGCAAACAGCCCTTCGTAGCCGGAGAAACTTTTGAAATCCGCACCGGCACCGCTGTAATCGCCGTACGCCAGCAGAAAAAAAGAAGGGTCAGCGTTCCAAAGACAACTTGCAAGGCGCGGCTCAGGCGGAGCGTGCCGAGGAACATGACTCCGGTGAACAGTCCCCACATGGCGAGATAGGCGGACATGGCGGTTTCATTCGCCGGCGCGGTCAAATTCAATTTTGGCAAAACAATCAGCGTTACCAGTGAAAGCCAGAAGAAACCGTAGGAAATGAAGGCGGTGGCGGCAAAGGTGTTGGCTTTTTTCCATTCCATAATGCCGGCAATGACTTGCGCGATGCCGCCATAACAAATGCCCATCGCCAGAATCATGGCGTTCAGCTCGTAAAAGCCGGCGTTGTGCATATTCAGCAGCACGGTCGTCATGCCAAAACCGAGCAGGCCGAGCGGCGCGGGATTGGCGGTGGTGTCTTTGATTTGAATGATGGTTGGTTCGCTCATAATGGTGGGGGTTGATTGGTTTGACGGAATGGGAGTCTGAGAAATCATCACTGTGTCGCTCATAGGTCTTGTTCTTTCAGATTTTTGTCGTTGTCGCTGTAAGACTTTGTTTTGTGTCACGTCACGGCTTCAGCCACCCGGCACACTCTGCAACCATTATTGAGGACGATTCACGGCGAAGTCCTCCGTTCCCGTCACTCGCCACTCAGCCCTCAACTCTCAACCCTCAACAACTTTTATTGTTTCCCTTTGACCAGCGCCTCCACCACATGCGGATCGGCCAGGGTCGATGTGTCGCCAATTTGATCCACGGCGTTCTCGGCAATCTTGCGCAAAATGCGGCGCATGATTTTGCCCGAACGCGTCTTCGGCAGGCCGGGCGCAAACTGAATCTTGTCCGGCACGGCAATCGGCCCGATTTCCTTGCGAACGTGGTTGGCGAGTTCCTTTTTGAGTTCCTCGCTTTCCTTGACGCCTTCCTTGAGCGTCACAAAGGCGTAAAGCCCCTGGCCTTTGATGTCGTGCGGCATGGGCGCCACCGCCGCCTCGGCCACTTTGGGATGGCTCACCAGCGCGCTCTCGACTTCCGCCGTGCCGATGCGATGACCGGAGACGTTCACCACGTCGTCAATGCGGCCCATCAGCCAGTAGTCACCGTCCTCGTCAAGCCGGCAGCCGTCGCCGGTGAAATAGATATTCGGATACATCGTGAAGTAGGTTTCGATGAAGCGGTTGTGGTCGCCCCAGGTGGTGCGCATCATGCCGGGCCACGGTTTCTTTATGCAGAGCTTGCCGCCTTCGTTCGGGCCCACCGGCTTGCCGTCGTCGCGCAGGATGACCGGTTCGACACCAAAGAACGGACGGTTGGCGCTGCCGGGTTTGAGCGTGTGCGCGCCGGGCAGCGGATTGATGAGGATGCCGCCGGTCTCGGTCTGCCACCACGTGTCCACGATGGGGCAACGGTTCTTGCCAATGACGCGATGATACCAGAGCCACGCCTCGGGATTGATGGGTTCGCCCACGGACCCGAGTGTGCGCAGCGTGCTCAGGTCGTACTTGTTCGGCCATTCCTCGCCGAGCCGGATGAGCGAACGGATGGCGGTCGGCGCGGTGTAAAAAACGGTCACCTTGTACTTCTGAATGATCTGCCAGAAACGGCCGGCATCCGGGAACGTTGGCACGCCTTCGAACATCAAACTGGTCGCGCCATTGCAGAGCGGGCCATAGACAATGTAACTGTGGCCGGTGACCCAGCCGATGTCGGCGGTACACCAGAAAATGTCGTCTTCATGCACATCAAAGATATATTTGTGCGTCAGCGCGGCATGGAGCAGATAACCCGCTGTCGTGTGAACGACACCCTTGGGTTTGCCGGTGGAGCCGGAGGTGTAAAGGATGAACAGATTGTCCTCGGCGTTCATGAGCACTGGCGGGCAGTCGGCACCAGCCTGGCTCATCAGATCGTGATACCAGACGTCGCGGTTCGCCACCATGTTGCAGGGAGTCTCGTTGCGTTTGACGACGATGACCTTCTCGATGCTCGGAGTCTGCTTCAACGCTTCATCGGCGATGCCCTTGAGCGGGATGCTCTTACCAGCGCGCAGCGAAGTGTTGGAGGTGATCAGCAGCCGGCACGCCGAATCCGTGATGCGCCCGGCCAGCGCGTCCGCGCTGAATCCGCCGAAAACAATCGAGTGAATCGCGCCAATCCGCGTGCAGGCCAGCATGGCGACGGGCAGTTCGGGGATCATCGGCAGGTAAATCGAGACGCGATCGCCTTTCTTGATGCCGAGCGATTTCAGCACATTGGCGAACTTGCAGACCTGCTCGTGCAACTGCGCGTAGGTAAGCGTGACCACGTCGTTTTCCGGTTCGCCCTGCCAGACGATTGCGGGCTTGTTGCCCTTGGTCTTGAGGTGGCGGTAGAGGCAGTTGACGCTCACGTTAAGCTGTCCGTCTTCAAACCAGGTGTGCTCGATGCGTTTCCGTTCGGTGTCCCAAACGTATTTGCGGCCCACCGTGGGTTTTTTGAACCAGTCGAGCGTCGCGGCCTGTTAGAGCCAGAACCCGTCCGGGTCGTTGATCGAGCGGTCGTACATTTTTTTGTATTGCTCGGCGTTGATGTAGGCGCGTTTGATCACTTCCGGGCTGGGCGGAAACGTCCGGCCTTCCTGCATCAGTGAACTGGTCGAAACGGTCTGGGTTGGATTGCTCATGGTGTGTTTCTTTCTAGTTTTTAATGTTGTCTTGAATGGTTGTGAATTCAGCAAAATCAGCCGGGCGTCGTTACTCCCGGGTCGGGGCAGGCGTGAATGCCGTGCAGCCGAAAAACCTGGTGGTTGATGTTTTCAATAGTAGCCTGCAAATCCGATTCCACAGCCCGGCGTTGCTCCCGGGTGACGGCCAACACGCGATCGCGCAGGCCACCGGCCCATTCGCTGCTGGCCAGCATCACACCGCCCATCCCGATGAAATCAGTTTCATCATTTTCTCCGCAACACGTCCGCCAGGCCAGCGCCCAGCCGCGCACGGTATTCTCGACGTGATACCCGCCGCCGCCCGCCACCAACATCGGACGATTGAACCGCAACAGCCGTTCGAGAACTTCCACCACCGCGTTGTTGGTCAGGCGCAGATGCGTCAGCGGGTCGCCCGCCAGCGCGTCCAGGCCGAGTTCCAGCACGATGACCTCGGGCTGGAAAAATTCCAGCACCGGGACCGCGACGCTGTCGAACGCCATCAAAAAAGCCTCATCATACGTCTCGGGCGGCAGGGGGACATTAACGTTGTATCCCCGGCCCGGTCCTTCGCCGATTTCATTTTCAAAACCACCCCAGGGAAAAAGCGTTTTGCCGGTCTCATGCAACGAGACGGTCATCACATCCTTGCGCCGATAAAAAGCTGCCTGCACGCCGTCGCCGTGATGCGCGTCCACATCGAGATACAAAACCCGTTTGCCGGCATCAGCCAGCTTCATGCAGGCGAGCGCCACGTCGTTCAGATAGCAGAAGCCCGCCGCGTGCTCCGCCATCGCGTGATGAAAACCGCCGAGCAGATTGAAGGCGATGTCCGCCCGGCCCTCCAGCGACAAATCGGCGGCCACCAGTCCCGCGCCGCACGCCCAGGCGCCATAATCGAACATGTCCCTGAACACCGGTGTGTCCGGTCCGCCCAGGCCCATGTGCAGGCCCTCAACGGTCAAGTCACCGCCGGCGGCGCGTTGGAGTTCCTCCAGGTAACGGGCCGTGTGAAACTTTTTCAACTCGGCCAGCGTGGCTTTTCGCGGTGCGACCTCAATGCGCCCGTCGCCGCCGAGCAATCCGAATGACATCAGGCGCTGGCGGGTAAGACCGGCGCGCTGGGTTTTGAACGGGCAATCTGGCGGGTAACTCACCCCGGCAATTTCGGGCGAGTATAGAAAAGCCAGTTTGCGATCGTTCATGCGGAAAGGGTGGTTGTGCCGTTACGGACATTGATCGAAGGAATGAAATCCGCCTCAGGGAGTTTGAGAAACTCTCTTTCTGCGCGCGTCTTTGTAGATTTGCGTTTCAAGGCCATCTCATCCTGTCCGGACTTCGGGCTCTTCCTCAAAGAGGAACGCCCTTACCGGTGACAAGTTGTGATGCCATTCCGCCCGGCGGCACGCCATGTCGCGTGAGGCCGCAGGCCTTTTACGCGAATCCGCCGACAAAATGTCCCACCGTCACTCGCTTCTGGGAACTGTATTTTTAATACCCCAAGCGCGCCATTGCATCAAGTCGCAATCTTTGCGGCCGGAAACGCCTTCCAAGCGGCTGTCCAACCCCGACCCCTCGGGGCTGGTCCGCACGGCTGACGCCCGCCTCAATGGCGCGCGCTGCACATCTTTCTTTCACAAACAAGTGAAACTTAAAGCAAGGGCCTGGTCTTAACCATTATTGCTAATTGTTTGATATTTTTTGGGTCGGACGGTTCCACCGGCTTGCAGCAAGGCCGGGATGGCTATACTTTCCCCGGACGAAATACATGAAACCATCTGCGCGTTACAAAAAACAGTTGATTGCCGCGGCATCCGTGGCACTGACGGCAGCTTCCGCATATTGCCAGTCAAAGGCCGCCACGCCCTCGGGCTTTGAATTAAAACGGGGCGTCAATCTCAGCCACTGGCTGTCCCAAAACGTTGGCTGGCCGCCCAGGGACTCCTTCATCACCGAGAAGGACATCGAGTTCATTGCCGGCGCCGGCTACGACCACGTGCGGATTCCCATTGATGAAGTGGAGATGTGGACCGCTGACGGAAAACCTTCCGAGCCATCGTTCGCTTATCTGACCCATTGCCTTGGCTGGTGCGCGAAGCACAACCTGCGGGCCATTGTGGACCTCCATATTTTGAAGGCCCATCATTTCAACGCGGACAACGAGGGCGGGAAGATTACCTTGTGGACGGATTCGGCGGCGCAGGACAACTTCATCAAGTTGTGGATCGAACTTTCCGGTCGCCTGAAAGAATACCCGGTGGACCGGGTCGCCTATGAGCTGATGAATGAACCCGTGGCGCAGGACCCGGAAGACTGGAACCGGCTGATTGCGAAAGCGGTGAAAGCCATCCGCCAGCTTGAACCCAACCGGGTTCTGCTCATCGGGTCAAACCGCTGGCAGACGCCCGAGAATTTTCCATTCCTGAAAATTCCCCCGAACGATCCCAACATCATTTTGAGCCTGCACACGTACGCGCCGCTGTTTTTCACGCACCATCTGGCCGACTGGACGGCGTTCAAAGATTACACGGGGCCGGTGCATTATCCCGGCCGGGTCATTGCCGTGGCGGATTTCCCGAAATCTATGATGAACACAACCAACGCGGACCTTAAATTCCAGTTGGAGGAATCCCGGCAGGTTTTCAACAAAAAGAAACTCGCAAAGCTGCTACAGCCGGCCATTCAAAAAGCCAGGGAACTCAAACTGCCGCTTTACTGCGGCGAGTTTGGGTGCCTGCCTCACGTCGAGCGGGCCGACCGGCTGAAGTATTACGAGGACATCATTTCGGTGTTTGAAGAAAACAACATCGGTTGGTGCAACTGGGAGTACAAAGGCGATTTCGGAATCCTGACTTTTGATTTCAACAAGAGAGTTTCGCTGGCCCCCGACACCGTCCTGATCAACGTACTGATGCGCCGTCAATAAAGGTCATTCGTCATTCACGGGATCAGTTCCGAGTGGCAGTCAGTCAAGGCCTGGGCATTTGCGACGCGGCGGGTTGGGCGGGTTTCCCGTCCGGTGACAAGGCAAGCAAAGTGAAAAAGAAACACGTTGCGAACGCCAGACGCAACACGGTTCTCGCAAGCTGCCACCGCACTCCCAAAGCCGCCAATTTCCAATCGCAACTCATTCCAATTACACGGCGCTTGCTTGTTCGGCGGCACTACATCCCCATGATCTGGTAGCCGCAATCCACGTACAGCACCTGGCCGGTGATGGCCGCAGCGCCGTCGCTGGCGAGGAATACCCCGGTGGCGCCGAGTTCGTCCGGCAGCACATTGCGCTTGAGCGGCGAGTGGACCTCGTAATGCTTGATCATTTCGTTGAAACCGCTGATGCCGCGCGCGGCCAGCGTGTTGACCGGGCCGGCGCTGATGCAATTGACGCGGATTTTCTTCGGGCCGAGATCGTAGGCCAGGTAGCGTGTGCTGGCTTCGAGCGCGGCCTTGGCCACACCCATGACGTTGTAATGCGGCACGACTTTTTCCGCGCCGTAATAGCTCATGCCGATGATACTGCCGCCGTCGGTCATGAGCGGCAGGGCGGCGTGCGACAGCGCGACGAGCGAGAAGGCGCTCACGTCGTGGGCGATGCGAAACGCCTCGCGGCTGGTGTTCACGAATTTCCCTTCGAGCGCGGCCTTGGGCGCGAACGCCACCGAGTGCAGGAGCAGATCCAGCCGGCCGAATTTTTCACCGACAATTTTGAAAACGCTGGCGATTTCCTCATCCTTCGTCACATCGCAGGGCAGGATGAGCGTGTCCGCGCCGAAAGCGCCGGCGAGTTCCTCGACGTTTTCCTTGACGCGATCGCCCTGATACGTGAACGCGAGTTTCGCGCCCTCGCGCGCCCACGCCTGCGCGATGGCCCAGGCAATGGAACGTTGGTTGGCAACACCGAAAACAATTCCTAATTTTCCGTCGAGTAATGGCATAAATTAACCGTTAAAATGTCAAATTGGTAAATGGGCAAAATCTGCTTAACCAAGGAATAAGATAAATTGACCCGCGAGTCCAGCCTCGACTGCGCCGGCGGGCTTGTCCCCGATCCTTCCCGGCTTTGGAACGCCGAAGTTATCCGGCGGCATCTGCCGGCTGAAGCCAGCGTTCCTGCAGTTGCGCCTGCTGCCACCCATTGGGCAAACCGTTCGAGCCAGTTGGTTGGGACTGCGGGAGATCGATCTGCAAAACGATTCCTGAAATCCGCGAAACAGTTTGAACGATTTTCGGCCTTTCTTGCAGCCGCTTACTTCTTGAAATAAAGCTCCTCAATGTTCCACGTGGCGCGGTAACCGCTCAACGGTGTGGCGCGTACATTGCCAATATCGGACCGGACGGCGGCGTAATAAAACGGCGTGACGGTGTAAATCATCGGCACCTGTTCGCACAAAATTTCCTGCACCTCATCGTATTCCTTTTTGCGTTCGTTGAAATCGAGTGTCTGGTTCTGGGCGTTCATCAGGTAATCCAGCCGGGCTTCCCAGTCGGTTGAGGGTGATTTCTGGCGCGGAAACCACTGGTGGGTGAAGCCGTCAGAGCGGATGACATTCATGCCGAACGACGGATCGGTGCCGCCGCCGCCAATGCTTAACAAGAGGCCTTCGTAATCGCGGGTAACATCAATTTTCTGGACGAGCGTGTTGAACTCAATGGGCTGGAAAATGACCTTGATGCCCAGCTTTTCCAAATCGGACTTTATCAACACGGCGATCTTCTCCCGCGAGCTGTTCCCGACGTTGGTGTTCAGGGCAAATTCGATCTCGTTGCCATCGGCGTCCTGCAAAGTTCCATCGCCTTTCCGGTCTTCGATGCCGATTTCCTTCAACAACGCGCGGGCTTTGGCCAGATCATGCGGATACTGGCGGATGTTCGGGTTGAACCACTTTTTATTGCCGGGCGTTACAAAGCCGTAATTCGGGATCGCGCGGCCGGAATAAACCGATTTGATGATGGCGTCGCGGTCAATCGCATACGAACAGGCCTGGCGAAATTTCACGTTGCGAAACCATTTCAACTTTTTTGGATCCACGTAAGCCTTGCCGGTCTTGGGGTTCACGTTGGTGTTTTGGTTGAACCAGAAAAATCCCGTCTCCAAGCCGATGCCCGGTTCGAGCAATTGAAAACGGCCCTTGGCGGATTCGGCTTTGAAATGGTCGTATTCATATGGGTAAATGAAATCGTCCACGTCGCTCTCGCCGCTCAAAAAACGCAATGACATCGCATTTAAATCCGGCACGACAGTGTACATGACGTTGTCAAAATACGGGAGACGCTGGCCTTTTTTGTCCACCTCGCAATAATACGGGTTGCGTTCGAGCAGGATGTATTGCGCCGGTTTGTATTCCTTGATGCGGAACGGTCCCGAGCCGACAATGTTTTTCGGGTCCCAATTCACACCGTAGGCTGAAGTGAAGGTTTTGTCAGCGACAGCCTTGGCCAGCACGTGTTTCGGCATGATGGGCACGAGGGCGCCGACGGTATCCAGAAACGGCGCATAAATCTCCGGCGTCACGATTTGAATGGTCAGGTCATCCACCTTCGTCACGGTGAATTTTTTTCCGTCAACGGTCAGCCCATCACGCATGACATTATCAATGTCCGGGTTGTAAATGACATCGTTCCAGGTGAACAACACGTCGTCCGCAGTCAACGGCTCGCCATCGCTCCAGCGCAAATTCTTCCGCAGCTTGAAGGTCCAGGTCTTGCCGTCCGGCGAATTCGTCCACGATTCCGCCAGCCCGGGCGTGACACCTGCTCGGTCGGGTAATCAAAGCCGAGCAGGGCGGCGAAAAGGTGCCGGTAAATCTCCTCGGAAGATTGTTCGTTGCCCGTGATGGGATTGAAGGTTTTCGGGTTCGCCATACGGACACGACCAGCCGTCCGCCGGGAATGCCCGGTTCGCAATCCGCCACCAGCGGCGGATCGGGCAATGGATAACTCGCGGCGGGTTTTGCCGGCGCGGTCTCCGTTTTCTTTCCGCAGCCGGTCAAAACAAAAATTGCCGCGGCCACGATGGCCGCAATTCTGGCAAAAGAATTTTTCATGTGTAAAATTTCACTTTCCTATCGCAAACATTCCGCTTTGTCCGGCGAAAGTCGAGTTTTGATTCGGCAAAACGGTTTGGAGTTCCCCTTCAGGCCCGTACCATTCCCCAACGGAACATGGCTTTCTTTTGACTCGCCCGTGCCGAAATTTTTTGCCACGTTTCATGCAGCATTGCCATGTGGTCATATCTTTTTAAACGGCTGCTGCACATGATTCCGCTCCTGCTGGGCGTGTCGTTGCTCACCTTTCTGCTCATGGCACTGGCTCCGGGCGATTACTTTACCGCGCTTTCGCAAAACCCGCAGATCTCGCCGGAAACCATCGCCCATCTCAAGGCCCGGTTTCATCTCGACCAACCGTGGTATGTCCAATACTTCTACTGGCTCAAGAGCGTCCTGAGCGGCGACTTCGGCTATTCGATGGCCTACAAAATCCCCGCCACCTCGCTCATCTTCGGACGCCTCTGGAACACCTTCCTGCTTTCATTTTTTGCCATGATCATTGCGTGGGGCATCGCCGTGCCGCTGGGTATTTGGGCGGCGGTTAAAAAGGATTCCTGGATTGACCGCGGTTGTTCGCTGGCGGCGTTTCTCGGATTGTCCGTTCCCGACGTGCTGCTGTCGCTGCTGGCGTTGTGGTTCGCCGCCGCCACCGGCTGGTTTCCCGTCGGCGGCGCGCAAAGCCCGCTGAACGATTTGATGTCGCCGGCCCAGCAGTTTTGGGATCGGGCGCACCACTTGATATTGCCTGCGCTGGTGCTGGCGGCTGCGGATTGGGCGGGCATCATGCGCCAGATGCGTTCCAACTTGCTCGACACCTTGCGCGCCGAATACGTCACCGCCGCGCGCGCCCGCGGCCTGAGCGAAGGCTGGGTGGTTTACAAACACGCGCTCCGCAACGCCATCAATCCCCTGCTGACCATCTTTGGCTACTCGCTCGCCGCGCTGTTGAGCGGCGCGTTCATCGTGGAAAACATCATGGCCTGGCCGGGCCTGGGCCGGCTGACCATGGAAGCTTTTTTTGCCAAGGACTCCTACTTGGTCGTGGACTGCGTGGTCATGGCCACCGGGCTGCTGGTGGTGGGAAATTTCATCGCCGACCTGTTGCTCGCGTGGAGCGACCCAAGAATTCGATTGAAATGAAACGATTGCAAACAACTCGGCGGCATATCTTTTCCAGTCCCAACGGGACGAAAGAAAATAGCCCGCCGTTTCAACGGCGGGATGCGAGTCAAAAATGCGTCGAGTCCCGGATGGGACGACATAAATTGGCCGTCGTTTTCTATCGCCCCTGCGGGGCTTTCCCCGTTTCGGCTATTATCCCACGGTTGAAACCGTGGGCTATTTTCAAATGTCACTCCGTGACTTTATTGGAAGAACCAAATCCAGCGGAGGGCTCGAAATAAAATGGAAACCGCCGCGCCCATTCAAAATCCTATTGCCGAGCAACCGCTCTCGCCGTGGCAGTTGTTCTGGCGGCGACTGAAGCGGCGGCGCATTGCGATGGCAGGGGGCATGATTTTGATCGGGCTTTACCTGGTGGCGCTGTTTGCCGGGTTCATCGCGCCGTATCATTTCGAGCGCCAGGACCGCGACCGATTTTTCCATCCGCCGATCTGGCCGAAGCTGTCAGGTTTTCAACTGGTGGTGCCGCGTTTCGAAGCGGGCGCCGGAAGTTTTGTTTATCACGCCGTTGCCGGCGACACGAAGCCGCTGCATTTTTTCGTTCACGGCGACAAATACAAATTATTCGGCCTGGTGCCGGCCGCCGTTCATTTGTTCGGCACGGGCGATGAAAATTATCCGGTTTATCTGTTTGGCACGGACCAATTCGGTCGGGATGTTCTTTCGCGCCTGCTTTACGGTTCGCAGATTTCGCTTTCCATCGGCATCGTCGGCATTCTGCTGTCGTTCACCTTCGGCATGATGATCGGCGGGATTTCCGGGTATTTCGGCGGCCGGACCGACACCGTCATCATGCGGTTGTGCGAATTGATCATGTCCATTCCCGCGCTGTACCTCATCATTTCGCTGCGCGCCACGTTTCCGCCGGGCATGAGTTCCGCGCAGGTTTATGCGATGATCATCATCATTTTAAGTTTCATTGGCTGGGCCAGCATGGCGCGGGTGATTCGCGGTATGACGCTATCGCTGCGCGAACAGCAATTTGTCCTGGCTGCACGCGCCCTCGGTCAGACGCATTTGAAAGTGATTGTGCGCCACATCCTGCCGAACACGTTTTCGTACGTCATCGTCGCGGCAACACTGAGCGTGCCGTATTATATCCTGGGCGAGGTTGTCCTGAGTTTCCTGGGCGTGGGCATCCAGGAACCAAACGCGAGCTGGGGCAACATGCTGACCGCCGCGCAAAACACGGAGTATCTGCGCAATTATCCCTGGTTGCTCGCGCCCGGGGCGGCAATTTTTGTCACCGTTCTCGCTTTCAACTTCCTCGGCGATGGTTTAAGAGACGCTGCGGACACGAAGTCATGAACCTGCTCGAAATCAAAAATCTGAAAATGGACTTCGGACTCGGGGCCGATGCGCTGCGCGCCGTGGACGGTGTGTCGCTCACCATCGGCGCGGGCGAAACGGTCTGCCTCGTGGGCGAAAGCGGCTGCGGCAAGAGCGTTACCGCGCTTTCCGTCGCGCAACTGGTGCCGACGCCGCCGGCCAATTACGTTGGCGGGGAAATATTATTGAATGGCCGCGACGTGCTGAAAATGTCGAACGCCGAGTTGCGCGGCATCCGTGGCGGTGTGGTGAGTTATGTTTTTCAGGAACCGGGCGCATCGCTGAATCCGGTTTTCCGCATCGGCAATCAGATCAAGGAATCACTCAAGCTGCACAGGCCGGATTTGACCGGTAGGGCGGGCAGTCCTCTGCCCGCCGCTCGACCGAACGCTGACAGCGGCGCGCACGGAGTGACGCGCCCTACCAAAAACGCCCTCAACGACGAGGTTATTCGTCTCCTCAAACTCGTTGGCATTCCCGCGCCGGAATCGCGCATCCGCAATTATCCGTTCGAGATGTCCGGCGGCATGCAGCAGCGCGTGATGATTGCTATGGCCCTGGCCAGCGAACCCAAACTGCTCGTGGCCGACGAGCCGACCACCGCGCTCGACGTGACCATCCAGGCGCAAATCCTCGAACTGCTTCACGATCTCAAGCAGCGGCTGGGCATGGCGATTCTGCTCATCACGCACAACCTCGGCATCGTCGGCGACATGGCCGACCGCGTGGCGGTGATGTATGCCGGGCAGATCGTCGAGCTGTCGCCCGCGAAGGAACTGTTGCGCCGCCCGTTGCATCCCTACACCAGGGCGTTGATCAACTCCGTCCCAAAATTGGCCGGCGGTGCCAGCCGCCTTACTGCCATTCCTGGCAACGTCCCGCGCATCGGCAATTTCCCGCCCGGCTGCCGTTTCGCCCCGCGCTGCCCGATTGCGAAACCGGAATGTTCCGAAAAAATTCCCGAACTGCTCGAAGTCGAACCCGGACGTTTCGTGAGATGTCCGTTTTGGAAAAATGTTTAACCGCAGAGGCGCAAATACGCAGAGAAAAATTCCTGTTGCGCGTTATTTGCAAAAATGCTTATTGTGCGGCACAGGCATGAATGCAAAACGACAATCAGAGTCGTTGGCCAATTACGGAAACAAGTTTCTTCCGCTTTTCGCAACAAATCTTTCTTTGTCTCAACACCAGAGCGGGCAAGGCCATCTCAAAATTCTTTAGCAACTCAAACAGAAACCTATGAAAAAATTAACCGAATTATTGATCTTCGGAATCTCCATGGTTTTTTTATCGGGTTGCGTTTCCGGCACCACCTCCATAACCGTAATTTCCAATCCGCCCGGCGCTAAGGCTTTTGTCGGCCCATTTGGTAGTCATATGCACGTTGATTCAAACGAAGAACCGTCACGGGCAAGATTTATTGGAATCACACCTATAACAATACAATCTTCTGATTGTTGGAATGAATGGGGTCACGCCTGGGCTTGGGTAGAATGGCCGGATGGCACCACGAGCGTTATGCGGGTGAGGAAGCCTGTGCAGGGCTCATTCGCTGCAGCGGCAGCACCGGTTACGTTTGAGTTTAGCGAGACAGGCTCATACTACAATCAGCCGACGTATTCAGCACCCGCGCAAACGCCAAATCTTGCAAGCACGCTTGTCGGCACATGGAGTAGTGAAAGAGGGACTGCGATTGACGATATTACCATTCGATCTGATCTCACTTGTGACATAGGATTAGGTTTTGTCGGCGGGATAAAAGGACATATTAACATTTTAGGAGGTAATAGTTTTAAGGTAATAGGCGACGAATACGGATATGGAGTAATGGCGGATTTTACATATAGTGACATTAACACCATCGTTGAAACCCATAGTTACCTAAACTCTCTTGGAGGGCCTCCATATCCGAACGCCATTTTTCATCGAAATTCACAATGAGTCAACCTTCAACGCGACAATCAATTATCTCTTGCTTGCCATATTTTCTTTAATTGTTGCCGTAGTCATCACGGCCTTTTTAGGCGATAAATTAAAAACATGGCAAGCAGCATTTATCGCGGGCTATTTGTGGGATTCGACTCTTCAGAAAATTACTGGCAAGCCATAGGTTTTTCCTCGGCCTCTGCGTCTCTGCGGTAAATTCCGCGTGTGCAAGCTCCGTAGGAGCGGCATCTTCTGAAAATCATTCCGCCGGAATATGCCGCTCCTGACGGAGCTAAAAACATTTTGATTTTCGTTGCTACAAATATGCCGCGCCTACGGCGCTGGACGAAATCCAGTTTTGCCGCATTGACGCCCTTCCCCAATGGGCTTAATTTTCCAGCATGAGCACGGTTGCTGAAATCAAGGCTGCGATTGACCGGCTCTCGCTGCAAGAGCGGTGCGAGCTGGAGGCATTGCTGCATCCTTTCGAGGACGACGACTGGGACCGGCAGATGAAGCGTGATGCCGCCGCCGGCAAGTTCGACAAACTCGCGGCTCTAGCGGATGACGATTTTGCCAAGGGAAAACTTCGGTGCTTTCCGTGATTTATCCGCTTGACCGATAACTTGACTTACACTTGACCCATTATTAAACTGGCCGGGTGAGTTTTGAACCGCAATTCACTGTCACGCCGCGATTGCTCTCGCGCATCGAGGAGATTGCGTCGTTGCGCGAAAAAGGTGCTGGCCGCCACGGTGCAGGTGCCGTGGATTCCCGCGCTGCAAAAGGATTCGCGCCTGCGCAACGCCCATTCCTCGACGGCCATCGAAGGCAATCCCCTCACGTTGGAGCAGGTGCGCGCGCTGGAGGAAGGACGCGAACTGCCCGCCGCCACGCTGCGCTCGAAACAGGAAGTGCTGAACTATTTCGCCGGATTGCGTTTCATCGAGAAGCATTTGCACAAATCTCCGCTGGCGCACGAGGACATTTTGAAATTGCACAAAATCATCGCGGGCGCAGTCATGGATCAGGGAACGGCGGGACGCTATCGCACGATTGCCGTGCGCGTGGGGAAATTTGTGCCGCCGCCGGCGGACGATGTTTCCGGGCTCATGCGCGAATTGCTGGAATGGTGGAACGTGGAAGCGCAGAATCTCTCGCCCGTGCTCACGTCGGCCATCATTCATTATCGCTTCGAGTCCATCCATCCGTTTGCCGATGGCAATGGGCGGACGGGCCGCGCGCTGGCATTGTGGGAGTTATACCGGCGCGGCTTTGACACGCACCATATTTTCTCCGTGGACGAATGGTATTGGGCGGATCGTCCGCGTTATTATGCGGCGCTGGATGACGCCCGCAAGCACGATGAAGACCTGACGCATTGGCTCGAATACACCGCCGAAGGATTGCAGGTGACGCTGGAAAAAGTCTGGATGCGCGTGCAACGGCTGGCCGCAAAATCCGGCCGGAAAAAACTGGTGCTGCGACCGCGACAGGAGCAATTGTTGCAGATGTTGCGCGACCGCAAAAGCATGACGCCGCAGGAAATCTGGGCCGGCCTCGGCGTCTCCAAACAAGGCGCACTGGATTTGCTGCGGCCTTTGATTAAAGCCGGCCTGGTGCGCCGCGTGGGAACAAACAAATCAGGCCGATATATTTTTGCATGAACGCGTTGCTCGAAGTCAAAAACCTGAAGGTGCATTTCCCGGTGAAACCCGGGATGTTCAGCCGCGTCCGCGAATTCGTGAAGGCGGTGGATGACGTGAGTTTTGCCATCGCGCCGGGCGAAACACTCGGCTTGGTCGGCGAAAGCGGTTGCGGCAAAACGACGCTCGGTCGCGCCATCGTCCGGCTGGTCGAGCCGACCGGCGGCAGTGTTTTGCTCAACGGCGAGGACATCACGCAAATGCGCGGATCAGAATTGCGCGCGCGGCGGCGGAAGTTCCAGATGATTTTCCAGGATCCCTACGGCTCGCTCAATCCGCGCATGACGGTCGAGCAAATCGTCGGCGAGGCGCTGGACATTCACCAATTGACCGACAGCAAATCCGCGCGGCAGAAACGCATCTTGGAACTGCTCCGAGACGTGGGTCTCGACCCGGTTTATGCTCAGCGTTATCCGCATGAGTTCAGCGGCGGCCAGCGGCAGCGCATCGGCATCGCCCGCGCACTGGCCGTCGAGCCGGAATTGATTATTTGCGATGAACCCGTGAGCGCGCTGGATGTTTCCGTGCAGGCGCAGATCATCAACCTGCTCCAGGATTTGCAGCAACAGCGCGGCATCGCGTATCTCTTCATCGCGCACGATCTCGCGGTGGTGGAGCACATCAGCCGCCGGGTGATGGTGATGTATCTGGGCAAGATCGTGGAAACGGCGGAGGCCAAAAGCATCATCCGCGAACCGCTGCATCCCTACACCCAGGCATTGATCTCCGCCATCCCGGAAGTGGACCCGGAATCAAAACGGCGGCGAATCATTTTGCCGGGCGACGTGCCGTCGCCGATTCATCCGCCGCCGGGTTGCCCGTTTCATCCGCGCTGCCCGGCGGCCGAAGGCGCGCTGCCGGACGGAAATTCCGGCACTTCGGGAAGTTGTGAAAGACCATTTCGCCGCCTGTCATCTGGCTGGATCCCCGAACAGAGTCCCGGCCTGGGAAACTGGAGCATGTCTTTGACTGCGCTCGAACCTTTTTTCAAGGACAGACCGTTACTCCAGCGGCTGGAGGTCATGGGAGTTGAACCTCTTTAGGGTATCCCCACACCCTTCCCCACATGGGGAGGGGCGCTGATTTGAATCCGTCCTTTGTCTGTAATGGTTTTATCGCTGTTTGCGATTTTGTTCCACCCCCGACTTCGGTCGGTTTTGCCGCTCACGCGGCTGTCGGGCTGCGCGCGGCCAAGAGGCCGTGCTCGCCCAAAACCTCCCTCATCGCTCACGCGAACAACGGGTACACACGCGGACGGGTTTATACCGTTAAAGGACATGCGTCCTTGATACCAGTTTAACACAATTCAGGACGGGTTTACGAGTTGGCGCGGGAGCGTGAACGCGCCCTTGCCTGAAGACGGGTTTGAACGAGTTCAACGGGTATCCGCCAAAGACTTGAGAGCTTTCGGCGACTGTCGGGGATGCCAGCCTCATTCCCCGAACCCCTTTCGGCTGGACACCCCCTCCGTCTTGAAACATCCCAAGACTTTGGCGGAAGCGGGCGGGCGAGCCGGCGCGGGCTTTCCTCCAGGTATTCAGAAACCCGCCCCCGCTCGACTGATCCGCCCGGACGGGTTTTCGACACCATTGGAATCGCGCGTTAGTTCTTGCGTCACAGGCCCGGCGCGGCTAGAGGATTGGCCCGTCAGATGCAACGCGCGATCATTCCAGAACAGAAAACCAAACCAAAGAACCGGTTTCGGTATAAAATTCAAGACCCTATGACAGGGGGCTTGTGGTGCATTTCATCAGGCAGAGAATTGACTCCCGAGGAGATTGAAAGGGGGTTGCGTTCCATCGCCTTTTGGGGCGAGGACAGGCCAAAAGCGGGTGAGATTTCCAGATTCAAATGGCCTGAGGTTTAGCGGCAAATTTGCGCCGGTTTCGCTTCGCGGGGACGCCAAAGACTTGCGAGTTTTACGCCTGCCGGGGCAAGCCCCTTTCGGCTTAAAAACGTCGCAAGACATTGGCTTGAAGAATGAGCGGGCGAGCCGATACGCCATTACTCTTTCCGCTTTGCTCCAAGGAATGCCGCATCCGCTCGCAAAGACCCGCTCACGGGTTTAATCATCCATTGGCTCGATAACCATTTCGATAAATGATTGTCAGCACGATTATCAGAACCAAAATATTTTCCATATTCATAATACGTTTATCGCAGTATCCCTCTGTTCACCCTTCTTTTCGGGGGAACTTTATATTTTTATTAAACTTTGTTCCTTACCCACTCCTGCCAGCATTTTCTGTCGTGGGTGTCAACAAATCAAATATATGTGAATCTGAATATGGCTTGGGTCAGAGCCCGAGCTTGTTTGGAACGGGTTATGGAACAAATTCAGTATTGGTGGCTGCGGACAAAACGCAGGCCACCGCTGCGCTCAGAAGGGGATGACAGGCATTTGGGGGACGTTGGCAACCCGTCATCCTGGCGTGTCCGCTGCGCCGTCTCTACATGCCAGCGATGAAAAGATCGTAACGGATTTCGTTCCGAAATAAAGCACAGTTTTGACGCAACGCAGACGTTCGCGCGCCGCTTCGCGGCTCTTGGAATCCGGCTTTGCCGTATGCACGGGATATTTCCCCCCGCCGTCGCATCGTTCGCCGCCGCCCTCTTTCCATTATACCGTCCGGTCAAGGGTAAGCCTTGACTGCGGACGGTGCGTCAAGAGTGCGGGACGGCTCACGAGGGCCGCCACGCACAAAGGTCGAGCATTATCAGCCAACTTCAAACTTCCATGTCGTCATACATCGAACAGTTCGAGTCAGAGCTTGCGGGAAAGCTCAATGCAGGCGAGGACACCGTGTCCATCGTTCGCTGGGTTTCCGAGAAGGTTCTGGAGAGTTACCGCAATGGGATTACCGCAGGCCAGAAAGGGGCTACGGTGATTCGCAAGGGCAAGAGCCGCCGCCGAGGTTACGGGGCGGAAATGGAGGCCGATTAGTCGCACGGCTTCATTATCAGCCAACTTAACCACCATGACCAACTGCTACACCGCACCACTGCCGGAGTTCTCGCTTGGACGGATTGTGATGACGCAAAGCGTTTCGCAGACGCTTTCGCTTCACGAAATTGGCACTGCCTTGTTGCGCCATGCACGGGGCGATTGGGGAGACATATTACCGGCGCGGCGGCTTTGCCGTCCGCAACGGCGCAACCAGCGACGATTTCAAAAAATTCCCGTTTCGAGTGCTCATGGTGTTCAAAAACGCGGAGCGCCGGAACAATACCGCCATACGGTTGCTTCAAAACACCCCGCCCATATTGACGATGGTATATCTTTCCACGCTTGAGGAAGTGACCCATAACCCGACCGGCGCGATTTGGATTCGCCCCCTCGACTACCGCGCGGCGACCGAGGGAACGCCATTCGCCTCGGAGAAACAGCCCAAGAAATGGGGATACCAGCGCCAGACAGCTCGCGAACTTTTCGTGGAGCAAAGAGTGCTGAAGTGGCGCATCCTTGCGGATGACGCCGAGGCGTAACAGTTATTTCAGCGCGGTTTCGACAAATTTGACGAAATCCCCATCCTGAAACGGCTTTAATTTTTCCCACACGGATTTCGGAATCGGCAGCGTGAAAAAATCACGGATGTCTTTTTGCAATCCTTGAATGTCTGCGAAAATTCCTGCCGTCATTGTCCGGCGCACGGTGTCCAAGTGCAGGATCAGCGTCTTGACGAACAATGCCTCCTCATTGGATACGGGCTGTCTTTTCAAATCCGCGTCCTTTTTCAGGATGCGTGCCAATGCCGGGCGTTCGTAGAACTCATGCCAGATTCGGCTGTATTGTTCGTTTATAGCTATCGTGTTGCTGACCGTCCGCGCTTGTTCGTCCTTGCGAAGGGCGTGCGCGGTGAACAGAAACCCGCCAACAATGCCGACGCTTTGAAGCAAATCAAACCAATGCTCCGCAATCCATTGTGATGCTTCCATCCCGGTATTATACCCGAACCGGACGTTGCCAGACAACCAGGCACCAACGCAGGATTCAGACACCGCACACCAAGTCGGCCAAATGGACTTTCAAGGCCGAAGCAATTCTCATGAGCGCATCCACGGAGACGTTTTCCTCACCGCGCTCAATGTCGCCGATGTAATTGTGGTGAAGATCGGATTTTTCAGCCAATTTCTCCTGGCTCCATTTCATGCTCCGGCGATGCGTTCGGATGTTTTCGCCCAGGACTTTTCGATATTTTGGAATTTTTGCCACTCTGTAAAAGAACCCGAAACCGCATATACGGACTACCGTATATGCACTGTATTTTGTTCTTGCATTATTTCGGCATTTGTCCGATTGTTCTCATGCAATGAACACAAACCCTAAATTTCTTCGCAGAATCGGCCCCGATCCGCACGCGAATGGCAGACAGACGATTGCGCTCTGTAATTGTCCCGACATTTGGGAACTGGCCAACGGCGACTTCGCCGTGATCGGCATAGACATCACGGATGTCGCCAGAGCGAAACTGCCGCCCACGGCCGGATGCGGGCCGGACGAACGCGTCGTCCGCATCCCGCGCAATCTCCTTGTGGACGCCAAGTCAGACATCCCTGACAAGGTTTAGCTGGTTTTACCGTGCCAACGGCTAAAACCCCCTGAATTCAAGGCGTCATTTTGCATATCCCATTGGAGCACAACGTCTTTTGTGATTGCAAAACGCAGAGGGGGGGGCCATATATTTGAGGAATCCTCTTTTCGAGAAATTCGGCGGCACATGGCGGTCACGAGCGGGAAAGAAAGTATTATATAAAATGGGTTGCAAACACCGGCAAAAGAATTAGAACTCTCAGTCGGAGCAAGCGACTAAATCAAATCCACAGCGGGGCTTCTGGGATATGGGGCAACGCAAGAAAGGAATAATGAACCGGGCAAAATATGTATTGTTGGTTTCCGTATCTTCTCTGATCTCAATCTCACAAGGCTTTTGCCAATCCAATCTGCAATTCAGAGCAGTTGCACAGACGGACGAGCGAGCTATTCGTTTGACTTGGACGAGCACCAACCGCGAAGTTTATCAAATCCAATACGCCAATGCGCTTGCGACAAACGCCAACGGCAGCACTGCCTGGCAAACTCTTTACGACGATTACCCGTCCCAAGGCACGAATACTTTCTGGCTCGACACAGGCAACTACAATCTGGTTCCGGCAATTCTTCATCCGAAAAATATGCCGATGCGGTTCTACCGGATTTTGGATAAGGGGGCGGACACGACATCAAATGAGCCAAATGTTTCCATTACTGCCCCGACAAATGGTGCCGCCGTTTCGGGAGAATTGACCATTGCCGTTGTTGCCAGGACCACTCAGCCCGTTCTTTCAGGAACAAAACTTTATGTGGACGGTCAGGAAATGCGGATGACGGATAGCAGCACCAATTACGTTAACGGTTCGACGAATTATGAGGTGGATACTTACAGCATCAATACCTGCGAATGGGGGAATGGAACACATACTTTGTTTGCAACCGCCGAGTGTGAATCGGGCTATGGAGATGCGGTAAATTCTCCACCGATTGCTTCCGGCCACGCAGTTTCTCCTTTTGTTCCGGTGCTTTTTAGCAATCTCGTGACCCGGATTTCCTTCTCGCAGCCGTCGTTCGATCCGTCATCGGGGCAGACCCAGCAGGTGAGTGCCGTCTTTGCGGCCAACTGCAATTGGACGCTCGCCATCCGGGACGTGTACAGCAACGCGGTTCGCACGGTGACGGGCAGTGGAAGCTCGATGCTGTTCAATTGGAACGGCCCCGGCACCGGCGACACCAATATCCCACATGGAATCTATTATTACTACATCTCAGCGCAGACCAACGGACAGGCTTACCAAAATGCAGGCAGCAACGACGATTCGGACAGTGGAAGTGGAGGACCGCCTTCGTCTGCGTCAACCGGCATAATTGCCGACTCCATGGAATTGTGGGCCATGCCAGCAGATGGTTCGGGTGCTGCCGTGCCGTTTGTTATTTATCCTCCGGGATTTAACACAGATGGTTTAACAATCTTTGAAGCTTCGGCGGCGGAAATTCAGCCTCTAAGGCGGGCTTCTTCGCCTGCCGCATCCTTTGCCGCTATGGACAGCGGCAGTGAAATGTCCGCGGACTATACCGGCGGCGGCTCGTCAGCATCCTCTCAATCTGCGCCGCCCGCACCAGGGCGCCCGCCGACTGATCCAATAGTGGGAATCGCCGGCTTATTTGGAATCGCCTATGACACCTATTCTGCGAATGGAACAAACGGCATCAATGTCGGGCCGCTTGATAATGGGTTAGGCATCGGTCTGCATATTCCTATGGAAAATTACTCGGGGAACAGTTCCCTGCACTATGCGCCATTGCCGCAATTTACTGCCCAAGCAAATAACTTCATTGATAAAATGCAACTTTTGGGGTGGAGAAGCAGAATTCGTAAGGCGGATGCTCAATTGAACATTAATGATATGCGGGGCAGCGGAACGCCGTTCAATCAAGTGGATTTAGGAGTGTTGATGTGTCATGGTACTTACGGGAATGGCCTTGACTATGCGGCAAGTGGCTGCCTCCAAATGTATTATCCGATTACTTCCGGAAGCAGCGGCCAATACCTGCGGCTGTCTGAAATGAATTTGGGCGGAAGCGGGTCAAACGGGCTTAAATGGTTCGCCATTCTGGCCTGCAACAGTCTCCAAGATTTTAATTGGGATGATATGCAAAACAACATCGGCGTCTATCCTTACAATGGCAACCTGCACTTGCTTTTGGGAACGGATTCGGTCAATTCCTCCAGTTCGGTCATATTGCAGTATTGGGCGATGTATATGAACTTTGGCAGAGGAAGTTTCAGCCCGCTGACGTTGCGAGCCTCGTGGTACCAAGCCGCTCGTGACGCATACAGCGGACACAATTATGCCAACACGGTGAAATTTGCAGTTGCTGGCGATGCGGCCTGTATGAATGATTACGTGCAAACTAACCATTACACCCCGCCGCAAGGAAGCTGGACCTATGAAAGCACCCAAGTCTGGCCTTAGATCCGTGAGCAACAAAGCAATTTTCTTCGTTTTGCTCCAGATGTTTTGGACTACAGGCTTTTCACAAAGCCTGTCGCTGAAGAATCTTGGCGATGTGTTCCAGCGCACAAATCTTGATGTGCGCTGGGAGGCACCCACAAACACGCTTCCGCGCAAAGTCTGGATCTATCGTCTCTTGCCGAGAAAACTTCCTTCAGAAGCCATTTCAAACTTAACGGTCCTGTGCGGATTCACGGAGAGCGATAGAAAAATTTCCAACGCCGATGAAGTGGTCTATAAAAACGCCGATCAATTTCCATCCAAGCAACTGGAGATTTCCTCGTCTCACGGGAGCATTTTTTATATGACCGTGATTCAATATGGCCCGACCAATTTAGCAAAAGACGTGCCGAAGATGAGCCAGATGCCAGAGCTTACAACCAACTTTCTCTCGATGCTCCGCATTGATCTCTCGGAAATAGAAAAAACCACAAACGGCGTTCCAAATTTCCATTTTTGGGAACCCTTGACAAAGTATTATATCAACCATTCTTCCATTACCAATATCACATTCCGTGCAGTTGGCTTTCGGCGTTCTGTAGATGGAGGAGCTTTTTTAGGAGCCGGCACCGGCGGTGACGGCCAGGTCGAATTTGGAGAGCAGGGCAAGCCTGTCAAAATTGACCTCTCATGGAGGAGCTTGGAACGCTACAAATCCTATCCAGCGGCCACGACGAGAACGATTATTAAACGGATACGCGAAGGCAACGCCGTTCAATGTCCGATCCCTGATAATCTCGGCGTTATTGACTGGCAGAATGTTAAAAGCCTAACGGTCTGGAAGGCGCAGCTTTGTTATTATGCGGGAGACCGTTTTACCTCTTCCGACTGGCTGATGCCGCTTGTGTCGCTTTGGACAACCGTTGACACTGGCCACGGAAATGTTGACGCGGAAATAGATTGTCCAATCATTGATGAATCGAGGCTATAAAAAGCGACCTCCTGCGAGGTCGCGTGTGCTTCAAAACGTGAAGCGTGTTTTTAGTTGTTCTGCCGACAAATCCGTCGGCTGTTTGTCATCGGCCATTTTCACCCACCGCACGAAACGATGCGGCGAAATGAGGGACAAGAGCGTTTGAGCGTGCCGTTCACCCGCCTTGTCGCCATCCGGCGTAATCCACACCCGACCGTTTGGCTTGACCAATGACACGATAATTTCAGCCTGCTTTTCCGAGCAGTCCGACCCCATCGTTCCCACCACGTTTGTCAGTCCGTTTTGATACAACCACCACACCGAGACGAACCCCTCAACAACAATCAGATCGTCAACCGGCGCTTTGACCCGAAAACCGTTGTATAAAAACAACGTCTTTCGGAATTCGTAGAGCTTGCCGTCCCGCTCGCGTTTCCCAGGGAAGCGGTAGCGCGGGTTGTCTTCGCTGATTGTGGCGTCATCCACCACCCGGCCAACCGCGTCGTGCAGGAACTTTTTGTCATAGTTTTCAAATTCGTTCACCCAGAACGACCGCACCATCGGGTCTTTGACCTGCCGAACCACCCACGCCCGATACCGGCCATCGGAAAGCATCCGCTGGACACCGAGCAGGCTCACGTTGTCGCAGTCCAGGAGGGCGGCGACGGCGGCGTACAGGATGTATTCCAAACGCGGCCCCCAAAAGTCCGGCCAGATGGCTTTGAATGCGCTCACGATGCCGGAGGCGACCAAATGCCGTTCTTCGGGCGGGGTGGAGCCAAGCAGATTGAACCCGACCGGAAAGTCCATGTCGGCGGGATTGAAATATGCCACGTCCTCAATGCGGTGACGGGGAATGTGGTCGAGAATGTCATTCGCCAGGTCGCCGTGCGGGTCTATGACGCCGACACCGTGACCGGCGGCAATGTCTTGAAGAATCAAATTGCGGAGCAGGGTCGTCTTACCCGTGCCGCTTTTCCCAACGGCGTACAGGTGATGCCGCCGGTCGCGCGGGGACAAAACAAAGGGGTTTTCCCGCCCCCATTCTTCACGAACCCCTAAAACAATATGCCAGTGATCCATATTTCCAATCGAGCCTCTACTCCACAATAAGAATACTCTCGCCGGGCCTTGAGTTCGGCGGGAGTATCTATTGGCGACATGCGTTTCTTTACGAGCCACCAAGGTAATAAAGGCTCGACTGGAAACACGGCGTGAAAACCATGTGCGCAAGATTATATCATGCCGATTTTCCGCCGTCTTGCCGCCGGACGACTTTTGCTTGAGCCGGCAGCCGATTCTTGCAAACTTGGTGCAACAATTTCGGGATCGGGCATGAGTGGAATAAACCCTAAACGTGTGACGGTGTTCATCTGTGTGATGGCAGTGATTGCCATTTTCATATACAGCGCGCAAAGCGTCAGGGAGCAACAAAAGACGGTGACGGTTGCGCGACAGCGGCAGGCGATGGAGAACGAAGCGGCGGCACGGAAAGCAGCGCAAGACGCCGCAGCCGCACATGCGCAATACTTGGCTCGATATGTGAATACCGGCTTTAGCCGAATGACGGGAAGCAAACCGATTGCCGTAGCGGTTGCGTCTGAAAATGGAACCTTGAACCGCGCTGTCACCACCGCACTTGAAAGCTGGTTCCAGCGTGAATCCGTCCGAATACTTTCCTCGTTTTTCAAACCGGAATTCGTCTCCGACGGCTTGTTCCAAGAAGCCTTCAATGGTTCCGGCGAAATTCTTAACAAGCTGGAACTTGCGAAATCCCTGGATGGAATCGTGCTCGCACAACAGAACGTTCAATATGCGCAAAACTCAGCGCTCGAAAACGTCATCACCGCCACCATGCAGTTGAAGGTGGCGGTCATACCTGTTTCCCGTCAGGGCGACGGCAAGACCTGGACGTTCACGGCGAATGGGCCGGGCTTCACCAAGGAAGTTGCGCGGCAAACCGCCGAAGAACGCCTTATCAAACAAATCGCCGCCGATACCAATATGTCGTTAACCCTTCAAAATCACTGATATGAGCCCTCAACGCATCATTACCGCCGTCCTGTGCGTTTTTTTGTGCGGCCATGCGCACGCCCAAGTCCAAGACATAGACAAAGAGCTTTCCGATCTGGCAGGAAAGCTGGCAACCCAAATCAATGGCCAAGGCAAGAAAAAGGTCGCGGTGCTGGATTTCACCGACTTACAGGGCGGCTCCAGCGAGCTTGGCAAATACATCGCCGAGCAATTGACGGTGAACCTGGTAATGGGTAAGCGGGATTTTTCTGTTTTGGATCGCGCGAATCTGAAAAGCATCCTGGCCGAGCACAAATTGACCGCGACCGGCCTCGTTGACCCGGAGAACGCCAAAAAACTTGGCATGTTCTCTGGAGTGGATGCGTTGATTTTGGGAACCATCATTCCCAAAGGCCCCAATACCAGCCTTAACGCCAAAATCATCACCACCGATACCGCCGAAATCGTCGGAGCGGCGAGGGCTGAATTCGTGACGGACAGCACCGTTCAACAGCTTGCGGCCAAACCCGCCAAACCGGAAGACATAACCGGCGCAAGCCAATCATTGGCATCTCCCCCGCCGAAGCCGTTCGGCGATTTGGAGGCCAGAATCGAATTGCTCAAATTGGTTCCCTATGCCTACGGCCCATCATTCAGTTGGGTGACGTTTTCCATCATTATCACCAACGCGAGCGAATCGGACACATATGGCGTGGCGTTGAACCAAACTAGCACGTTTGGTAATAGAAATTTGGTTTTGAGTAATGGTCGGGGTGAGGAATTTGAAATAAATGAAATTCACGGCATTGAAGCCGTGTCTCAATACCCTGAAGGCTTCAGGGGAGGATCATTCACAGATGTTCTGCCTAAAAACATCATCATCATTACAGTCAAAGGCGGGGTGCACTGGAATGGGAAGCCGGGCGACTATCGCCCGTATCGCCTTGAAACCGAATTGGTTTACGGCAAGGAAATCAATGGTCGGTATTCCAATGTGAAAAAATATAATCTCGTTCTGGACGTGAAGTAACCTGAATTTATTTTTTTCCGCTTCACAGCGAGAGAGAATTTTTTTCACAAAAAATCCGAACCCGTCCGCGTGTGTACCCGTTGTTCGCGTGAGCGATGAGGGAGGTTTTGGGCGAGCACGGCCTCTTGGCCGCGCGCAGCCCGACAGCCGCGTGAGCGGCAAAACCGACCGAAGTCGGGGGTGGAACAAAATCGCAAACAGCGATAAAACCATTACAGACAAAGGACGGATTCAAATCAGCGCCCCTCCCCATGTGGGGAAGGGTGTGGGGATACCCTAAAGAGGTTCAACTCCCATGACCTCCAGCCGCTGGAGTAACGGTCTGTCCTTGAAAAAAGGTTCGAGCGCAGTCAAAGACATGCTCCACCATCCGACTCGACGAGTTGTCGAGGAGGTATAACCACGGTTTGACGCAAGAACCACGGGCTTTTTTGCAGTCGAGGACAGACGAGTTGCGATTTAATCAGCAGACGATTTAGTGATACACTGGAACATACGAGTGGAAATTTCTTTCCACGATTTTCAGAAATAGCAATCATGGCTCATGCCTAAACGCTTACGCAAAAATCCGGCAGCGGTCGCGCTTTCAAAGTTGGGCGCTTCAAAAGGCGGCAAGGCTCGCGCGAAAAAATTGTCAGCAGCAGATCGTTCCCGCATCGCCAAGCTCGCCGTTGAAGCACGCTGGGCGAAGTATTATGGAGAAAAATAGCTATTTATCTTTAGGCCTATACTTGCACGAGCAAGTATAACCATGTAAAATAAACGTATGAATGCCACATCAAAGTATTTCCTTTACGCTCGCAAATCCACCGATGTTGAGGACAAGCAGGTCTTGTCCATTGATGCGCAGATTAACGAATTGCGCGAATTCGCCGAACGGGAACGGCTTGGCATCACCGCTGAATTGATCGAAAAACAGTCCGCAAAGATTCCCGGCAGGCCGATTTTCAACGATATGCTTACCCGCATTGAGGCGGGCGAAGCGGACGGAATTCTCGCGTGGCACCCCGACCGCCTTGCCCGCAACAGCGTTGACGGCGGACGCATCATTTATCTTCTCGATACTGAAAAACTTAAAACGCTCAAATTCCCGACCCTCCGTTTTGAAACCGATCCGCAGGGGAAGTTCATGCTCAACATCATGTTTGGGCAGAGCAAATACTACGTTGACTCGCTTTCGGAAAATACCAAGCGCGGCCTTCGCGAAAAAATCAGGCGCGGCGAATATCCCGGCACGTGCTCCGTTTGGCTATCTTAACGATTACCGCACCAAGCGCATCGTTGTTGACCGTGAACGGGCGTTGCTCGTCAAACAAGTTTTTGAGCGATACGCAACCGGGGAGGTGACGCTGGACAATCTGCGCCATTTCCTATCGGAAAGAGGAGTGCGCACGAAAAATGGGAAACTTGTCGGGCGCACCTTTGTTTCCGACATGCTTAAGAATCCCGTTCACTACGGCCACTTCTGTTACGCCGGCGAGGTGTATGAAGGGAAGCACGAGGCCATCATTTCCAAAGATTTGTTCGACCGGGCACAAGCCGTTCTCTTTGGCCGGTGGCGCTATTCGCCGTCAGAGAGGAAGACGGAACCAAAGGTGTTTCTCGGCCTTCTACGTTGTTCGACTTGTGGCGGTGCCATCACCGCCGAGATTCAGAAAGGTCACACCTATTATCGTTGCACTAAAAAGAGTCGTGCAACAACTTGATTAATGCCGCGCGCGGCATTAACCAAGTTATGCCGCGTCGGATATTATGCCGCGTGGCCAAAAAGAACTTCGATATTTCCTCGACGGGCCACTGATTCAAAGATTGCGGGCGCGGCATAGTTTGGGTGGTCTCTGTTTAGGCAAATGACGCCTAGAAAAGAGACCACCAAATGAACACCAAAAACAACGCCTCAAATCCTCCTCCAAAAAGTGACATCATCGCATCTCAAGTTGATCCGTTCCTCGCTGATCTGAAAAAGGCCGGCTACCCGGATAATACGCTCTGCACCAAACGCGCCGCACTGCGAAAGTTTATATGCTGGCGTCGGCGACGTAAGAATGCCGGCGCTGACCCCGACGAATCCGAGGTGAAGGCATTCATGACTAAAGCGTGTCAACTGACAGTGGCCCATCGTTCCCTCGCCTCCACGGCCTTGTTCGGTTTTTTGAAACATCTGCGGCTTCACGGTATGATTCGAACGCCATGCCCAACCGTTCCGAATACGGCCAGTTGGCGATTGGAACAAAACTACGCTGATTTCCTCCGCCATGAGAAAGGCCTGGCCAACCTGTCACTACGGGTCTATTTGCCGGTGGCGGCAAACCTCCTCAAATATTTAGAGCGCAAGCATGGCCCGGCTGCCTTTCATCAATTGGATGCCACGCTCGTTCGCAGCTTTCTTTTAGTGCACGCCCGAAATCGGTCCAGTGAGTATGTGCGGTTGCTGGCTGTCAGCCTGCGCTCTTTTCTACGCTTCCTCCATGTGCGAGGCGAGATTGGTGACGATCTGACAGCGGCCATTCCCAGCGTACGCAAATGGAGTCAAACGACGGTGCCAAAAAAACTCACGCCGGCGGAAGTGGACCGTGTGCTGGCGGTGCCAGATCGGAAAACGGCCACGGGACGCCGCGACTATGCCATCCTATTATTGCTGGCTAAACTTGGACTGCGAGCCGGTGAAGTCATAGCGCTTCAATTAAATGACGTTCATTGGCGAACCGGTGAGATCCTGATCCGAGGAAAGGGATCCCGGCATGATTTTTTACCACTGCCCCATGAAACCGGCACCGCCATTGCGCGGTATTTGCGTTTGGATCGTGGCCTTCGGTCAACGCCACGAGTGTTCTTGCGCGCGCATGCCCCACGCGTGCCGCTCACCGGACCGGCGAGCATCGGCCATATTGTGCGGCGTTGCTTGTTGTGTGCCGGGATTGAACGTCCGAAACATATCGCCGCTCACCTTTTCCGGCATACGCTCGCCAGCCGAATGCTCCAACAAGGAGCCAAGCTGCCGGACATTGCGGAAGTTCTTCGCCACCGCTCCTATAGTAGCACCGAGATTTATGCCAAGATCGACTTTAGATCGCTCAACGAAGTTGTTCGCCCTTGGCCGGTGCAGGGAGGTGTCCAATGAAAACTTTACAGCGCCATCTGACCCAGTATGTCGCCGCCCGGCGGGCGCTGGGCACTCGGCTCAAGGAACCCGCTCAAACCTTGCTTCAATTTATCAAGTTCCTGGCGCGAAAGCGTTCGGCCTATATCACAACGGCGCTGGCTCTGGAATGGTCGCAGCAATCCAAAAAGGTGCAGCGCGCCACTTGGGCGCGAAAACTTTCCATGGTGCGTCCGTTTGCCCGCTGGGTCCATGCCATCGAACCGCGGCACCAAGTCCCACCGCCAAGATTATTGGCTGTCCGCCACCGCCGCAATGCACCCCACATTTATAGCGACGAGCAAATCGCCACTCTGATGATTGCAGCCTCAAAGCTACGCTCGGCCAAAGGGATGAAAGCGCTGAATTTGGAGACCATCATAGGTTTGCTGGCGGCGACGGGCATGCGTCCGGGTGAAGCCTTCGCTTTGCAAAGAAAGGATGTGGACCTGCACACAGGCATATTGTTCATTCGGGAATCGAAGTTCGGCAAATCCCGACAGGTTCCGATCCATACCTCAACCAGCATGGCGTTGGCGCGTTACGCCTGCCAGCGCGATTCAATTTTTCGCAGTCCCGATGATGCCCACTTCTTTCTCTCTGATCGGGGTGCCACTTTGGCTGCCGGCGCTGTCCGGCGGTGGTTCTGCAAAATCTCAAGGAGTTGCGGCCTGCGCGCAAAAATCCCCGGCCACCGGTGCGGACGAGGCCCGCGGCTCCAAGACTTGCGCCACACCTTCGCCACCAAGCGCTTGGTGGAATGGTATCGTGCCGGAGAGAATGTAGCGAATCAGCTACCGAAGCTGGCTACTTATTTGGGACACTCGTCAGTGGGCTGCACCTATTGGTATATCCAAGCCGTGCCTGAACTGCTGGCATTGGCAACCGAGTTCCAGTTCAAATCAGGCTCTGGAGGTAGCCGATGAAAGCTCCTAGTTTGGCCGGCCATTTGCAGCGGTTCTTTACCGATCGGCTGGTCGGGCAACTAAGCGCCAGCCCTCACACTGTGTCTAGTTATAGGGATACTTTCCGCCTCTTGCTGAAATTTGCCTCCAAGATCTGTCGGCGTCCGGCCAGCGCGCTGAACGTCGAGGATCTGGATGTCAAGCTGGTGGGTTCATTCCTCAAACATCTTGAGCAGGAACGCCGAAATAGTGTTCGTAGTCGCAATAATCGTCTGAGCGCAATCCATGCTTTTTTCACGCAGGTTTGCCTCAATGATCCGGCCTTGGCGGAACATTGCCAACGGGTGTTGGCCATACCCTTCAAACGCTATGAACGCGGACCGGTCGAGTTCCTAACCAGCGAGGAAACCGAAGCGTTATTGAAGGCACCGGATCTCACGACGTGGTTGGGCCGACGCGACCAAGTATTACTTCAACTCGCGGTTCAGACAGGACTAAGGAACTCGGAGCTGACGCAAATGCGACGGCAACATGTTCAGTTGGGCACGGGAGCGCATGTGCGTTGTCTTGGCAAGGGGCGCAAAGCACGATGCACTCCCTTGCGATCCGACGTGACCGCGCACCTGTCCGCGTGGATGGCGGAACAATCGCCAGATCCGACCACGCCAGTCTTTCCAACCGCAACAGGCAAACCGATGAGTTCAGACGCGCTTCAGCGATTGGTGACTCGCCACGTCAAAACTGCCGCAAAAACGTGTCCGTCCCTTGAGGGGAAAAAAGTGACACCGCACACGCTGCGTCATACGACCGCCATGAATCTACTCCGCCGTGGCGTGGATATTACAGTGATCGCCCTGTGGTTGGGACACGAGTCCATCGAAACTACTCAAATGTATCTCCATGCCGATATGTCGATAAAAGAAAAGGCACTGGCCTGCGCCAACAAGTCCAATTTGCCGCCCAAGCGCTATCGTCCTACCGATCAATTACTCGCCTTCTTGGAAAGTCTGTGATTATGCCGAACACATTTGTTCCAACCGGCCGGAAACCCCCTTAAAAAGCCATTCCAGTTTTGGCCACGCGGCATAATATCCGACGCGGCATAACCCGGTGTGAACAGCCCTATATTCGCGAAGAAGGCCTTGATGCAGAGATTACGGCCTTGTTAAAGCCATTTTCGCTACGGGCGGAATGGGCGGATGAAATGCTAAAACGGGTTAAGGACGAGAAAACGCAGTCCGCCCAATCCGCAGCGCGGGTGATTGCCGAAAAGCGCGGGGAGATTGAAAAGATCAATCTCCGCCTCCAAAAACTTCTGGACTCATTTTTGGACGGAATTATTGACCGCGAAACTTACGTCGCGGAGAAGGCCAAAGGAATGAGCCAGAAGAAAACTTTGGAGGAGCAAAGCACCGCGCTTTCGGCAGGCCGAGCCAATTGGCTCGAACCGTTCCAAAATTGGATTCTGACCGCTAGAAACGCGGGTAAAATCGCTGTTGAAGGTTCTCCACAGGAGAAAAAGGTTCTAGCCCAACAAGTGTTCGGCTCGAACCTAGTCCTCGACTGCAAAAAAGCCCGTGGTTCTTGCGTCAAACCGTGGTTATACCTCCTCAACAACTCGTCGAGTCGGATGGTGGAGCGGGTGAAGGGAATCGAACCCTCATCTCAGGCTTGGGAAGCCCGCATTCTACCACTGAACCACACCCGCCTCCAATCCGACTTGCGTGTCGGATCAAGCCCCGCGTTAAAGCTGACTGGTTTTACCGGATCTTGCGTCAAACCGTGGTCACACCTACTCGACAACTCGTCGAGTGGTGGAATGGTGCGCATAGCAGGACTTGAACCTGCACACCTTTCGGCACTACCACCTCAAAGTAGCGTGTCTGCCAATTCCACCATATGCGCATCCGTCTCCATAGTAAACCAAGTGACGGCCTTTTTTGCAAGTTGAATCGAAGTCCGGGCGCGAAAACGCGGAAGCACGCCGTGTATTTTTAGTCGGGAAAAAACCATTGCCAGCCACGCCAGCGGTTCGGATGTGCCGGGGCGAATCCTTCGCGATGCGTTGGCCCCAAATCCCATTGCAGAAGGATGCCGACGCTGTTGGCGCCGCTTCCGTGCGACCGCACGGCATTCACGCCGTAGGCGTAGTCGAGCATGATTTTGAAACGGTCGGATGGCGCGCGATAGAAAATGCCGCCGCCAACGCCGGTGAGCGAATTGCCGGGCTGCCCCGTGCCGGGCAGATAATCCACAACGGCCGTGGATGCGTTGGCATCCAGGTTCCACCGCTGGCTCCGGTCGAGCGGCAACAGGTAGTTCGCGTTGAACAACACAAATTGGCGGGCGCTGATCTCCTGAAAATAATAACCTGGCAGCGACAGCGGGAATTCCGACACCAGCGGCAGATACCCGCCGAGCCGGTAGGCGCTGAAACGGTCGGCGTCAATGCTCGTGCCGGCCATCAGGCGCACGTAAAAATTCTGCTGGCTCTTGGGCAGTGTGTAGGACAGCGCCGCTTCCGCCCAAAATAAATGTGAATGCGCTTCGACCGAGCGATCATAGCTACCGTCGGGAAGAAGAAAGCCGTATGGACCGGAGTTGTTGCGGAACTGCCCTTCATACCAGATGGACAATTCCATCGCGAGCGCCGGAAACAGCGTCGGCTCGATGCCGCCCCAGCGCAGACCGGTGCGCACGTTAAACTCGCCGCGATTCGCCGGGACTTGGAACGTGGGCGCCGTGCCGTCGTCGCTGGCAAAAGTGGAATAGTGCGCCGTGCCGCGCAGAATCAAATTCAACGGAATCAGGTCGCCGGGATTGAACAAATGATAGACGCTGGCTGAAATTTCGCCGCCGTGACCGTTGAAGGATTGGTCGGGATAGTACTTGCCGCCGTCAATTTCGTTGTAGCTGTCCGCAAAACCGCCGCCCGCCAGACCGATGGCAAAGTCCGTGTTCGGCCCCAGCCCGTGGACAAAGCCGAATTCGGAATCGAGATACACCGGCGCCAGCGCCAGCCGCAGCGTCAGGTTCGTGCGCAGAAAATCCGGCTGGTTGTGATAGTAAAACGCATAGCCGGCATATGGCGCGCGACCCTCGAAAGCCTGGTTGTAGCCCAACTGAATCAGGTCGCGCTTGACCGGATCAATTTGCGCGAACGCAAAAATCGGGGCGAACAACGTCAGCCACGGCAGCATACGCCCGATTTGTTTCATTACTATTCTCGTAACCCAAAGCCGCGCCGCCAGCAAGCGGATTTGGATGGGCCGGTCGTGGCAGAAAACCCTTGAAACAGTTTTGCTTTTGCCGCCGGAACCTCATCCCGCTGAAGCCGGGTGTCGAACTCGACAAGAAAAGCGGCGCAATATTTATTCACGCTTTGGAACCGGCAGATTGGCCTGCCAGAAAGCGATGATTTGTTTCCAGACGTTCGGCGGCTGAAACATGACCGTTCCATGATCCCCCAGGGGAAATTCCCAGAGCCGCTTCGGACCGGCGTAACCCTCATAGAGACGGCGGCCAAATTTCTCCGGCACCACCTGGTCCTGACCCGCCACCAGCACCGCGACCGGACCGTGATAATTGCGGAGATAATCTTCCGAGGGGAAACGGTCCATGAGCAGCAGATGCACCGGAAGAATCGGATAATGATACTGTGCGGCATCGGCCAGCCGGTTGTACGGCGCGAGCAAGACCACCCCGGCAACTCGATCGGGATGAGTTCCGGCCAGATTTGCGGCAACGCCGGTGCCGAGTGATTCGCCCACCAGATAAACCGGTCCGTTTGTGTCGAGCAGTTGAAATGCTTCATCAGCGGCGCGAAATAAACTTTTCTGGCTTGGCGAACCCGGACGGTCCGCATAACCGGGATATTCCACGATGAACACGTCGAACGCGGCAATGCCTTGGATAACGTCAGCGTAATGGGCACAGATGGTCGCGCAACTGCCATTGCCATATGCGACCAACACCCGGCCCGCCGCCGGCTGTTGGGGTGATAGGTGTTTCATTCCGATGGCTTGACCGGAGGAATCCTTCCAGCGTTCGAGCTTTGCCGATTGGGCCATTTGCTCCACCTGTTCTGAAGTATTGACCGGCGGAAAGTAGAGCAGCCGCCGTTGAAAAATTGCGACGACCACGCAGATGACCAGATAAAGTGAAAAGCAAGATGCTAACAGCAGCCGAAGGAGGCGTGTTAAAACTACCGGCTTGGGGCGTTGGGTGGTCCGGCTCATGCAAGGTAAAATAACAAAACTGCAACTGTTCGCCGAATTGAAAAAACTTTGGTGAACATTGAAAAACACATGGAGAACCATTCGTTTTCAAATGCAGGTCGGGTATCTTGCCTGACCCTGATTGGTTGGAGACAGGCTGGAAGCCTGTCCTGCGTTTTATTGATTCAAACCCCGATCAAGGCGGCGCCGATGACGCCGGCGGAATCGCCGAGTTGATGTTTGACGATGGGCGTTTCGAGACGGTCGCTGAAAACATATTTCGCCACTTCCGCAACGCCTTCCGCGTAGAGCGCGTCGAAGTTTGAAACGCCACCGCCGAGCACCACCACGTCCGGATCCAGCACGTCAATGAGGTTGGCCAAAAGAGCGGCCGAAGTGGCGAAAGAAAATTTTCATGAACTCCACCGCCTTTGCGTTGCCGGCGTAATAATCCTGTACGATTTCCTCGAACGGCTTTTTTGCTCCGAACTGTTCGGCGTAGCGCGCCTCCAATCCGCCGCCGCTGATGTACGTCTCCACGCAACCGCGCTGGCCGCAGTAGCACAATGGGCCGTCCGGGGCGATGGACATGTGGCCCCATTCACCGGCGATGCCTTGCGGACCGGTGATGACCTCGCCCTTGTGAACAATGCCTCCGCCGCAGCCCGTGCCCATGATGACGCCAAAAACCAGCTTCCGGCCCTTGCCCGCCCCGTACAACGCCTCGGCCATCGCGAAACAGTTGGCGTCGTTTTGCATCTCCACTTTCCGGCCGAGGATGCGTTCGAGTTCCGGTTTCAAAGGCTGGCCATTCAGGCAGAGCGTGTTGGAATTTTTCAGAAAACCGGTGCGCGGAGAAACGGCTCCGGGCGTGCCGATGCCAAACGTATGCGGCGCGCCCTGGATGCCGGCAGCCAGTTCGTCATACAGCCCTTTGATCCGGTTCAAGATGTGGGTGTAACCCTTTTCCTGCTGCGTCGCCACGCGCTTGCGGTAAAGCTCCTTGCCTTTGGCATCCAGAACAATGCCTTCAATCTTCGTGCCGCCGAGATCTATGCCGATGCGAAACATGTTTCAAATCTTCCGCCATGCGGTTGAAGTGTTCAAGCGTGCAAATATACAATGCGTGTGTGAACGCGTTCTTTCATGGACATATTTTCCGTAGAAATTCGACCCCGAGCGGTTTAGGTTGCGGTCATGTTTCTGGCCATGACGAACAAATCGAAACGGCTGCTCTACCTGGGTTATATCCAAAAGGTGCGGACCAAGGACCTCCAGCGCGGACTGGAAGAGATGCCGGCGCTGCTGGCCGATTTGCCGCCCGGCTTCCACTTGCTGGTGGACCTGGGTCGGCTGGAATCCATGGAACCCGCCTGCGCGACACAAATTGGCAAGGAGATGGATTTGCGCGATCAGCACGGCGTGGGACTGGTGGTTCGCGTCATTCCCGATCCGGCGAAAGACATCGGGTTTAACCTGCTTTCCATTTTCCATTACCCGCACCACCCGCGGATGGTCACCTGCAAGACCATGAGCGAGGCGGCCCGGCTCCTTTCAATTTAGTCATTGGAGGGCAGCGCTTCGTTGCTGCCCAAATTTCTCCGCTGAATAGGCCGAATAACCCGGCTAATACCACTGATTTAAGCCAGACAAGGTATTGTAAATAAGTCTTACATTTTTTTATTGACTTACTTTATTGGTTATGTCATTCTTTTTACAGAATGACAGAAAAGCTATGAATACCGCCTACGTCACATCCAAGGGCCAGTTGGTCGTGCCTTCGCGCATCCGCCGCCGGTTCGGCATCAAGCCTGGCACCCGCATCAATTTCGTGGAGGAGGGCGACCGCATCATCTTCCAGCCTGTCACCCGCGAATACATTGATTCCTTCTGCGGCATCTTCAAGCAGAAGCCGGGCGAAAAATCCGTCGTGCAGGAGCTTCTGGAGGAGCGCCGCGCCGAAAAGGAAAAGGAAGACCGCGAATGAAAACCACGGTCTTGGACGCCTCGGCCATGTTGGCCATGTTCTTTGGACAACCGGGCATGGAACAAATGCGCGACCTGTTCCACAAAGCATCCGAAGCCGACCGGCCCGTTTACATTTCAGCGGTCAACTGGGCCGAGGTGCTTTACAAGATGGAACGCAAACACGGCAAGGCCGGTCTCGACACCGCGCGCCAGTTTGAACGTACCACACCGCTGGAAGCCGTTCCGGTGGACCGCGACCTGGCCGAATCCGCAGCGCAATTGAAAAACGAACACGGTTTGGGGCTGGCCGACGCCTTCGCCGCCGCGCTGGCGAAAGATAAAAAGGCCGAACTCGTCACTGCCGACACCGAATTCAAATCCGTCGAGAAGGAAATCAAAATCAACTGGCTGAAATAAGAGGAGAAATATGAATATCGAAAGAGACGAGAAAATTCATTTCCATGAACTCGGAACGTTGATTTCCGTGACGAGATGGATCACAACTCACGACGAAGGCGTCGCGGAATGGTTAAAGAATTCTCGCCGGGCCTACCAACCCGATCGTGCCAATGTAGCAGAGGAGCACCGAACCGCCGCGCTCTTAGAGCAGGCTGTGAAACAAATCATCGAACATCCTGTCTTCAGAGACTGGCTTAAAGACCCCACTCGCCCGAAGTATTTCCGCGAGGCGGGCCATTTTTGGGGCATCGCTCCCGGCACACCGCCAAAGACCGTGCTTGAACGTGTCTCCTCAGTCGAGCGTACGTTGTCGTCTGCGCTAAAAGCGCTTAATGAGCGAGGAGTGAACGAGCTCATTGAGCAGCGAGGCAAAGTGTTGTTCGAGCGGAAGGATATTGAACGATGTCTTGAGTTCCAGCGAGTGCTCACCGAACGATTCAAACGCGACCTTACGCTACTAGCACCTGGGTTCGGAATCTGATTTGAAAGCAGAAAGGCGAACGGCTTCCCGTTCGCCTTTCGTGTTTCAGATTTGAATTCGCTCAATACCGGTAGTGCTCCGGCTTGTAGGGGCCTTCAACGGGCACGCCAAGATAATCGGCCTGTTTCTTGGTGAGCTTGGTGAGCTTCACGCCGATTTTTTCCAGGTGCAGCCGGGCGACTTCCTCGTCCAGCTTCTTGGGCAGACGATAGACGCCGATTTTGGCAGTGTCCTTGTTCTTCCACAAATCCAGTTGCGCCAGGCATTGGTTGGTGAAGCTGTTGCTCATCACGAAGCTCGGATGGCCGGTGGCGCAGCCGAGGTTCACCAGCCGGCCTTCGGCGAGCAGGTAAATGCTGTTGCCGCCGGCAAAGGTGTATTTGTCCACCTGCGGCTTGATGTTCAGCTTGGTGACGCCCTTGGCGGTGTTCAGCCGGTCCACCTGAATTTCGTTGTCAAAGTGGCCGATGTTGCAGACGATGGCCTGGTCTTTCATCTTCGCCATGTGTTCGAGCGTGATGATGTCGCAGTTGCCGGTGGTGGTGACGTAGATGTCCGCCTCGCCGAGCGTGTCTTCGACGGTCTTGACTTCAAACCCTTCCATCGCGGCCTGCAAGGCATTGATGGGGTCAATCTCGGTGACGATGACGCGCGCGCCGAACCCGCGCAACGAATGGGAGCAGCCTTTGCCGACGTTGCCGTAACCGCAAACGCAGGCGGCCTTGCCGGCGACCATCACGTCGGTCGCGCGCTTGATGCCGTCGGCGAGCGATTCGCGGCAGCCGTAGAGGTTGTCGAACTTGGACTTGGTGACGGAGTCGTTGACGTTGATGGCGGGCACGAGCAGCTTGCCCTGTTCGAGCATCTGGTACAGGCGATGGACGCCGGTGGTGGTTTCCTCGGAAACACCCTTCCAATCTTTCACGACGGTGTGCCAGAAACCGGGGCGCTCCTTCGCGACGCGCTTGAGCAGGGCCTTGATGACGGCCACTTCATGGTTGTCGCTGGGCGTGTTGACCCAGTTGTCGCCGTTTTCGAGTTCGTAACCCTTGTGGATGAGCAAGGTGGCGTCGCCGCCGTCGTCCACAATGAGCTGCGGGCCCTTGTTGCCCGGATGCGTGAGCGCGGCGAGCGTGAAGTCCCAATATTCCTCGAGCGTTTCGCCCTTGTGCGCGAAGACCGGCGTGCCGGCAACCGCAACGGCGGCAGCAGCGTGGTCTTGCGTCGAGAAAATGTTGCAGCTCGCCCAGCGCACGGACGCGCCGAGTTCGACCAGCGTCTCAATGAGAATCGCCGTCTCGATGGTCATGTGCAGCGAGCCGGTGATGCGCACGCCCTTGAGCGGCTTCAAGGGGCCGTATTTTTTGCGGATGGCCATCAGGCCGGGCATTTCGTGCTCGGAAACCTGGATGGTCTTGCGTCCCCACTCGGCGAGCGAGAGGTCGCTGACCTGGTAATCGGGCGCGGCCTTGCCGTTGCCGTTGATCTTGGCAACCTTGGCGCGTGGGTGGTGAAAGTTTGATGGTGGCCATGATCTGGTTGAGAGTTGAATGTTGAATGTTACTTCAATGCTCGTTTGAGTTCGTTGACCTTGTCGGTCTTTTCCCACGTCAAGGCCGGGTCGTTCTTTCCGAAGTGGCCGTAGTTGGTGGTCTTCAAATAAATCGGACGGCGCAGGTTGAGCTGGTCAATGATGTCCGAGGGCAGGAAGCTGAACACGCGGTTGACGGCGCGGATGATTTTGCTCTCCGGAACCGTCGCCGTGCCGAAGGTGTCCACGCTGACGCTGACCGGATCGGGATAACCGATGGCGTAGGCAAACTGAATTTCGCATTTCGCGGCGAGCTTGGCGGCCACGATGTTCTTGGCGACCCAGCGGCCCATGTAAGCGGCGCTGCGGTCCACCTTCGTCGGGTCTTTGCCGGAAAACGCGCCGCCGCCGTGACGGCCCATGCCGCCGTAGCTGTCCACAATGATCTTGCGCCCGGTCAGGCCGGTGTCGCCCTGCGGCCCGCCGACGACGAAACGCCCGGTTGGGTTGATCAGAAACTCCGTTTTCTTCGTGAGCAACCGTTTGGGCAGAACTTTTTTGACGATGTGCTCGATGCAGAAATTTTCGATCTCGGCGTGCGTGACTTCGCGACCGTTAATCTTGTCCGCATGCTGCGTGGAAATGACGACGTTGGTGATGGCAACGGGTTTGTCGTCGCGATATTCCACCGAGACCTGCGATTTGGCGTCGGGTCGGAGCCATGCCGGACCTTTGCCGCTCTTTCGGATTTTCGTCAATTCACGGCCGAGGCGATGCGCGAACATGATGGGCGCGGGCATCAGCTCGGGCGTTTCATTGCAGGCGTAGCCGAACATGAGCCCCTGGTCGCCGGCGCCCTGCTTGGAAGTTTTCTTGCCCTTGGCTTTGCGCGCGTCCACGCCCTGGGCGATGTCGGGCGATTGCTGCGTGATGATCGTGTTCACGAACACTTTGTCGGCATGGAACACGTCGTCGTCGTTCACGTACCCGATTTCGCGGATGGCGTCGCGGGCGATTTTGGTGAAATCGAGTTTCGCGCGCGTGGTGATTTCGCCGCCGACGATGACGATGTTGGATTTGGCGTAGCACTCGCAGGCGACACGGCTGAATTTGTCCTGCGCGAGGCAGGTATCCAGGACGGCGTCAGAAATGGTGTCGCAAACCTTGTCCGGATGGCCTTCGCCGACGGACTCCGATGAAAAAATGTAGTTTTTGCTCATGAATCAATGGTTTAAAATGTCATATTGACGTATCAGGATAAGATGATATATCTAAATTGAAGCGCGTCAAATGAATTTTCGGAAAAAATGGCGCGCAAAAACAACATGTCCTCGACCTTGAAATCATTGCGAGCGCTGTCCGACCCGACGCGGCTGCGCATTGTGGCGCTGCTGGAGCGGGACGAGCTGTCAGTGAACGAGTTGCAGGAAATCACGCGGCTGGGCCAGTCGCGCATTTCGACGCATCTGGGCCTGTTGGCGGATTGCGCGCTGGTGCAATCGCGGCGCGAAGGCAAGCGGACGTTTTACAAACTGAACGCCGCGAACGGTGCAATCGGCGAATTCATCCAGCTCGCCATGCGCGGCGCGAAGGAACTGCCCGAACACGGCGGCGACCAGATCAATCTCAAGCGCATCCTCGCCCGCCGCCGGGAACAGGCGCAGGTGTATTTCAACCAGGTGGCCGGGCGGTTCGACCGCGTCTACGGCCCGGGCCGGTCGTGGCAGGCGTTCGGGCATCTGCTCTTGCGCATCCTGCCGCCATTGGTGGTGGCCGACCTTGGCGCGGGCGAAGGTTTGTTGAGCGAGTTGCTGGCGCGCCGCTGCAAGAAGGTCATCGCCGTGGACAATTCGGAAAAGATCGTCGCGTTCGGCGCGGCCAAGGCGAAAAAGAACGGGCTGAAAAATCTGGAATTCCGGCAGGGCGATTTGCAAAACCCGCCGATAGAAGCCGGCAGCGTGGACCTGGTGATTTTAAGCCAGGCGTTGCATCACGCGGACGAGCCGGCCCGGGCCATTCGCAGCGCGCATAAAATTTTGAGGAGCGGCGGGCAGATTTTGATTCTCGATTTGCTCAAGCACAACTTTGACAAGGCGCGCGAGCATTACGGCGACCGCTGGCCGGGTTTTGCCGAAAGCGATTTGCATCGCTGGCTGGACGAGGCCGGTTTCAAGAAGATCGAAATCAGCGTTGTCGCCCGTGAGGAACAGCCGCCGCACTTCCAGACGATTCTGGCGGGCGGAGAAAAGGGCTGAACCCCGGCGGCGATGGTTTTTGACCGCGAGAGGAAGGCTGCGCAACAGGTCAATGACGCCCGGCAAACGCCTCACGGTTGCGCCACCGCCCGATAAAAACGCTGCAGACAATTGACCGCATCCGGGTCCATAAAATACAGATTCCCGCCGTCGTTGGTGAGAGCGAGCAGCGGGTTCCAGGTCTGGAAATTTGAAGACCATTCGATGTTCACCACATTGATGTTTGTCACATTGACGGAGATCAATGGCACGCCCGAGTCCAACATTGCCATGCTCGGAAGACTCAGCGAAGGCTGATTGTTCGGATTGACGTTGGGATTCATCGCCACATTCACGCTCAGGATTGCGGACTGGCTGACGGCGCTGCCCAACTGGTTGGTGGCCATTACGGTGTAACTTCCGGCACTCGCGGGTTGAACGTTGCTCAGGATGAGAAAGGTGTTGGTTGCGCCGGCGATGGGCGCGCCGTTGAACAGCCATTGGCAATTAATCGGCCCTGCGCCGCCGGTTTGTTCGTAAAACACAGCGATGTTTCCCAGATGCACATTTTGACTCGCCGGCTGGTTAATGAAAACGGGAATTGGGGGCGGAGGCGCAACCGTGAAACTGACCGGCGTGGAAATTCCAATCAGATTCGCGCTGTCAACCACTTGGGCGATCAGGGTGTAATCCCCTGGCGGCAGATTGGTCCATTGAAAGAGATAAGGGGCATTGGTCAATGTGGCCAGGATGGCGGTTCCATAGAACAGATCCACCCGCTGGACGGAACCATCGGGATCGGAAGTGTTTACTACAACGGGAATGGGGTTGGGTTGGGTAAACGTGGCGCCATTGGTGGGACTCTGAATGGTGAGGCGGGGCCAAGGGCACAGTGGGGTGACTCTCAAGGTGCTGAAAAACACGCCCTGGCTGCCCCAGGAATAGGGGGCGACCGTGCCCGCCTTCAAATCGCCGTCCGTGATCGTGCCACCGAACAGAACGGCGCCATTGAGCAGGACGGTGATGGCGCTGTTGGTCACTTCGACGCGCAGGACATAATTGCTGGCGACCACATACCCGCCGGACTCGGTGGCCAGGGTGGTTTCAATCCCGCCGACCAGCTTGAACAGCTTGTGAAAATTCCTTTGGGAATCCAAATCCACCTTGTAATAATTCGAGGGGTTCTGATAGCGGAACATCACGCCCACCCCGTCGTCATCGGAGTTGTTAAACGTCACGGAAAGCGCATAAGAACTCCAACCCAGCGCCTGGGGATCATTCCAGTAAATGTAAGTTCCCTTGCGATGGTCGGCCGCATTCGGACCGTAGATGTTGCTGAGTTGCATCAAACGTCCGGTTCCTTCAACCCACTTGGATGGGGCATCAATGGTCCCTTCGTCCACCACCGTCCAGCCCTGGAGGCCGTTCGTGAAGTCATCGGCAAGCAAAATGGGCGAATACAGGAAGGTGTTGGTGGCCGGCACGACCATGGCATTGGCTGCGCGCGCACAATCCTTCACGTGATTGACGGTCAGCGTGTAAAGTGTGTTGGGAGCAAAGCTGGAGTCCGTGGCCAGCGCCACTGTTCGTCCGTCAGACAACAGAGTGGCGCCAGTGAGGTGAATTCCCTGATCAATGGAATAGTTGGTGACGGTTTGCGCCGACACTGTTTCCACCGGTTCATTGAAGGTTACTTTGATGACCGGTGGCACGCTTGCGTAGCTGATCCCGCTGACGCCCGGAGGAGTCAGGTCCACGATGTCATTGGTGATGATCAATCCGGCGCTGGCAGATTGGGTGTCCACCAGATACCCAAGCCCGGCATTGGTGAAAACGCCCAGGTTGGTGTACGCAAACTGATTGTTCGTGTCGGTCAGCCAGTTGTCCAGGTAGGGCGAGTAGGTCTTGACTGACATCTTGTCCTGATCCGGGAAGAATTGAACGATGCGAAGATAAGCCCCGCCTCCGAGCGCATCGAACTGGTAGTCGGCCATCATCTGAAACACCTGGTTGCCGTAATCGCCCGCACTCACCAGCCGTCCGGTATCGCCGAGATGGCCGCATAACACAAAGCCTATGTTGGCGTGATGGCGGACAAACTTTTCCCAAATGTCCGTGCCATTGTTCATGCGGCCATATCCCGTCGGCACTGCGCTTTGATTGGTGGAACTGCCGAGCAAGGTGTTGTCGGGATAAAGATAGGCGTGGGTGAGCACGATGACGCGGCGGTTCGGATAGTTGGTGACGACCTGATTGGCCCACGCCAGCACGCTGTCGCGCGGTCCGAACTCCAGCGAGAGCAACAGCCAGTCCACGCCGCCAACGCTGAAAAAGTGATAGCAATTGTCCATGCGATTGGATTCAAACACCCCGCCAAACGTCGGGAGATTTTGAAATTTACCCAGGGGAAAGAATTGGTTGAAAAGGGCCGTCTGGCTTTGGCTCTGATTGAGTCCGTCATGATTGCCCACGGTCATCGCGTACGGCACCACGCCATCCAGCAGACTCATGCTCGTCAGAGCGTTCGTCCATTCCGGTGCGTTGTTATCATCGGTGATGTCGCCTTCGTGCAAAACAAAAACAATGTTTGAGTCGTACTTGCGGTTCACAATCCATTGGGTTTGCGCCGTGAACATGTCTCGCGTGGCACCACCGATTTCATGGGTGTAATACTGCGTGTCCGGCAGCGCCACGAGGGTGAACGGCTGATTCTGCGAACCCAGCGTTACCGTGACGTTCTTGTTGCTTCCCTCCGCCGGATTGCCCATCGGCATCACCCCAATGGTGGTGGAGGACTGGCCGGCGGGGATGGTCACTGCGCCGGACAACCGCTGGTAATCCGTGCCATTTGTCGCGGTGCCGCTGATGCGATAATTTACCACCAGCGCCTGACTGGTGTCACCCGTCCGTTGAACCGTAAAGGCTCCCGATTGGGACCCGGAAGCCGTGGCGTTTGCGGCGGTTTGCACACTAACGACGGGTTGGGTGCCATTGGTGTCGGCCTTGGACACGCCAGGCAGGACCAAAAGCGCCGCCAGACAGGACCGGAGCCATACTCGCAGGTGACAGCGTGGAAGATTTACAACAACGGGCATGATGTTACTTGCTTTTAACAAACGACTTATATTTCAGGATAGCATCAGGGGAATATACACCAAGTCAAGCCATGTTGTTCAAAAGATATTCACCGGACATTTTGGCATAAATGATCTCGTGGCCGGCGGTGAAAAATGGCTGAACAGATTGCTTGCCCCGCCGGATGGAAAGCCCCGCCAAGGCTCGGGCTTCATCATACCAGAGATTACAGCGGGTTCTGCGAGGACAAATTCATGCCTTCCGAGTCTTCTTCATACATGACAATGGCCTGGCAGATTTGAGCCTTTTCGCCCGGAACGACATAGGGGCTGCCGTAGGGTTGATAATCGTCCTTCACAAACGCATTAATCTGCTTATCCAATCCTTTGATGTCCGTGTCAACGGCGGTGAAGTAGGTGAGGATTTTTTTGTTCATGGTACGGTCCAGGTTTGAGGTAAATCAAATGGCGACAATGTTCACCAGTTTTTTTGGCACGACGATGGTTTTCTTGATCGTCTTGCCATCAATGAAAGGCTTCACTTCGGCGGAATTTTTCGCGGCGTTCTCCAAATCGGCTTGGGTGGCGTCCGCGGGAACCTTGATCACGACGCGCAGCTTGCCGTTCACTTGAACCGGAATCTCGATTTCGGACTCCACCAGCAGGGCAGGATCGAATTTCGGCCACGGTTGATAGGACAAAGAGTTCAAAGTTCCATGTTCAAGGTTCAAGGCTTTGCTGTCGCCCGTCGCTGCGACTTTGAACTTTGAACTTTGAACTTTGAACCACAACTCTTCCGCGATATGCGGCGCGAAGGGCGCGAGCAAAATCAAAAATTCGCGCAACACGAAAACCGGTTTCGTCTCCCACGTTATCGCGTCATTGACAAAAACCATCATCGCTGAGATGGCGGTGTTGAAACGCATCCCGTCAAGCTCCCCGGTGACTTTCTTGATGCAGGCATGCAGCGTCTTGAGTTGAGCGGGCGTGGCCGCCACGTCTTTGATGGCGGAATTCAACTTGATCAGATTCAACAACTCTTGGCTACTTGGCGTCTTGGCGGTTGTCTCCGCCTGTTCAAATTCCGTCTCGCTCGCTTCATCCACGAACAGCCGCCAGACGCGGCCCAGAAAGCGATAGACGCCCTCAACACCCTTGGTGTTCCACGGTTTCACCATTTCGAGCGGCCCCATGAACATTTCGTACAGGCGGAACGCGTCCGCGCCGAACTCCACCAGCACATCATCCGGGTTCACCACGTTGCCGCGCGACTTGGACATCTTCTGTCCATCTTCGCCGAGAATCAGCCCTTGATTGACGAGCTTGAAGAACGGTTCCGGCGTCGAGACCTGGCCGAGATCGAAAAGAACCTTGTGCCAGAAGCGGGCGTACAGCAGATGCAGCACGGCGTGTTCCGTGCCGCCGACGTATAAATCCACGCCAGGCGTTTGTAGCGGCGGTCTGTGACCGTCGCCTTTATTTTCCGGAAGATGGCGGCGGTCACAGACCGCCGCTACAGTGCCCATCCAATAACTCTCCGCTTCCTTGCTGACGAATGCCGTGGGATTCTTGGCATCGAGGTAACGGAGATAATACCAGCAACTGCCGGCCCATTGCGGCATCGTGTTGGTTTCGCGCACGGAGCCGTCGGGCAGATTCACCCATTCCTTCGCGCGGGCGAGCGGCGGCTCGCCGGTGGCGGTGGGTTTGTAATCCGTGAGCGACGGCGGCAAAACCGGCAACGCACTTTCCGGCAAGGCCTCGTGGTAAAGATTCCCGGCGGCGTCCTTCTTCCAGACAATCGGAAATGGCTCGCCCCAGTAACGCTGCCGGCTGAAAAGCCAGTCCCGCAATTTGTAATTGGTAGTACGATAACCGAGTCCTTCCGATTTCAACCAGTCGGTAATTTTCTTTTTAGCTTCGGCAGTAGATAAGCCGTCGAGAAAACCTGAGTTAAAATTCCATCCATCATCTTCAAACGGCCCATTTTCCAAGATCTCTTGTTCCATCAACTTTACCGCGTCAGGATTATTCATCCAATCTGGCTTGGATTTCGGAATAGGATTGGGACAATGAGTTACTACTGCTTTGATTTTAAGACCTTCCTTTTCATATTTCTTGGCAAATTCAAAATCTCTCTTGTCGTGTGCCGGCACGGCCATGATTGCGCCGGTGCCGTAGCTGGCCAAAACGTAATCGGCAATCCAAATTGGAATTTTTTCACCATTGACAGGATTGATGGCGTGAGCGCCAGTAAAAACGCCAGTTTTTTCTTTCGCCAATTCCGTTCGCTCCAAATCAGATTTTTTTGCAACTTCAATTCGGTAGGCAACGATTTCACTTCTTTTAGCCCACGGTATCATTGCAATTTGGGTTACAATTGGATGTTCAGGCGCTATGACAAGATAGGTCGCCCCGAAAAGTGTGTCAGGCCGAGTCGTGAAAACGCTAACTCTGCTTGCCATGCCTTCAATATCGAAATAAAATTTCCCACCTTCGCTACGACCAATCCAGTTGCGTTGCATTTCTTTGAGCGATTCACTCCAGTCAATCGTGCCGAGGTCTTCCAATAATCGCTCGGCATAAGTCGTGATACGAAGCATCCATTGACGCATTGGCTTTTTAATAACAGGAAATCCGCCAACTTCACTTTTTCCGTCAACGACTTCTTCATTCGCGAGCACTGTTCCCAATTCTTCGCACCACCACACAGGAGCTTCTGTAACGTAGGCAAGACGCCTCGAATCTATTAGTTGCCTGATAGTAGTTTTAATATCACAACCTCCGTCTAATAAAATACCGGCCAGCGTAAACATATTGAAATCGTCCGCTGACATTGCCGAGGTTGTTTTTTTTGCATTTGCAGTCTGAACGATATTTTCAGCCAATAGTTGTAATGTTTCAATCGGTTCAGCTTTGTTGGTGTCCGGGTTGAACCATGAGTTGTAGAGCTTGAGGAAAATCCACTGGGTCCACCTGAAATAATCCGGGTCGGTCGTGGCGAGTTCGCGCGACCAGTCGTAGCTGAAGCCGAGGCTTTTGATCTGTTTCGTGAAATTGGCGACGTTCGCCTCGGTGGTCTGGCGCGGATGCTGGCCGGTCTTGATGGCGTATTGCTCGGCCGGCAGACCGAAGGCGTCCCAGCCCATCGGATGCAGCACGTGCAAACCCTGGGCGCGTTTGTAGCGCGCGAGAATATCCGTGGCGGTATAACCCTCCGGATGGCCGACGTGCAGGCCCGCGCCGGACGGATACGGAAACATGTTGAGGATGTAAAACTTGGATGGCAACTGTGCGGCGGCCACCTTGCCGGAAAGATTATGGCGTTGGGCAAACGGGTGCCCGTCCGGAAGGGCTTCGCCCGGATTAAAGGCGCGAAAGGTCTGCTGTTCGTCCCAAAATTGCTGCCATTTGGGCTCGATCAAATGAAACGGATATTGTCTGCGGCTGCTCGACATAGAAATTGAATTTTGCTGGAAGTGGCGCGGCGGGGCAATGGCGGAGTTTTTCGCCTCAATTACAAATGGCCGTGACCCGTTTGCGTTTATGATATAAATAAGGCAAATACAAAAATAAACCTATTGTGTAAGCATACCACGGCAGGCCTTGGGTTGCATTGTAAACCGCATGGCAAAGAACACAGTTCCACACGTTCCCTGTCCATTCTCGAATAAAACACAACAAAGCTTCAACCAAAACAAGACAGACAAACGTGCAAAATGAATGGGATATAAGCCCCCAATGGAAATAGGCATGTACACAAAGAACAAAAAACGTACTCAATAACGGTTTGTAGCTTCCTCTAAAGGCACGATATAAGAAACCACGCCTGACTACTTCTTCAAAGAACGGGCCAACAAAGACACCATATATAATGAAAAACCATTTAGCCATTTCCCCTTGAGAAAAAAAGTCGCGTGAAAGTTGATCTGGGGGAATCCATCGTCTCGCCGCGCCATAAAGAGCTAGAAAGCCAATACCCATAGCAACCCAAGCGGCGAACCAACCTGAAAATGTAGGTTGATGATTTATGCCTACCTGAGCAAAGAAATCCCGTAATGACCGGCTTCGTGCAAATAAAAAAACAGCGAGTAGCGACAGACTGCTTTGAACAAGCATCAAAGCCGCCTGAGTGAGATTTGAATTTGCGTTTAACCAGTCCGTGCAGCTGGGAATATTATCATAGGCAAACCAGAGTATTTGATTAGGTATAAAAGACAAAATTATCAGCGCAACCGCACAAAAAAAGCCGTCGCGGGCTTTCCAATTGGCGTTTTTTATATTCAAGGCTGAATCCATTGCAAAAACAAAAATGGTTCCTGCTATCGATGCTTTGTCTTTATTGTGTATTCGCCGCCTAACAGTTCATCCCTTACGTCCGGCTCGCCAAGGAACGCGACGCTTCCCACGTCAGCCGCAAACCTTCCAGCGTCAAATTCGGCTCCACGGCTGAAATCTCCGGCAGTTTGGACGCCATCAGCTTCGCGTAACCGCCGGTGGCGACCACCGGCAACCGCTTCACTTTCAATTCGCGCTTCAGTTCGACAATCAATTCCCGAACCAGCCCGCGATAACCATGCACCGCGCCGACCAGCATGGCTTCCTCGGTGCTTTTGCCGATGCTGGTTTTGATTTCGCGGATTTTGATGCGCGGCAGCAAGGCCGTTTTTTCGTGCAAATAATCCGTCATCGCCGCCAGCCCCGGCGCGATGATGCCACCCGCGTAATTGCCGGCGCGGTTGACCACATCGAACGTGACCGCCGTGCCGAAATCCAGCACCACCACCGGCGCACCGAAGTGATGTCGCGCGGCGATGGCATTCGCCAGCCGGTCCGGGCCGATGGTGTCCGGCTTGGGATAATCAATGCCCACGCCGCGCAAGGTTTTGGCCGTGAGTTCAAGCAGCGGAACGCCGGTCTCCGACCCGGCGTGTTGCCGGATTTTCTTTCGAGCCGAGCCGGTGCTCGGCGCTCCAAGTTGGGCGGTGAATTTTCGGACGAACGGCGTCGCGCGCGGCACCACGCTGCACAGTACCGCGCCGTCGAGCGGGGCGCGACCGGCAAATTTCCCCACGAGTTTCGCCGCCGTGCTGTTGAACCAGCCCGCCGTGGAAATGTCCGCTTGCTTCACGACCCGCCGGCCATTCGCCAGGCCGACGTGCGTGTTCGTATTGCCGATGTCAAAAAGTAAAAGCATTTATTGTAGCGGCGGTCTATGACCGTCGCCAATTTTATGTCGGGCAATTTTCCGGCGGTCACAGACCGCCGCTACAGTTCTCATTTCATTTCTCCAACGTCACGTCGCCGCCGGTGATTCTTTCCAGCCGTCCGTGATCCGTCCGCAGCAGCAGCGCGCCATCGTCGTCCAGCGACTCCGCGCGGCCGCGAATCCGGCGCTCGCCGATTTGAATCGTCACCTGGCGGCCAATCGTCTTGCAATGGTCCTGCCATTCATCCGCCACGTCCGCAAAGAAACCGCCGCAAATCCGCGCGTAATCGGAATCCAGCTCGCGCAAAATCGCCGTCGCCAGTTCCGCGCGCGAAATCATTCTGCCTGATTCGATTTTGAGCGAAGTCGCCAGCTTGCGCAACTCCGGCGGGAACTCGCTGGCGCTTTGATTTACGTCCACGCCGATGCCCAGGATGACATGACGCACGCGGTCCAGTTCCGCGCTCAACTCGGTCAAAATGCCGGCGACTTTTTTCCCGCCAATGACAATGTCGTTCGGCCACTTGATTTCGGGACGCAGGCCGGTTTCGGATTCAATCGCGCGGCGCAGGGCCGTGGCGGAAGCGACCGTCAACTGGGTCGTTTCCTGCGGACGCAAATCGGGCCGCAGCAAAACGGAAAACCAAAGGCCCTTCCGCTCCGGCGATATCCATTTGCGTCCGAGCCGTCCCCGTCCCTTCGTTTGCGACTCGGCGAAAACCACCGCGCCCTCCTTGACTCCGTCGCGGGCGAGTTTTTCGATCACGTCATTCGTTGAGGTCGTCTGCTCGAACACATGGATGTCGCGTCCGATGATGGAGGGCATTGCTTCGTCAATGCCCATTTTATTTGGGGAAGCGACGAAGCGCTTCCCTCCAAGCCGCGCGAGCAAATCGTCCGCGTGCAGCACGTCCGGCGCGCCGACCAGCCGGTAGCCGAAGTGCGGGCCGGCCTCGATCTCGTAGCCGAGCCGGCGCAATTCCTCAATGCGCCCCCAGATCGCCGCGCGCGTGACCCCTAATTGCCCGGCAAGGTCGGCGCCCGAAACGCCGGCGGGATTTTCGCGCAAGGCCGAAAGAATTTTAGCGTCCGTGGTCATTTCAAAATCGTCCTCATCCTCGTCCTTCGTTCTCGTAATCGAATAATCGAGGACGAGGACGAGAACGAGGAGGATTAAAATCAGTCTTCAAAATCCAGTCCAATGTCCACCGCCCGCGCGGAATGCGTGAGCGCGCCAACGGAAATAAAATCCACGCCGGTTTTTGCAATCGCGCGGACATTTCCAAGGTTTACGCCGCCGCTGGCCTCGGTTTTGGCACGGCCTTTGATTTTTTTCACTGCCAGCCGCAACCGCGCCGGATTCATGTTGTCGAGCAGGATGATGTCCGCGCCCGCATCGGCGGCCTGCCGGGCCTGCGCCAGCGTGTCGGCCTCGACCTCGATTTTCAGTTGCGGAAATTTTTCGCGCGCTCGCCGGACGGCGGCGGCGATGGCATTCGGCGGCGCGCAGCGCAGCGTAGCGAGGTGGTTGTCCTTGATGAGCACCATATCGAACAAACCAAAGCGATGATTTTTCCCGCCGCCGCACGCAACGGCGTATTTTTCAAAGTGCCGCCATCCGGGCGTCGTTTTGCGTGTGTCGAGAATCTGCGCCGGCGTGCCTTTGGTGGCATTCACGAACTGTGCCGTGAGCGTCGCCATGCCGGACAACCGCTGGACAAAATTCAACGCGACGCGCTCGGCGCTCAAAATCGCGCGCGCCGGGCCGGAAATTTTCAGCAGGCTCGCGCCGGCTTTGACGCGCCAGCCGTCTTTGGCCAGGCGTTTAATTTTGACCGCGGCGGAAAGTTCGCGGAACGCCGCTTCGGCAAAATCGAGTCCGGCGATAACCAGCGGTTCGCGCGCGCGCAGGACCGCCTTGGCCGTCGCGGTTACGGGCACGATGGCAAGCGTTGTTGCGTCACCGCTGCCGATGTCCTCGGCCAGGGCGGCCTGGACGGCGCGACGGATTTCTGCGGCGGACAATTCCATGCCGTCAAGATGAAGGCGAATGGAAAAAGGGAAAAGGAAAAACAACAGTTTTGCCGACGCCGCCAACAATCATGGGTTCAAGCGAGCGCGCTGGCGGCGACTGTGGCGGCAACAAATTCAGGACTATCTGATCGCGGCCATCCCGAACATTCGGATCTTGCTGGCGCGAACGGTTCTGAAACCTGCGGCCAGTGCCGCGTTGGTCTTGGAAAAGGCGATACTGGCCAACACGCCCTCAAGATGCGCCCGCCTTCGGCTTGGGTGCCGGCGCCCGCACGGCAATCCGCTTGGAAGGGTCGTCGGTGGCCGAGTTTCCGCTGAGGAGGTCGTTAATCACGTCAATCAATTGACCGGGCGTGCAGCTTGATTTCAGCAGGGATCTTTCCGCGCCGATGGCCGCCGCTTCCTGCGCCAGGGGGGTCATGTGGGCGTTGGAAAGGATGATCACCGGGATGTCCTTCAGGCTGGGAGTGGAACGGATGAATCTAAGGACGTCCACCCCGTTGAATTTGGGCATCATCAGGTCCAGCACCACCACGTCGGGCCGCACTGCCGCCAGCATTTTCATCGCCTCCAAACCATCTTTCGCCACCTCGATGCCGAAACCTTCGCGCAAAAACTTCGCGGCGTAAACCTTGATCACCACCAGATCATCCTCAACAAGAAATATTGTTTTCATGGCAATTATCGCTCTCACCGCCCTGCAACCATTAGCAAATTAAACCGGCGGTCCGGAGTTGAAAAGGAAAAACTATGATTGCGGCGATCAAAGCTGCGGATTGGCTGGCGCGGCCGGCGGCTCCGGAGGGTCGGATTCAACCGGCTTTACGCTGAAGAGTTCGTTGATCACTTCGAGCAATTTGCCGGGCGTGCAGCTTGATTTGAGCAGGGCTTTCTCCACGCCGAACTCCGCCGCCGCCTGCGCCACGCTGGTCTTGTGGGCGTTGGAAAGCAGGATCACCCGGGTCGCCTGCAAAGTGGGGACGGAACGGATGTATTTGAGGACATCCCTCCCGTTGAGCTTGGGCATCATCAGGTCCAGCACCACCACGTCGGGCCGCACCGCCGCCAGCATTTTCATCGCCTCCAAACCATCTTTCGCCACCTCGACGAGAAACCCTTCGCGTTCAAACTTGGCGCCGTAAACCTTGACCACCACCGGATCATCCTCGACAAAAAATATGGTTTTCATGGCTGATGTTGTTCTCTCTGTACCAGAGAAGCATTAGCAAAGTAAACCCGCCATCCCGGGTTGGAAAGAGAAAACTGTGATGGCGGCGAACTGAGCTAGTGCGGATGCTGATGCCGTAAAATGTGCGGACGCTCCAAGCCGTGCTCCAGCATCAATTTTTCGTCGTTGAGCAATTCCGCCATCGGCCCGTCCGCCACCACCGAACCATGGTCGAGTACAATCACCCGCGAACACAACTCCACCACCAGTTCCAAATCGTGCGTTGCAATCAATTTCGTCGCCGGGATTTGCCGCAGCAATGCCTTGAATTCCCGCCGCCCGCGCGGGTCGAGGTCGCTCGTCGGCTCGTCCAAAACCAGCACCGCCGGCTCGCACGCCAGCACACCCGCCAGACAGACGCGGCGCTTCTCGCCGTGGCTCAAGTGATGAGTGGCGCGCCGGCCAAAACCGGACAGCCCGACCTGCGCCAGTGCTTTTTGGACGCGCACGGCGACTTCCGCGTCACCCAGACCAAGCTGCTGCGGACCAAACGCGACGTCTTCCTGCACCGTCGGGCAAAAAAGCTGGTCGTCCGGGTCTTGAAAGACCAAACCGACCTGTCGGCGGATGGTTTCAAGATTTTCCGGCGTGACCGGTTCACCCAGAATTTTTATCGCGCCATCACCGGATAATTTTTCCGGCAGAATGCCGTTCAAGTGCAGCAGCAACGTGGATTTGCCGGAACCGTTCGGACCGAGCAACGCGACACATTCGCCCGGCGCGATGCGAAAGCTCACCCCGCGCAACGCCTCCGTGCCGTCGTGGTAACGGTATTTCAGATCGGCGATTTCGATGGCGGCATTCATTTCCAGCCTCGGGCGCACATGGCGTCGTAAATACGTTCGGCCCGCTCCGACGCGCGGATGAACAATTGCCCGACCACCGTCGCGAGCGTGTTCCAGTGGAACCGCCGTCCGTCCGTGAACGTGCGGCTCGCGCGCGCGCGGCGCATCCGCTCGGATTCGTCCATCAGCACGAAGAGGTAACGATGCATGAGCGCCAGCGTGGTGATAAGCAATGCCGGGACGCGGACGGATTTGAGTACGCGCAAAATCTGGCTGAACGGCGTGGTGTTGGAAACCAAAATGACCGTCAACAGGCACAAAACACTTTTTATCGCCACGGCCAGCCACCGGTCGCGCCCCGCCGGCTGAAAGGCGTTGACCAGCACCACGCCCAGCACGAACGGCGACAGCACCAGCAGCCGCCGGAATAAAAAGAACAACGGCAGCCGGCTCAACCCCGCCGTCAACACCAGCAACAACGCCACGCCGATGAACCAGGACCGCCATTGAATCGGCGCCAGCACGGTGGCCACGATGATGACGAGCGCAGAGCCGAGTTTCAGTGCCGCCGGCAGCCTATACACCAGGCTGTCGGGCTGGCCATGATGATGATTGACCAGATGAACGCTCACAGATCCTTTGTTTTGGGCACCAGCCATCGCCCCATGAGCAACGCCAGCACGAACACAATCAGTGAACCGGCGGCGCCCGCCACTGCCGTTGCGCCCACCGCCCAATGAATTCCGGGCACCAGATAATTCGGCGCCGGCGCGGGCAGCAACGGCGCCATTTTATGGCTGAACCCAAATTTATCCGCCACGGAATCCAATCCATCCGGCCACGAACAGGCAAATGGCGCGACGAAAACCGCCACGCCCAGCGTGACCAGCAAACCATAGCGCACCAGCTCGCCGAGCCGTTGCGGCTGGCCCGCCGATCCCGTTTCGGTGATCAAGTCAGGCCGGGCGCGGTAAACCGCCAGAAACACCAGCGCGCTGATCAAGCCTTCGCCAATGCCAATAAACATATGCACGGTGGCCATGGCCGGAAACGCGACTGACCACGGAATGGTGCCCGACCACGCCAGTTGGCCGGCGCAACAAATGGCCGCCAGCACCGTCGCGCACCACGAGGCAAAGGCAATCGCCGTCACCCGCCCGCGAATCCCGGTCAGCCCATGGCAGATCATCCGATAAATCGCGTAGCCGATCACGGAATTCAGGATGGCCATGTTGAAAACATTGGCACCCAGCGCCATGACGCCGCCGTCCTGAAACAAAAAACATTGCACGATGAGCACCGTCGTCACCACCACCACCGCCGCGCTCGGACCGAGCAGGGCCGCCACCAGCGTGCCGCCGACCAGATGGCCCGACGTTCCGCCCGCCACCGGAAAATTCACCATCTGCGCCGCGAAAAGGAACGCCGCCGCCAGGCCGAGCAACGGCACACGGCGGGGCGGCAGCTCGCGCCGCACCTGCCGCAGGGCAAAGCCGACGCCCACGGCGGAAATTACGGCTGTGACCGCCGCCGTCTTGCCGTCAATGAATCCGTCCGGAATATGCACGATTGAATTTTCGGCCTTTGCCGTCGCCGCGCAACTTAAATCTTCACACGAATTTTAGTTTTCGTAACACCTTTTTTGCCGGGCGCAGCCGGACAACGGTGCAATTTGCGGTTTGCGGTTTGCGGAGCATTGCTCCGCAAGCTGCAAACCTTGGCTTACGCGGAGCGATGCTCCGCGCTCCGGTTAAACCATGGCACTACCTGTAGCCGGGTTGACGCCGGAAATGGCTCTGTTAACGTCCTGCCGTCGCATGAAAAAAGAAACTGTGAGCCGTTTTAGTGTGTCCCTGCCGCCGTCGCTTTTGCGGCAACTGGATGAGATGTCGGACGAAAAAGGCTACGACAACCGGTCGCTGGCCATCGCCGACATGATCCGCAACCACCTCGTCGAGCACCGGCAGAAATTCGGCACCGAGGACATTGCGGGCACCATCACGCTGGTCTATGACCATCACAAACAACACGTGCAGGAAACGCTGACCGACATCCAGCACGACTACCACGAAGTGATTCTCTCGACCGTACACGTGCATCTGGACCATCACAATTGCATGGAAGTATTGCTGGTGCGCGGCAAGGCGGCGGTGATCCGCAAAATCGCCGATGAGCTCATCACCGCCAAAGGCGTGAAACACGGCAAGCTCACCGTGACCACCACCGGCAAAGATTTGCCATCGTAAATGCGTCCGATCCGCTCATTGATTTTCGAGCACTGAACAAAACTTGACTTCCGCCAGACAAGAAAGGAGTGTTCAACTGTGCTTGCTCGTTTCAGTAAATTTCTGGTGGTGGTTGCGCTGGTCACCACCACCGGCCTGCATTGGGCCGTGCTGCAATCGGTCGCGTGGACGACGATGCTGGCAAGCAATCTGCGCACGCAATCGCTCACCGAAGCGGTGACGCGCACGTTCGACGGTAAACATCCGTGCTGTCTTTGCAAAACCATTGCCGCCGCCAAAAAATCCGGAAAGAAAACCGAGTTTGCCCTGCAAATCCCAAAAATCGAATTCCCGCCGTCCCCAGAAAACCTGGTTCTGGCCGCGCCTTCGCGCTTTCAACTGTTGCCGTTGACAAACAGCTCCGCTGAATCTCTCACGGTTCGACCACCGACACCTCCGCCCCGCGGATTCTTCGTTTGATTCAATCGCGGTTGTTGTCCGCGCTGTGTTGGTGCGGGCTGATGGTTTTCCTTTTAACCTGAGAGCGCCGTTGCGCGTTCTCGCAATTTTGAAATTTGAAAATGAAAAATAAATTTAATTCGGCGGCAACGGTGAAAGCGGGTTGCGGTTTGCTGGCGGGAATTCTCGCGCCCGGCGTGGTTCATGCCTGCGCGTGCGGGTGCGGCGTTTTTGACGTGGGCACCAGTTCCATGTTTCCCAATGGCCGGGGCGGGATGGCTTTCCTGCAATATGACTATCAGGACCAAAACCGCAATTGGAGCGGCACATCGCGGGCCCCGGCGATAAACAATGGCGACAAGGAGATCGAGACGGATTTTCTCACGATTGGTTTGCAATACATGTTCAATTCAAGCTGGGGTGTTCAGGTTGAACTCCCTTATGACTATCGCAAATTTACAACCGTTACGGCCAATCCCAACGCTCCCAACCCTGGCGTTACAACCGCAACCGTAAAATGGGCGGCGCTGGGCGATCTCCGGCTGGAAGGCATTTACACGGGGTTTTTTGCGGACCAGTCCGCCGGCGTGACGTTCGGCCTCAAGTTGCCGACCGGCGATTGGACCCACAACAATGCCTATGACGATGTTGACCGCGACTCGGAACTGGGCACGGGCAGCACGGATATTCTGCTCGGCGGTTTTTATCGGGATAATCTGGATCGCAACCAAAAATGGGACTGGTTCGCGCAGTTGCAACTGGACGTGCCCGTGCTGATTCAAGCCGAATACCGTCCGGGCGTCGAATTGGATACGGCCGCCGGGATTGATTACAAAGGTTGGTCGCTCGGCCGGGTGAAAATCTCACCGGTGGCGCAGGTGATCTTTTCCGAACGAACCGGTGACAGCGGTGCCGCCGCCAATCCCGCCAACTCCGGCTACCAGCGTCTCATGCTTTCACCGGGAGTTGAATTCCACCTCCATCCGGTGAAGTTGTATGCGGATGTTGAACTGCCGGTTTATCAAAATTTCACCGGCAATCAACTGGTGGCGCCGGTGTTGTTCAAGGTGAGCCTGAGCTACATGTTTTAATTCTCATCCCATTGTGGCGAACGGAGGGGCCATGCGTTCCTCCAAATGGGCAAGCCATCAATGATTGCCGCCCTGAATCGCATTCAGGCAAAACGTGGCCAGGCAAAATATGAATCCGATGGCAATTAATTCGCTGCCCAGAATGATGCCGGAAAGCAAAAACAGAGAGCACGTTCGGGCTGCTCCGGTAATCTCACAATGCCAGCCGCTGCGATAGAGAATCGTAAAAGCTACTGCAATGGGAATGATCGCATAGACCAACAATTCGGCCCAGCCAATCTCAAGCAGTGCCACGACCGGCTTGGCGACCCAATAAAAAAACATCAAAGAAGCAAAACTTGCGAGCGAAGCAATGGCAATCGCCCGCTGCGAAGGAGACTGATCCTTCGGAGTTGATTCGTAACCGTCCATGACATTCATACGGTCTGAAAACATGGGACATCGGTTGCCAACCCATTCGACCTCACTCAATAGACACCGAACCCCTGTATTTTGTATATCCCAGCCGCGTATTCACCCTGTTTTACAATACACTTTCCGGCCTGAAAATCCAGCCCAACCGCGCCGCTTTGCCGATATGCGGGCGCGCAATGAGGAGGTTGGCGATATTCGTGCCTGCGCCACTCAATCCGGATAACCGTTCGGATGCTTTTTGTGCCAAGCCCAGGCGGTGGCGACGATGTCTTCGAGCTTCGGATATTTCGGCTTCCAGCCCAGTTCGCGAATGGCTTTTTCAGCGGACGCCACCAGTCGCGGCGGGTCGCCGGGCCGGCGCGGTTTTTCCATCGTGGGAATTTTTTTGCCGGTGACTTTTTCGCAGGCCGAGATGACTTGCCGGACCGAATAGCCGTCGCCGTTGCCCAGATTGTAAAAGCCGGTCTTGCCCGGCTGCAACCCGAGCATGTGCGCCTGCGCCAAGTCCTTAATGTGGATGTAATCGCGGATGCAGGTGCCGTCGGGCGTCGGATAATCCGTGCCGAAAATATCGCATTGCGGTTTCTGGCCGAGGGCCACCTGGAGCACGTTCGGAATGATGTGCGTCTCGATGCGATGATGTTCGCCGAATTTTTCGCTCGCGCCGGCGGCATTGAAATAGCGGAAGGCGATGAATTCCAGTTTGTAAAGCTGCTGATACCAGATCAGGACTTTCTCAAACATCAACTTGGCTTCGCCGTAGGGATTGATCGGGCGTTGCGGCAAATCCTCGGTCATTGGCACGCGGTCGGGCGGGCCGTAGGTCGCGCAGGTGGAGCTGAACACGAATTTCTTCACGCCGCATTCGACGGCGGCGTCGGCAAACTTGAGCGCATTGACGACGTTGTTGTGGAAATACTTTTTCGGGTTGGTCATGGATTCGCCCACGAGCGCGCTCGCGGCGAAATGCATGATGGCATCGGGCTTGGCGGATTTGACGGCGTTGAGGATGTCGCCTTCCTGCTCGGGCTTGCCCAAAACAAATTTCGCCCGCGAATCCACCGCCGAGCGATGGCCTTCGCTGAGGTTGTCATAAACCGTGACCTGATGGCCGGCATTGAGCAGTTCTTCCGCGCAAATGGAACCAATATAGCCGGCGCCGCCGGTGACAAAAACGTTCATGCTAGAACTATGAAAGAAAATCGCGCCGGTTCAAAGTTCAAAATGTCGGGGACGAATCTCATTTCAGGGTGGCGACGGTTTCAACCCGCGTGATCAACCACTGGCCGTCGGTTTTCCGCAGGGTGAATTTCATTTCCCGCACAAAGGAATCGTGTTCGCCGGAAATGTTCGCTTCGACGGTGAGGTCCGCCACGGCGGATTGTTTGTCCGGCGCCACGGTTATGTTGATGTCGGGAAATTTGACCCGTAAACCGCCGGCCCGCGAACGGCCCATCAGGGCCGCCTGGGTGATTTCTTCACGATCCAGGGAGCTGCGCTGGCCGAGTTCGGGTATGTCCACGTTCAGCTCGACCGTGGCGGCGAATAATCCGCCCACACTGCGCGCGGCCGCCAGCCGCGCCAGGTCGTTTTCATTGGCCGAAGACGAAACGGTGCGGGCCAGTTCCGTGAGACGTTTGCGAATGACTTTTTCCGGGCTGGGGAAAAAAACCGTCCACAACCAGATGCCCAGCGCCGCCAATGCGGCCAGCAACACAATACGGATGATGATTTTCATAAAAGGGCTTTGCCAACAATGTGGTCGCGCGTGGTCCGGCCAAACGTGTGCTGTTCCCAAGGCATGGTGCGGTTGTCTCCCACCATGAAATACTCGTCCGGACCGAGTTTGACCGGCGGATAATTCCAGTCGCAGGGCGTTTTCTCGTACGGTTCGTCCAACACTTCACCGTTGATCTGCACGCGCCCGCCGACAAAAGCAACAGTTTCGCCGGGCAGGCCGATGATGCGTTTCAAATACATCACGTGGAGGCCGGCCAGACGAATGCCAACCACGTCGCAGCGCCGGGGTTCATGCCAGCGGTAGGCCAGCCGGTTGATGAAATTCACCGAACGGTCCTGATAGGTGGGCAGCATGCTGATGCCTTCGATGCGCGCGGGCAACAGGATGAACCTGAATACGACAAAGCTGGTGACGGCCAAAACGGCCACGCGCACCAGCGTTGCCCTGGGATTGCGTCCGACCACCACGACGCGCAGCCAACCGGCCGAAGGCGGCTGATTATCCGATTGTCCAGCTTGGTTTCGCGCAACCATGTCCTTGAATTTCAGCGCATCCTGCCAGCGGCGCAAGCGCAGATTATCGTGCCCTTTGCCCGAATTGCGGATGCTGCCGCAATTTTTCCCAGGTTTCGGGCGACAACGGCGCCTGCCGGTAAACCGGCCCGCTCAACGGCTCGGCGCTGTGGGAACTTTTCGCGCGCTCCAGCCAGCGGTGGTCGAGCGGTTCGTCCAGCAGGTCAAGCCGGCTGGCCGCCACGGTGGTTTCCTCCTTCAAGCCCGACGGATGGCCCACGCCCACGAAGAATCCGCCGAGCAGCAGCGCCGCCCGGGCCATCGTGCTGCGCGTATATGTGGCCAGCGCGCACGGACGCTGCGGGTCCAGCCGCCGGAACAAATCGGCAAACAACGGCGCCGTCCACATCGCGGGATTTTTCTTCGGCGAATGCGGGTCGAACAAAATGGCGTGCGGAGTAATTGCCGATTGCCGATTGCCGATTGCCGATTTTGCAGAGTGAGCCTCGTTACCTCGGCTGTTACGGGAGAGAAACGCCGGGAAATCACCGGGTTCCAATGTCCATTCGACCTGGAGCCAATCATCGCCGAATTTCACGGAATGATTTTGAACCAGTTCGGCCAGCTCGGATTCGTAGCCGGCGACATATCCCAGTTCCGCGCCGTGTTCGAGCGCAAACGCCGCCGCGTCGGTGGTGTGATCAAAACTGACGAGGCGCAGCATCTTTGGTGCGGGGTGTTGAAGTTCAAGCTTTAGCTTGTTCGGGGGCACGCTGAAGCGTGAACTCCAATGCTTCGCCAGATATTCTCGAATAATTCGAATCGCTGTGAGCGCGTTGGCCGCCGCACCCAGGCCGACATCCCAAATGACAAATTCGCCGGACGTTTCCCGCACGCGCTCCGGCAGGCGCAGTTGCCGGACGTATAGCGCCTCGGCTTCCCCGACCGGTCCGATGCCGGGATGAAACGTTTCGTCCTCGGCCAGCGAATGGACGGAACACGCGCCGTTGCGCAGGCGAACAATGCGGTAGCTGTTTGGCACGGCTGAATCTTGCCGCAGTGGCATCAAACGAAAAGCAAAACCGGCTGCCGGCTGTTGCCGGGGAATCAACTAATGCAGCCGGGTTTGGATTTTGGCGGGTGAAATGTCTGGTTTTTCCGGCGGGTGAAGTTTAATAGGAGCATTGAAACCTATGACATGGACAAGTACCAAAATGGCAGTCCTCATCGGCGCAACTGCGCTGGTGGCGGGAACGACGGCCTTCATCCTCTGCAATCTGGCGTGGCCCCTTCGGAGCATTCCGACCGATTGGACGGTCATGGACGGTAACCGCGAACAATGGAATTGGGCCAATGGCAAAATCCACGCGCACAGCACCACCGGAGAAACCATTCTGGCTTCAGGCAGGGAATACCATGAACGTCACCTTGTCAGCCATCGCCAGCACCACCAACCGGGAAGCGAGTCTGGCAGTTCGCCTACAGGACGCCAACAATGGCTACCTCGTCATCTTCGCTCCCGCCGGCACTCCACGGGAAGATGCGGGCTGCGTTCTACTGATAAGGAAAACCGAAGGTACCGAGGTTGCCTTAGCCTCCTACCGGGGACGGGTGCTTTCTACGCTGGGCCAGTCGGCAAAAATTGCAGTCACGGCCCGGGGATCTGTAATTGAAGTTTCCCTGAACAAAGTCCGGGTTTTGCGGTTCATGGATTCGACCTTTGCCACCGGTCTCATCGGCCTTCGCATCTTCGGTGACCCGGACTCTCCCTGTGATGCCACATTTGCCAGCGTGACCTTCCACTAACCAGACACGTTGGGCCGCAACGCGGCAATCGGTTCTCGGGTTCTTGTTTTCTGTCGAAAGCTTGCCGGCGTGGTGCGAACAAAAGCCTGCCGCTTCAATTCTTCGCCGAGTGCAAGCCCCGGTGCGGAAGTCGGCGTTCGTCCTATCCTGGTCAATCACGGGATTGCTCAAAAAGCAAAGGCATCGCTCCTATCGCCAGCATATTGACGGCATGCGGGAACAACGCACAGGCGTGAGGAAATGCTGCCGAAGCTGTCTATGAGTAAGATGTCTTCAATTATTTCCGGGCGGAACCTCGCGGCGCAGCCGGCAACGGACCAAGCTGCCGTACTCGTGCTTCGCTTGGGGGAAGCCGGCGATAACCACCGGTCGCTGGTGGGTGGCAAGGCGTTTAATCTTGGCAAACTGATCGCGGCGGGCCTGCCGGTGCCGCCCGGCTTTTGTGTCACGACGACGGCGTTCGATCTCTTCCTGGCTTCGTGTCCGAGGCGGACTGAATTATCCCATCTGCTGGCACAATGTTCCGGCGATGACATTGGACGGATCGCGGAACTGAGCCGGGAAATCCGCTCCTGTCTGGCGGAGGTTCATTTGCCGGAGGTGGTGAAGGATGCGGTGCTGTCCGCGTGGCGGGAGTTGGGTAAAGAACGGAGCTTTGCCGTGCGTTCCAGCGCGACCGTCGAGGACGCCGCCGGGATGTCTTTTGCCGGTCAGTTTGAATCCATTCTGAATGTGCGCGAGGCGGACGCGTTGCTGGCGGCCATCAAGACGTGCTGGTTGTCGCTTTTCTCCGAGCGGGCGCTCGTTTATCTGGCGCGACAGCGGATGCCGGCGGAGAAGGTCAGGATGGCGGTTTTGGTGCAGGAAATGGTGGCGGCCGGGCACGCCGGGGTGGTGTTCACTGCGAATCCGGTGACAGGAGCAACAGACCGGTTCGTTGTGGAGTGCGTGAGCGGCCTGGGCGAAGGATTGGTGCAAGGGACAATTCAGCCCGAGCGAATGGTGATTGAAAAGCGAACCGGACGCGTGCTGGCTTCGCCTGAAAATAAACTGCTTTCGTCCGCAACTCTCGAAAACCTAGGTGATCTCGCCCGTCGAACGGAGCATCTCTTTTCAGTACCGCAGGATATCGAATGGGCGCAGCGGGATGGCGCGGTGTTTTTGTTGCAGTCCCGTCCGATTACAACCAAAGTTCCGGTCAGAACGTGGGAGGACCGGCAGGTCTGGACCAATCTCAACACCGGCGAAGTGATGCCGGACGTGATGACGCCGATGACGTGGTCCATGCTGCAATCCTTGCTTCGTGTGGTCGGTTACGTTTTCCGCCCGGCGGGCGCTGATCTCAAACGCGCTCCGATAGCGGGTCTCGTCGCCGGCAGACTTTATTTCAACGCCAACACGGTTTTGGCTGCGGTCAAACCACTTTCTTTCCTGATCAATTATTCCCTGCACAAGGGAACTCCCGATTTTTTCCAGATGTTGGGAGGCGAGTCGTTGGAGGCCTACCGCCGGGGTCCGCTGGCCATTCCGCCGGAAGACCTCCCGGACCTGGGTTTCCGCTGGCCGAAATACATCCTCTCCTGGCCCCGCCTCTTTTACGATCTCATTACCCATTCGTCCCGCCGTCGCGGCCGGGCTTGGCTGGCCCGCTTCAAGACGCAGACGGACGAACTCGATCGCCTAAACCTCGGGACCATGTCCACGCCGGAACTGACCCGGCTTTGCGGCCAATACATTCAGGAAGTTTTCAAAGACGCGGATGTTTTTTATCTGGCGACGCAGGGAGCGGCGCTGCCGGTGTTTCAGAAAGCCTGCCGCGATTGGCTGGGCGAACCCGGCTTGACGCTCCGGTTGTTCGCCGCGTTGGGCGGCCTGCCGGTCGCGGAAGCCGGCCTGGCTCTCTGGCGCCTGGCGGCGCTGGCTCACGCCGATCGCGACACGGAGGCCATTGTGTCTTCCGAAAATAATTGGCCGGAGGTCCGCGCCAGGCTTTGCCGCACCGAACACGGCCGGAAATTCCCAGCCGCCTGGGATATCTTCATGACCGAGCACGGACACCATTGCCGCGGCGAATTCGAGCTGTCCAATGCCCGCTGGTGCGAGACGCCCGATTACATCCTGGGGCTGGTGCGCGGCTATCTTCGCTCGCTGGGCCAGTTCGATCCGCTGGAAAATCAGCGGCGGCTGGCGGAAGAGCGGGAACGCCTGACCGTCGAATGCCGCGCGCAGCTGAAGAATCCAATCAAACGCTGGATATTCTCGCACTCGCTGCGCCGCACGCAGGAACTGGCCGTCTATCGGGAGCAATTGAAGAACCTTGGCATCCGGCGGTTCGCCTTCGTGCGCCGCGTTCTCCTTGTCCTTGGCCAGCGGCTTCACGAGCAGGGCAGCCTGTCCGGCCGCGACGACATTTTTTTCCTGGATGTTTCCGAGCTTGAACCGGTCGCGACGGGCGGTGCTTCATTCGATTGGCGCGAACGCATCGCATCGCGCCGGAAGGAATATGAAAAGAACCTGAAGCTCAACCCGCCGCGGATCGTGAACGGAAGATTCGATCCCAATGCGCCAGTCTGGCCGGTGGCGAACGCGGGTGCGAAACTTCTGGAAGGCATTGCGGTTTCTCCCGGCATCGTCACCGGACCTGCCCGCGTGATTTTGCGCGCGGATGACCACGAGCAGGTTCTCCCCGGCGAAATTCTCATCGCCCCGTTCACCGATCCGGCGTGGTCGCCGTATTTCGTCACCGCCGCCGGCTTGGTCGTGGAACAAGGCGGGATTCTCTCGCACGGCAGCATCGTCGCGCGGGAATACGGTCTTCCGGCGGTGACCAACGTACTTTCGGCCACGCGGGTCATTCGCACGGGCGACCTGGTGCAGGTGGATGGAAACCGCGGCCGCGTAAGCGTCCTCAAGCGTCTGGCCGAAGACCCCGCTGCGTCAATCCCGCAAACAACGTGACGATCAACCGTGGTTATTCAATTCTCCGCCAAGCGCCAGCCGCCGGCCAGCAGGTTTTTCGCTTGGGCGAGCAGCAGTGTTAGTGCGATGGCGATGAGCCAGCAAACGAAATAATATGCCACCCAGACAGCCGTTTGGTCGTGGAAACGCCGGCTGAGGGTCGTTAGGGAGGCGGCATGCAGGAGAAAAAAGGGAAATGAGGAGAACCCCAGCAATCGAACCCGCTTCGCGTTTGCGGCGCGCAGCATGGACGAGAGCAAGGCAGAGGCTCCAAAGAGAACTGCGGGAACCACGAAACCGCCCCAAGGCATATAATAGAAAGGGCGTGTGATTGCCGGTGCCAGAAGGCTGGCGAACAGGGAAAGAATTCCATACACGGCCACGGCCAGTATCCCCCTCCCATGCCCGTGGCGCGTCAGGACGATCCGACCCAGTATGATACCCACGCAAACCTCAGGCAGGCGAAAAACCGGACTCCAGTTCTTGCAGATCAGCATGGCTTTAAAATCCGATTTGACAAGGAGCGGCACCGTTTGGGCAAGCAGGTATGACAAACCAAACGCAACAAGGACAAGAACAACCGGGCTCACCCGGCGCGCCGTCCAGTCTATCAGCGGAAATAGAAGGTAGGCCTGCATGATGAATGGCATAAACCACATGACGGTGGACATGTACTTCCAGCCAAAATACTGGCTTGCCCCGATAGCGCTCGCGAGGAATTCGATGAACTTGAACGGCCTTCCCATCGAGGAGGAGGGGCAAAGAAAGCTCCCGATGTAAATGGCCAGATTCACCAGGAGGAACATCGGGAAAAGCGAGGCTATTCGCTTTTTCATGTAGTCGAAATATTCGGACGGTTTCGAAGGCTTTGACTTGGAAAACAGGATGTAAGCAATGCCCGCGATAATAACAAAGTATTCCACCGCAAATTCGCCGTAGGATGAAAACGGGTAGTGCCCCGAGTAGAGGCCGACGTGGAAGTAGAAGATGGCTGAGGCCCCGAGAATGCGGCCAATGTCCATGGTCCGGGAGCTGAAGATGCCGCCGAGAGTTTCCAATAAACTGCCGGGGTTTGTCGGTGTTAACTGCGAGTCGGCCAAAGGTATCGCTCGATCGGTGTCACTCATTTTTTTATCTTGTTTCCGTTGTACGGCGGCCACGGGTGGGATAATAAAGCAAACGGTTCTTGATCTCGATCGAAAACTTGGCCTTGGCCGTCAATTCTCCGCCGAGTGCAGGCCGCCGGTGCCGGCGTGGAAGGCGATGTTGGTACACTCGGGATTGTCCGGCAACGGCTGTGCGCAGTTCCAGACGCAAGCGCCGCAGTGAACGCATTTCTCGCGGTCGAAATTCGGCACGCCGGCGTCTCCCAGCGTGATGGCCTGGCCGCTGCACGCCTCAATGCAAATTTTCGTCCCGCATTTCTCGCACAGTTCCGGGTTGAGAAACTCCACGTGGTCGGCATAACCGGCGGGCGCCTGGACCTTGCCGCCCATGAGCAGCGCGTCCTGGTGCGACATGAGCAACTGGCCGTCGTAAGGAATCGCCGGCCAGCCGGCTTTCTCCATCAGCGCGCCGTGAAGCGAGCTGTTCCGCGCCTGGCATTCGGCCTGAAGCTTCGCGATTTCTTCCGGCGAGACGCGGCCCCGGTAATATTCATCGATGGACGGGATGCGTTTCCACGGCGGCAAGGGATTGCCGGCTAGTGTGATTTTGCCGTTGGTCAGGCCGGCGAGCGCCATGCCGATCATGCCGCGCACCACGCCTTTTTGAAATCCATCGCGCGATTTCTCGGCCACGATTGCCTCCTTTTCCACCCAGCTCGCCCGGCGGCGTTTGACGTAGGTTTCGTCGAGGTTCTGTTTCGTGAACGGTTTTTTGGCCTTGAGCAGTTCGAGCACGGCCTCGGCGAGTTGGGTGCCGGTGGCCCAGGCTTCATCCACGCCGGAACCGGTGAGCACGTTCGTGCTGCCGCTGCCTTCACCCACGCGCGCGTAGCCGTCGCCGGTGAGGTGCGGTTCGCCGCGGCGACCCGATTCACCGAGCGTCTTCGCGCCCCACGAGCGCAGCTTGCCACCTTTGAGGTAACGCCAGAGATACGGGTGCAGCATCCAATGCTGGAGCTGGCGGTAGGCCGTGCGCATCGGACTGTCGAACCACGACGGCACGAAAATGCCGAGCGACGCGACGCGGTCGGGATGCACGTAAAAGAATCCGAAAATCTCCGGTTCCGGAAAACCGAATGTGTGCAGCACAGTGCCGGGTTTAAGCGGCGTGTCCTCGGGCAAATCCACGACAAACTTCATGCCCACCGCCCAATCCCGCGTGTGATGGCCTTCGGGCATCCCAAAATGCGCGTCCAACTGCTGGCCGATGGGCCCGACCGGGCCATCAGCGACGACCGTAAGCGCGGCGTGAATGTCCATGCCCGGTGTAAAGCCGTCGGCAGGCTGGCCTTTTTTGTCCACGCCCTGGTCGAGCAAGCGCACCCCGACGATTTTGGAGGTAGGGCGCGTCACTCCGTGCGCGCCGCATCCACATTCATCAAGACCCGGCGCGCTGGGGACAGCGCGCCCTACCTGATCGGGTTCGCCTTGTTCGATCAGCACTTGCGACACGGGTGTGCCAGGCCAGATTTGGACCGTGCCGGTGCTTTGCACCTGTGCGCCAACCCATTGCATGAACTGGCCCATGGAGAGAATCAAACCGCCATCCTTGTGCAGGAATGAAGGTGTCCACGGCAAATTGAGCGCGTCGTGTTCCACCGGCAGCGCCCACTTGAACGCGCGAACCATCGCATCCGCCGCGCGCAACGTGGCTGAACGCCGGCTGGCGCCGATGGGATCGAGCAAATAAAGAACTTTTTCTTCGCCAACCGGCGCAGACATTGGAATCTGTGCCGAATCGAGATCGGGAAACGTGGCCCGCAAGGCGCGCGCCTTGGTCACAACGCCGGACACACCAAAGCCAATATCATCGGCGCGCTCGTAGCAGAGCACCTGCGGCGGCATGCCCGGCATGGTGGCGCTTTCGACGACCGGTGTGCCGTCGGCGTTGACGATCTGCTTCGAGAGTGTGGTGAGAAATCCCGCCGTGGCCGGGCCGAACCCGACGCAGACGATGTCCACGTCCATGCGCTGACGTTCGATGGCCGGTTGATCTGGCATGAAAAATTGTTTTATCCAGTGTTCTCTTAATGTAGGAGCCGCCGTGAAGAGGCTCTAACCGTTTTTTGTCTGAGACTCGTCACTCTCTGCTGCGAAGCTTTGCCGTGGCTTCATCCCGAACATGAAATCCAATCTCCCGGCGTTTCGGTTCCGGCGGCGGTGGCAGCGGTTCCATGAGCTTTTTGATTTCGTCAAGAATGTGGACGATGGCTTGCTCGTGAACGTCCAGCCGTCCCGTCAATCGCCGCTCCAACTCCGCAAGTTTTTCCGCCAGGTGCCGGTTCTGCGACAGCGCCTCGCGCATTTTCACGAACGCCCGCACCACGAATACACTCATCTGCACGGCACGCGGACTGTTCAGGACGTTTGCCGCCATGATCGCACCGTGCTCAGTGAAGGCGATGGGAACATACCGTCGGCCACCACGTCCCTTTGAGATCACAATTTGTGATCTCAAAGCTGCAACCTCTTGCGGTTCAAGCTGAAACGCAAAGTCATCCGGGAACCGACCCAAGTTACGCTTGATGGCCTGATTGAGTTGTCTGGTCGGCACACCGTAAACCCGCGCCAGATCGGTATCCAGAATGATGCGCTGGTCGCGAATGGTCCGAATGAGGTGTTCGACGGGTAGCCGGGGAATAACGGACGCCTTGGTTTTCATGCAATTGTGACAGGATCGGAAAATGCAAACCCCTGCCGGAAAAATGCTTGGGCTTTTGAGGTCGCAATTTGCGACCTCAAATCGAAAGCCTCTGCAACTTCGACGGAATCATCTTTGGAGAACCGATCCATAGTTTTGTCGGGAAAAGGTTCCCGCTGATTGACGCAGTTGCTCGAAATTTCCACGCTGGTATTCGTGAAAGCTAAAAAGTAGATTCTTAAACCGGATAATCCAGCGCCTCGCGGGTCATCACCTTGGTCAACGCCTCGGCGGCGCGGTCCTTGGCGAGGCGGCTGCCGGTGAGGCAGCCATCCAGCTTCGAGCGCAGACGCGTGAAGGTTTCGAGTCCGGCGAACCTCACGCACGGGCCGGCCTTGTGCGGATGCGACCCGCCTTCTTCCAACACATCCGAGAAGGCGCGGGCGGAGCTGTCCATGCCGGGGATGAGTCCTTCGAGCGACTCAAGTTCCGCGGCGCAATAACAGACGTGGCTGCTGGTTTCATCCCACGCCGGATGGCGATTGTAGCCGTGGACGATTTCGGCGCAGATGCGGCCGACTTCGCCGCCGGCGCGCGCGCATTGCACGTGGCAAAGGTCCATGAAAAAGTCCACCGTGCCGTTCAGACCATCAGCGAGCGCGGGATTCTCCGCGCCCTTGGTTTCCAGTTCGATCACATCCAGGATGAATTGCCGCGCGGCGAGCAGCCAGCACAGCGCGTCGGCCAGCGGGAAGGTCACGCCCTGGCGCGATTTATGGTAGAGCTTCACACCTTCGGCATCCTTGGCTTCCTGCACGTGATTGAGCGTCCAGAGCCAGAGTTGCATGGCGCTGGCGAGCGTACAGGCGCCGGTGCCGGGCCGGTCGGAGGCGATGCGCCGCATTTCCAGAATCCACTGCTGGAATTGCGCGAGAAACAAATCCGTGGTCATCGTGATGGAAAGCTGCAGGCGCTGCACGGCTTCGGGGCCTTCGTAGGTGGCTTCGAGCTGCGCGTCCATCCACTTCTGGCCGAGGAATCCCGGACAATCCTCCGTGACGCCGTAACCGCCCATGAGACTGACGGCCTCGCGCATCATGGTTGCGCCGTGGCCGGTGTTCCAGAGCTTGCATGCCGGGCAAAGGACGTTGGCGAGCGAGTCGAGTTTGACGAACTGGACGAGCAGGTCGGATTCCAGTTCCTCCTGGCGCTTCAATTCCCGTTCACCCACCGGTTGGGACAGAATCTGCAGCAGTTCCAGCGCGTCCTGTCGTTTCGCCGCCAGCTCCTTGAGCGCGGCGCGCCCGGTCAATTTTTTCTCCGCGAGCAACTGGTCCTTTTGCCGCTCCAGCGGGTCGAGCACGTCGAACATCCGCGCGGCCTCGAAACCGAGCGACGCGCTCGCCTCGCCGGCGGCCCAGACATCCACGAGCCGGTGCAACCCGTCTTCCTTCTGCTGCAAACCGAGTTCGTAGCGCGGCGTGCCGGGCGCGCCTTCGCCACCGCGAAAACGGCGGCGTTGGTAAAGAATCACCGGCTCGACGGCGGAAAGCAGCTTCGCGGCGGTCATCAGGCCAACGGTGACCCGGGTGCGGCGAAAAACGGCTTCGATGACGTCGCTGTTCGAAAAATTCGGGATGATGACGCCGTCCTTGATCGTGTATCCGCCGACAATGCGGCTGGCCGGCACCTTGAGGTTGAAGATGGGATCGTTCGTTGAGGAAAGCTGGTGGACGAGTTTCTTCGTTGGCGTGCCGCGGTCCCAGATGCCGGGGTCGCCTTCCTCGAGGATGATCATGCAACTGCCCTTGATGCGTTTGTCATCCGAATCCACGGCGGCGGTGACGACGTTGGCGAAACCCATGTTGGTGATGAAGCGCCCGCGCTTGTCCACCTGCAACATCGGCTCCTGGCCGTCCTTCCACTCGGCCACGCGAACCTTGCCGGCGAGCATTCCGGTTTCAACCCCGGCGAACGGAATCGGCTCGGTCAGCGCAAAGGCGGCGCGGATCTGCTTGCGGTTTTCACCCGGCTTGAGCGGAGCAGCGCCGCCGACGTATTTGGCGCGCTGCTCCGGCGTGCCGCGCTCGTGAATCGGCGCCAGACCCAGATTGCTGGCCAGGCTGCACGTGGCCGCGCCGGCATCCACCCACGAAAGTTCAAACGCCACCAGCGCCAGCGCCATGTTCTTCGGCCCGGCGATGAACCCGCCATCCTCTGGATCCAGGGCGGCGGCGGTGATGCCGCTTTCATCGAAGTGCTGGAGCAATCCGGCCTTCGCGGGCGTCCACTCGTGCGAGTTGCGTCCACCGTCGGCGACGACGCGGGCGACCGGGCCGCGCGCGACGGTGCGGCTCGCCTGCACGAGCATGTGGAATTCGTAGCGGTCGGCGAAACGCCACATGATCTGGCGGATGTCGTCGCCGGGGAGGGTTTGCAATCCCGGCGTGGATTTTGTTCCAGCGATCACTTCCATAAAAATTCTTTCGTTTTCAGGCGGTTCATTTGTCTTCCAGATTTTCGCACAACTTCGTTTATCCAGACGGACAATGAACCTTGCAGAAGAATCTGGCGTTTTTCCAGAATAAAAGGCGGGTTTTTATAAAAATGATGCCAGGGAAACGTCCCGCCACCACCGGCTTGGGAGTATGGCCACCGACCGTGAGCTTAAGAGAAGTGTTTGTTAACCCACAACAGCGTCTGCTTCAGCCAGTTGAAGTTGAAATAGCTGCGGAGATAGGCGTATTGAACGAGCAGCAGTCCGATAAAGACCGCCGTCCATTCCCAGCATAGTTTCCGTTCCTTGCGGCTTTTGATCAGACCCAGCGCGGCAAATACGTTTCCGGCTGCGGCAAGCACCAGTCCCCAGAACATCAACCGTTGCGCCTGGGGAACCGCGGAAATCTGCCAGCCCCCAAATTGCGCCCCGGCAACCGCCGGGACGCCGAAGAAGATGATCGCCAGCAAAACGAAGTTGACACACTGGATCAGGAATCTTTGCATGAACCAAGCCTGACGGTCGCCGGGTGTCCGGTCTTCACGTTTTTCCGGTCAATTGATTTTTTCCGCAATCTGGTAGCGGAACATCCGCTTCTTCATCCAGCGCACCGCCAGCAAATCATAAAATGAGGCGAACAGGCGGTTCCAAATGCCGTAATGGGTCTTGCCGGCAAAACGGGCGTTGTTGTTAATCGGTATCTCCATAACCGTGTACCCTTCAATCTTGAACAGCGTCGGCAGGAAGCGGTGCATGCCCTTGAAAAATTTCAGGTTCTCAATGCACTCGCGCTTGAACGCCCGGTAGCAGCAGCCCGCGTCGCTGATGTTTTCGCCGGACAACCGGTTGCGAACCCAGTTGGCGATGCGCGAGGAGGCGACCCGGACGAACCCGTCGCTCCGGCGCCGCGCCGCCACGCGCGTGCCGCAGGCGCAATCGCACAGCTTGAGCGCCTCCAGCAATTTCGGCAGATCGCGCGGGTCGTTTTGCAAATCGGCATCGAGCGTGACGATGATCCGGCCGCGCGCGGCCTTCATGCCCGCCCACAAGGCCGCGGACTGGCCGCAGTTGAAGGCAAACCGCTGCGCGCGGACGCGAGGGTCGGCCGCTGCGAGTTCCTTGAGGATTTCCCAGGACTGGTCCCGGCTGCAATCGTCGGTGACGATGATTTCGAAAGTCACCTGGAGCGGTTCCACCGTCCCGCGCACGGCCGCGATGAGCGCGCGCAAGTTCCCCTCCTCATTGTAGCAGGGAATGACGAGGCTGAGTTCGGGTTGGTCGGCCATGGCTATTTCAGTCTGAAATGTTGGTGCGACGACGCAGTTTCGCCGCGCGTTCTACGCATTCTGAAACGATCTTTTTCAATTCTTTTTTGTCTCCCAGCTCGACGTGTTTCTCCACCAGCGCCAGCAGAGGTTCGATAACCGGCGAATGCCGCGCGAGCAGCAGGGTAACGTCGGTTTCATAAATTGCAGCACGGTCCAAATCCATCTGCCGATAAAGCGATGGCAGCGCGAAGAGCTTCAACAGAATCATCCCTTCAATCGTCGCCGTGGGAACGGCCAATTCATCGAACGGATGTTGGGTGACAAATTTTTCCGCGACGATCTTGAACAGTGGATTTTTTGTCAGCAGCAAATCCACCTGGATGCTCTTGAATTTTCCGCGCGCAAAAAAATCATTCCGGTCTTCAATCTTCAATTCCGGCAGTTCCTCCAGCGCGGCAACGGACATGAGCAAATCCACGTCCTTGGTGTTGCGGCCCTTGATGTAGGTGAGCATCGCCAGGCCGCCAACCAGCAGATAATCCACGCGCCGTTCCGCGAGCAGCCGGAACAAATCCATCGCGTCCTGTGGCACGGGCATCGCCGGCTTTGATTGCGCGCCATCGCGCAATTGCGGCGGCGCGTTCATCCACCGGCGCGGATCGGCTTCCCACGCATCCAGCAGCACTTCCGCCACGCGCCGCAGACTGACGCCTTCAGGAAGGGTGACGGTGCGCTTTTCTTTGCTCGCGGCAGTCATTCAGATGACTGAATTTTAACAGAGATGACCGGAGGAAAAAAGCGATTTAAGTCCATGGGTCCGCTTCACGCGTAGTTTTCCGGCCGCAGGATCACTTCGCGCCCCTTCCAACTGGTGCGGCCAATGTGCTTCATCAAGCCGAGATGGTAGCGCCAGGACATGCCGTAAAACGGATTGTGCGTCGGCGCGAACGTAATGATGTCCACGTTTGCCGCCTTCGCCAGTTCAATGGCGCGCTGGATGGTTTTGGGATGGTCGTTCCAGTTGAACAGCAGATATTTCCATTCCATAACCGGCCGGCGCAGGCCGCGTGCGTCGCGATAGGCCACCATTTCCTTCATCGCGGCGTAAGCCTTTTCAAAACTGCCGCGCATCATGTATTTTTGCACCATTTCATCGCTGATGCCGTGCAGGGAAAGCCGGATGATGCTCAGGTTCAAGGCCGCTTCGCGTTTGGCGTCGGTGTTGAGCAGGATGCCATTCGTGGCGACCACGATGCTGCAATCGGGCAGCTTGGCGCGCAACATCGGCAGTTCCTGGCAGATGGTGGACGACAGGAACGGCTCGCCGAGGTTCAGATAAAAAAGCTGCTCCATCTTCAACCGCGCCACGAGATCGCCCATCCGGCCCAAATCCTCCAGCGACATTTGTTTGACGACGCGAACGGCCGCCGCACCTTCCCGCGCGCAACCGATGCAGTCCACGTTGCAAATCACGGTGTTCTCCAGCAGCATCCCGCGATGCGGCAGCTGCGGTTTGGGCGGCGCGGTGTTTTTGGGCAGTCGCCTCATGGTGCAGCGCACGCAGGTGGGAATCGGGATTTTCCCCTTCGCCAGTTCGTCGCGAAACCGCTGAGCCACCGGACCGAAAAAAACCTCCTCAAACGAATTTTTACGCAGGTCCCCGATGTGTGCGTTGCCTTCGTAATCCTGGCACGTGCAGGAAACCGTCTGGTCGGAATTAATGGTGAGGTTGTAATCCTCCTGGCCCGCCAGCGTGGAACAATAATAACCGCGTCCGGTGATCCGCGCGCGGAGTTCAAACCACCGGACCATCATCCGGCGGATGAAATCGCTGACGCGCCAGTTGAAGCGCGTCTTCGGATTGCGGATGGCCCGCGATGTCGGCGGATTTGTCATAAGCAAGATTGCTTGTTTTCAAAAGCTTCACGCAAGCCCGTTTTTGGCAAGGCGTGAACAATTTAATTATATGGTAACACGCCACCTCGGCCTGCGCCAGAAGCTTCGCCGGGACGGGAACGTGAAGGGCGCATCCGCGCACTACCCCCAATTGCAAACCGGCCGGAGCGCGGCGTTCACGCCGCTTCATCGTTCGAAAGTTCACAGGCCAATCGTTTCTTCCAGCCCCGCTCGGACACTGAAGCGGCCTGAAGGCCGCGCGCCGGGAGCAGTGCCCGAATACGCCCAGTGTGAACTCCAGCCCGGTTCACCACGAATAATGCACCGTGTAGGTCACCGTGCGCTCCTCATCGGGCTTGACCGGCACGCGAAATTCGATGGTCTGGGAATCGGTTTTCTTGAAGTCATCCGATTTCGCCGTGATATCCCAGTTGTTCCAGCGGTAGAGATGTTCGACCACGCGGAATTCCGCCGGTTCCTGCTTGCGGTTGCGCAGCTTGATCTCGAATGTTTCATCCAGCCACTTGTCGCCGCTGTCCACGCGGAAATTCGTCTGCTTGCGTTCGCCCACCAGATCGAAGGCATTGCCGGTGGTCACGCGGATGGTTTCGTTGCGCGGCGTGTGGTCAATCATGTCCTCGCCCACAAACTCCATCTGCCCGTCGGCGTCGCGGCGATAAAACCGCAGCTTGCCCTTGGGCAGCGCGATGCCGAGATGGTTCGTCTCCGCGTTCACGAACTCGCGCATGACCCGGACCTTCTTGTTGCCCTGCGTGCCGTAACCACGGTCGTTGTTCAGTCCGCCGTAAAACCGGTAGCCCGGTTCCGCGCCGTCATAAACGTAAATCACCGGCGCTTTCACGTCCGTGGCGCGGACGAATTCCACCTGCTTGGTCTCGCGGTCCAGCAGCGTCGTGGGCCGCGCCAGCGAATAAAGATGAAATTCGTCGAAGGCTTTTTCGGTCACGGCAACGGTTCTATCTTCCGGCATGGCACCGGCAAAGGCCATGATTCCTTTAGCCCGCAATCGCGGTGGCTGAATCTTGTTCACATCACCGGCCATCAATTTAATTTTGGCGTCGCGAAATGCTTTGCCGCTCTGGTTGTTCATCGTCACCCAGCCGATTAAATCCACCGTGTCCCCTTTTTCCGGCGAGACGAGATTATAATCCGCATCCCAGGTGAACCCGCCGGTGATGTAGCTGACCTCGGCGTCGAATTTGCCGGGATTGTCCGACTGGAGAAGCCAGTTCAGCGTCGGCTTGAGCACCGTGTCATCGCCCAAGTCGGGAAACAACGGCGTTCCGGGCAGCGTGAACTGCAACTTGCCGTTCACCTCGATGATTGGCTGTTCCGAGCCGCCGCCCGGCACGTAGCCGCTGCGGATGATTTTGCCCGGAATGAGTTCGCGCGACTGGGTGTTGTCCTTCAGGCGGAAGTTTTGAAAATCAATCGTCTTGCCCTCGAACAGCGAGAGCAACAATTCCTGCGTGACGGGGTCGTTGCGGTAATTCTGCTCCCAAATCTGGAGCGAATGTTTTCCGGCCGGGTCGCGCAGAATCACCGAGTCCGGCTCCACGCGCGCGGTGGCGTCGGCATAACGCACGTTGTTGACATCGGATTTGAGGTCGAGCGGGACGGTGTCGCGCACGACGGCAAAATCCTGGTTGTAGATGGTGAGCGCCGGCTGGGCGAAGGCGGCCTGTGTCATCAAGCCGGCCAAACTAACGAGGGCGATGATTTTTTTCATAAGGTTTTATGTGTTGCCATTTATTAACACTGGTGGAGGTGGACAGTTGTCATAACAGTGTAAAAGTCCGGTAAAAAATTCTTCAAAGGGTGCTGATGGCGGGAGTGCGAATCTGCCGCCCCGGGGCAAAGAACGAAAGCGCGTGTTTTCATAACTGGTTCGATTGGTGACAAGGCATAACTGATTCATTAGACGGCGTCCCGTCCAAAATGCTCACCAATCAATGGCGCATGCCGAAAACGCTGTTGAGGATGACCTGCTTGGTTTTCCAGATTAGCGCCATGGTCATGGCCAGGGGCAGCAGCGCGAAAAACGTCAGCACCCAAAAGCTGAGGCGGTCCAGCCACCAGGAAGTGTCGCCGAGCGTCATTTGCAATTGCGGGGAGTGCAGGAAAACAATGTAGCCTGTGCCAAAAAACACCAGACCCACGAGCAACCAGCGATCGAGGGTGGTGAACAGCAGCGTCTCGTGGCGGAGCGTCTCGTCCGGCAGCATCGCGCCGAGTTGTTTGAGGACGACGTTCACGTTGAACAAAAAGAGCAGCGCTGACAGGACGAGCAGGAAAACCGCCGCGTTGAATAAAGGCTGGTCCGGCATTTTTTTCTGCCAGTAGATAAACGGGCACAGGCCGAAATTGACCAGGCCCAGAAGCTTTGCGCGGTCGAGGGCATTGAGCCAGGGGCGTTCCTGTTTTTGGAAATCGCTCATCTCCCAGAGCCCGTAAAGCAGCAGTCCGGTGCCGGCCAGCGCAGGGAACATGTACAGCGGTTTGAGCCATTCGGCGCGCGCCGTCTCCGCGCAAATGACCAGCGACGCGGGCAATCCCCAAAACAAGGCGGACAGTCCGCGCGCAAGCCGTCCGAGCGAACGGAGCAGTTCGGCTTCGTTGCGGGCCTCGGCTTCTGGATTTCGGGTTTCGGTCAAGCTGGTTCCGGGTTCAACCTTCCACCAATTTTCTCCGCGGCTAAAACGACAAATAAGTGTACGCCTTCAGGCCGCGTTCGTAATCGTCGAGCAGGCGCATGGCCTCGGACGGTTTCATGCGGTCGGATTTGATGGCCTCGTCCATTTGCGCCTTCATCTGCCGCTTGAGTTCGTTTTCGTCGTATTGCACCGCCGCGAGCGACTGGATGATGGTGTTGCCTTCGATGATTTCCTCAATGTAATAACCGGTCGGTTCGTCGGGTTCCAGAAAAACGTGAACCTCGTTGACGCGGCCAAACAGGTTGTGCAGGTCGCCCATGATGTCCTGATACGCGCCCATCATGAAAAAGCCGATGTAGTACGGTTCGGGCAAACCGTTGTCATTGAGGTTGAGCTTGTGCAGCGGCAGCGTGTCGCGCACGTCGCGCAGGTCAATGAACTTGTTCACCTGCCCGTCGGAATCGCACGTGATGTCCACGAGCGTGACCTCGCGCGTGGGGCGTTCGTTCAGGCGGGCGATCGGCATGATCGGAAACAATTGATCCAGCGCCCAGTGATCGAGCAGCGACTGGAAAACGGAAAAATTGCAGAGGTACTGGTCGCCCAGGCTGTCTTCGAGCTGGCGGATTTCCTCCGGCGCGTAAGCCTGGCCCTTGTAGCTTTCGACGACGTCGCGGCCGATTTGCCAGTAGAGGTCTTCAATCTTCGCCTTGTCGGGCAAATCCAGCACGCCGAGCGTGAACATGTTTTGCGCGTCTTCGCGGCGTTCGAGCGCATCGTGGTAGGCTTCGAGTTTGTTCAGCTTGGAAAGATTTTTTTTGATGTCGAGCAGCTCCCGGACGAGCGCATGCTCGTGGCTGCCATATTTCAAAAATTCGCCGGGCCGGATTTTTTCAATCGCTCCGAACACCTCGACGATCAACACGCTGTGATGCGCGACGATGGCGCGTCCGCTTTCGCTGACGATGTCCGGGTGCGGCACATTTTCGGCGTTGCAAACGTCGGCGATGTAATAGACCACGTCGTTCGTGTATTCCTGAAGCGTGTAATTCATCGAGCTGTCAAACGCCGACCGGCTGCCGTCGTAATCCACGCCCAGCCCGCCGCCGACATCGAGGTAGGAAATCGGGAAGCCCATCTTGTGCAGTTTGGCGTAAAGCCGCGCGGCCTCCTGCACCGCTTTTTTCACCGTGAGGATGTCCGGCACCTGCGAGCCAATGTGAAAATGCAGCAGCTTGAAACAGTGGCCGAGATTTTCCGCCTTCAACATCTCCGTCGCCTCCAGCAACTCCGCCGTGCTCAGGCCGAACTTCGCATTTTCGCCGCCGCTGCCCGCCCAGCGCCCCGTGCCCTTGCTCAACAGCCGCGTGCGGATGCCGATGAGCGGTTTGGCGCCGACCGATTTTGAAATCGAAATGATCTGCCGCAACTCCTCCAGTTTTTCGACGACCAGGATGACCGTTTTGCCGAGCTTGATGCCGAGCATGGCCATCTTGATGAACTCCGCGTCCTTGTAACCGTTGCAGATGATGAGGCTGCCCATCTGGTTTTGCATCGCCAGCCCGGCGAACAATTCCGGCTTGCTGCCGACTTCCAGGCCGAACTCGAACGGCTTGCCCGCGTCGAGAATTTCCTCCACGACCTCGCGGAGCTGGTTGACCTTGATGGGGAACACGCCGCGATACCGGCCCTTGTAATTGTATTCCGTGATCGCGCCGCGAAACGACAGGTTGATCGCCTCGACGCGATGGCGCAAAATGTCCTGAAACCGGATGAGCAGCGGAAATTTCAGCCCGCGCGCCCGGGCCTCCTCGGCCACATCCGTCAAATCCACCGCCACGCCCGCCTCCTGCAAGGGACGCGCCACGACGTGTCCGGCTTCGTTGATGTCGAAATACTTCGCGCCCCAGCGGCAGATATTGTAAAGCGCGCGCGCCGCTTCGATGTCCCACGGCTGCGCCGCGTCATTTGGATTGCTCATCTCGGTGAATTCAAACCGAACGAACTATAAAATCCCCCGCGCAGAAAGCAACAAGCGGAATGAAAAATTTTTGAAACGTTGTTTGCCGCGCTTTAATTCCCGCTTTGCACAAACGCTTTCTTTTGATTTCATGGCGTCATGCCGACAGCCCTGATTTCCAAATCGAAATTACTTGCCGGGCTGCAATGTCACAAGCTCCACTGGTTTTCCGCTACTACCACCCGCAACGGCACGGCAGCGCGTCAATGAAAGCCGTGTTGCCTGCCCTGACCGGCAAGGGCTACCGCTGTCGCGAATTGGTGGTGCCGCCTGCACGCCGTGCGCAAGGAGATAAACCTGCGCAAGCAATTCCCCCATAGTGCCACGAGTGACTCTGGACGTAAGTTTGTTTCCCATATTCTTTGCCTGTATGAATCGTTTCCTCTTTTTTTGGCGGACGCCCGAAGCCATCGAGCGCGCCAATCATCGTGTGCCAGACTGTGGCGTAAGCATCACGCTATTCAAGCCGCTTTGTCCAAGGCGACGGAGACGCGCAGGCCCAGCGGTTTCAAAATTTCCTGCAACGTGGCCAGGGTGGGATTGCCTTTTTTGGACAGAATTTTGTAGAGGCTCGGCCGCTTAAGTCCCACGCGCCCGGCCAGACTGCCCATGCCGCCGCCAGCTTCCACCACGTCCTTAAGCGCAATCAGGAACGCGGCGCCGTCCTTTTCCGCCAGCACCTGGGCGAGATAATCGGCGGCGTAGTGCGGGTCTTCCAGCCGCTTGAGCAGGTCATCCCGATAGTTTTTCAGACGCATGTTTCGTAAATTGTTGCCACAGTTGTTGCGCGCGGCGGATGTCGCGTGCCTGGCTGCTTTTGTCGCCGCCGCCCAGCAGGACGACGATTTGCCGTCCGTGAAGTCCGTAATACACGCGGAGTCCCGGACCAAAGGCAATTCGCAACTCAAACACCCCGCTGCCCACGGATTTGCAGTCGCCGAAGTTTCCGGCGCGCACGCGGGTCAGCCGTGCATCCACCGCCACCTGCATTCTTTGGTCGCGAAGGGAATCGAACCACTCGTCAAACGGGACGAGTCCGTTCTGAAGCTTCAGCTTCTTGATTTCCCTTTCGAGCACTGAAAGACTGTAACCTATAGATGACAACGCGTCAACCCCTGGTCGAATATTTCTTTTCCGGCGCCATCATTGTCAAACATCGGCAGACCGTTTCCCGCCTTGCACGCCGCCGGGATTCTGTTTTCATTCCGCCATGCCGAAAGTTTCACTCGTCACCATTGCCGGATACTGCGACCGGATACTGCGCACGGAAAAAATCGGGGATTACGACGGCGCGGTGAACGGCCTGCAAGCCGGAAACGCCGGCGCCGTCACGCGCATCGCGGCGGCGGTGGACGCCAGCCTCGCCACCGTGAAGCTTGCCATCGCTGCCAAAGCGGATTTGCTGATCGTGCATCACGGACTGTTCTGGTCGCCGGCGCAGCCGTGGACGGGCAAAAAATACGAACTGCTCCGGCTGCTGGTGGAAAACAACCTGGCGGTTTACAGTTCGCACCTGCCGCTCGATGTGCATCCCAAGTTTGGCAACAACGCGCAACTCTGCGCCGCGCTCGGATTAAAACATTTGCGGCCGATTTTGTCAGCCACGGCCAGCCCATTGGTTTCCAATCGCGCACAAACATTTCCCGCGCGGAACTCGCCGCGAAGCTCGCGCGCACGACGGGCGTGAAACCGCGAATCCTTCCCGGCGGCCCGGATATTTGCCGGCGCATCGGCGTCGTGACCGGCGGCGCGGGCGGCGATTTGAAACTGGCGGCGGATGAAGGCGTGGACACGTTCATCACCGGCGAAGGCCCGCACTGGACTTATGCGCTGGCGGAGGAACTGGGCGTCAACGTGTTTTACGGCGGCCATTACGCGACGGAAACGTTTGGCGTGAAGGCGCTGGCGGCGCATCTGGCTGCGACATTCCGCGTGCCGTGGGTGTTTCTGACCATCCCACCGGTTTGTGAGCGCAAATCATAGAGACGTGAAAGAAATGAGAATCACCGGCCCGATGGCCGCCTGCAGCACTGGAACAATTTCATTGAGCGGAGTCGTCGGCATAAATTCAGTCAGAGATGAAGTTTAGCCGAAATCCGGGGCTTAAGGCAAGGATAGGCCAAAGGGGGTAGTGCCTTAATTTGGGGACTTATGAGAATCAGTTTTCAGAGATTCAACGGCAACCGTCATTCGAAACCATTGTTTGTCATGTCAGTAAATTTGACCCGGACAGTTTTCCGGTGCGCGTGCGACACCTCCAGTTGGCGCAAACCGGGGCGTCGAAAACTTCCCCGGCAGCCAGCAGCCTCAGCCACGAGGAATCCCGCAACGCCGACGGCAGGGGAAGATGAACCCAATTGACGTTATTTCAAAGTCGCTTAACATCACATGATGAATTGCACATCACGTTTCAACGTCTTTTGACTGGCGAAAACCAATGGACCTAAAAATGTCTGATTCTACACCGCTTCCAGCCCGCTCCGACAAAACCCCAACCATGCCTTTGCAACCTGCGTCCGGCAGGAAACGCCGTTGGGCATGGGTTGTGGTTGCATGGGGTGATCCTTCTCGCAGGTGCAGGAATCTTCCTTTTGCGACACCGGGGACAATCGCCATCAGAATCATCATCAACGCGCGGACGCGGGGGTTCGGGTTCGGCGGCCATCATGGTCAGCATCGCGACGGCGCAGAAGGGCGACATTGGAATCTACGTCAATGCGCTGGGCGTGGTGACGCCGCTCAATACGGTGTCGGTGAAGAGCCGCGTGGAT
>CAWHLR010000013.1:0-106178 GCA_963830235.1 uncultured Verrucomicrobiae bacterium
ATAATATTTCCGGGTGAATTCTTGACCATGCGGTCGGTGGTGAATTGCGGCACCAGCGTGACCATAGTGCGGCGGATGCGCTGAATCCACTGGCGCGGGATGCCTTGCTCGTCACGGTCGAAAAACATCGGAATGACCTGTTCGGTGAGCGTCTGGTAAAGGTTGGCGCTGTCCACGCGGTCCTGTTCCTCGACATTATTCGGGTTGGAATCGCCGCCGATGGCAAACCCGTTGGTGCCGTCGTAGCCTTCGCGCCACCAGCCGTCGAGGATGCTCAAATTCAGGCAGCCATTGCAGCCGGCCTTCATGCCGCTGGTGCCGGACGCCTCCAGCGGCCGGCGCGGGTTGTTCAGCCACACGTCGCAGCCCGAAACCATCTGCCGCGCGACGTGAACGTCGTAATTTTCGACAAACACCAGGCTGCCCACCAATTCGCCCTGTTTGCTGAGATGAACGATCTGCTGGATGAACCGTTTGCCTTCGTCGTCGCGCGGATGCGCCTTGCCGGCGAAAATAAATTGCACCGGCCGCGACTTGTCCCTTCAGCTTCACGATGTTCTCGAACTGCTTGAAAATCAGCGGCGCGCGCTTGTAGGTCGCAAACCGCCGCGCAAAGCCGATCGTCAGCGCGTCGGGATTCAGCAGGTGGTCGAAGCGGATGAAATCGCCTGGCGACATGCGCTGGCTTTGAAACAACAGCCGGCGGCGGACAAACTCAATCATCTCGCGCCGCAATTTGTATCGCAGCGCCCAGAGCTCCTCGTCGGAAACGAACAACGCGTCGGCCATTTTTTCCCAGAATTCGGGTGGTGGATCGCCGACGCCCAATCGTGTCCGTATTTTTCGTTCCACATCTTGACGACGCCTCGTTGCTTGTCCTTCATTTTTTCCCGCCAGAACTGGCGCACGGAACCTTTCATCCAGCCGAGCAGGTGGATGCCGTTGGTGATGTGGCCGATGGGAACCTTTTCGACGGGCGTGCCGGGATAGAGGGACTGCCACATGTGCCGGCTGACGTTGCCGTGCAGCTCGCTCACGCCGTTGGCGGCGCGCGACACCTTGAGCGCGAGGACGGTCATGCAAAACGGCTCCTGCGCATTTCGGGATGCACGCGGCCCAGCGGCAGGATCTCCTCAACGGCACGGGCAACTGGTGCTGGTACAGCATGAAGGCGAAATCCATCAATTCCGGGGTGAAGCGGTCGTGGCCGGCTTCCACCGGCGTGTGGGTGGTGAAAATGCATTGCGCCCGGGTCGCGGCGAGCGCGTCGGAAAACTTTTGTCCGGCAGCCAGTTTTTCGCGGATCAATTCCAGCGTCAGGAAGGCCGCATGGCCCTCGTTCATGTGAAAGACCGACGGTTGCACGCCGAGCTTGCGCAGCAGGCGAACCCCGCCGATGCCCAGCAGAATTTCCTGCATGACGCGCATGGTGTCGTCGCCGCCATAAACGCGCGCGGTCAAATCGCAGAAATGCTGGGCGTTTTCCGGGCGGTTGGCATCGAGCAAATACACCGGCACGCGCCCGACGTTCACGCGCCAGGCCTGAAAGAAGACGCGGTTCATGTCAATTTCCACGTCGCATACGAGCGGCTGGCCGTTGGCATCCAGCACGGGTTCGAGCGGCACATTTTCCGGATCCATCAGATTGTAGAATTCGGTCTGCCAGTTGTTCGAGTCAATGGCCTGCTGGAAATAGCCTTCGCGGTAAAACAAACCGACGCCGACAAAGCCAAGTCCGAGGTCGCTGGCGGATTTGGCGTGGTCGCCGGCCAAGATGCCGAGGCCGCCCGCCGAAATCGGCAGCGACTCGTGAAAGCCAAATTCGGCGGAAAAATACGCGACGGGATTTTGGAGCAATTGCGGCGCGTTCACCTGTCCCCAGGTGTTTTTGCAGGCGAGATAGTCCTCGAAATCATGCAGTACCGCGCGGGCGCGCTGCTCAAAGTCGGCGTCCTGCAGGCGCATGCGCAGCTCGTATTCCGAGACTTCGCGCAAAATGGCGGCGGCGTTGTGATAAAGGTTTTGCCAGGCTGCGCGGCGAGAGTTCCTGAAATAAATCCTGCGCCTCCTGGTCCCAGCTCCACCACAAATTGCGGGACAATTTGTTCAAGCCGGCCACCAGCCCGTTCAATTCCGCGCCTGCGAGAGGTTTCCTTGTCATACGTCTTTGGTCTTTAAGATTGCTATTGGCCAATACAAATGGCCAATCACCGGAGCAGACATTAATTGCGGATGCGCCGTTCGGCAAATAAAAACCACGATCATCCGCAGTTTTGAGTTTGGGGCTCGCAAAACTTCGTCTTTCAAAACAAGCGCCTAACTCGACAGGCGCCCTCGGCGGCGGCGGTCTGGTTGAAGACGAGTTTGTCCTTGTCGCCGGTGACGAGTGATGGGTTCGCCTTCGTGCAAATTGCCCTTGAGGATTTCCTCGGCGAGCGGGTCTTCGAGAAATCGCTCCACGGCGCGGCGCATGGGCCGGGCGCCGTATTGCGGGTCGTAGCCTTTTTCCACCAGAAAATCCTTCGCCTTGTCATCCAGTTCGAGCCGGATGTTTTTGTGGCGCAGCCGTTCCAGCACCTTCTCGACTTCCAGATTGAGGATCTGGATGAGGTCGGGTTTGGTGAATGAGCGGAACACAATCAGGTCGTCGAGCCGGTTCAGGAATTCGGGGCGGAAGGTTTTCTTGGCCTCGTCCATGGTCCGTTCGCGCATTTTTTCGTAGGTGGCCTCGTCGCTGATGGGCGAGAAGCCGAGGGTGGACCCGCGTTTGATGACGTTGGAGCCGACGTTGGAGGTCATCAGGATGATGCAGTTGCGGAAGTTGACGACGCGTCCGATGTTGTCGGTGAGTTTGCCCTCTTCCAGAATTTGCAACAGGATGTTCCACACGTCCGGGTGCGCCTTGTCAATTTCGTCGAAGAGCACGACGGAGTAGGGATTGCGGCGGACTTTTTCGGTGAGCTGGCCGCCTTCCTCGTAACCGACATAGCCCGGCGGCGAGCCGATGAGGCGGGAGACGTTGAATTTCTCCATGTATTCGCTCATGTCGAGGGAGACGAAAGCTTTGGAGTCGCCAAACATCTGCTCGGCCATGGTCTTGGCCAGAAGGGTTTTGCCGACACCGGTGGGGCCGAGCAACAAAAACGTGCCGATGGGCCGGCGCGGGTCTTTCAAATCCGCCCGCGAGCGGCGCAGCGCCTTGCAAATGGCCGAAACGGCTTCGCGCTGGCCAACGACGACCTTTTCCATCTCGGTTTCGATGGCGAGCAACCGCTGGGTTTCGTCCTGGCCCATGCGTTTGATGGGGATGCCGGTCCATTTGGCGACGACGTGAAAAATGTCGTCCTCGTCCACGATCACGCGTTTTTCCTCGCGGCTGACGCGCCAGGCGGCGAGCATGGATTCCAGTTTTTCCTTGGCCTGCTTTTCCTTGTCGCGCATGGAGGCGGCGCCTTCAAAATCCTGGTTTTTGATGGCGTGTTCCTTTTTGGTTTTGATTTCCTCAATCTCAACCTCAAGCGCCTTGGTTTCCGGCGGGCGCGTCATGGTGCCGATGCGGGCGCGGGAGCCGGATTCGTCCATCACGTCAATCGCCTTGTCCGGCAAAAACCGGTCGGTGATGTAACGGTCGGACAATTTGACGGCGGTTTCGACGGCTTTGTCGGTGAATTCGACCTTGTGATGGTCTTCGTATTTGCGGCGCAGGCCCTTCAAAATCAAAATCGCCTCGTCAATCGAGGGGGCTTCGACCTTGACGGCTTGAAAACGGCGTTCGAGCGCGGCGTCCTTCTCGATATATTTGCGGTATTCGTTGAGGGTGGTGGCGCCGACGCATTGCATCTCGCCGCGGCTGAGGGCGGGCTTGATGATGTTGGAGGCGTCCATCGTGCCTTCGGCGGAACCGGCGCCGACGATGGTGTGCAGTTCGTCAATGAACAGGATGATGTTCTTGGCGCGGCGGATTTCGTCCATGACGGCCTTGATGCGCTCTTCAAACTGGCCGCGATACTTGGTGCCCGCGACCATGAGCGCAAGATCGAGGGTGACGACGCGCTTGTCGCGCAAGATATCCGGCACGTTGCCGCTGGCGATTTCCTGCGCCAGGCCTTCGACGATGGCGGTCTTGCCCACGCCCGCTTCGCCGAGCAAAACCGGATTGTTCTTGGTGCGGCGGCAGAGAATCTGGATGACGCGCTCGATTTCGTTTTTGCGGCCGATGACCGGGTCCAGGTCGCCTTTGCGGGCCATTTCCGTGAGGTCGCGGCCAAACGCCTTGAGCGCGGGCGTTTTGACTTCGCCCTTTTTCTCCAGCGGCGGCGCCGTCGATTTTTCCGCGCCCTCGGGGATGGACGATTCCTCGCCGGTGAAATTGGGATCCAGTTCCCGCAAAATTTCCTGCCGCGTCTGCTCGATGTCCACGTCGAGATTTTTGAGCACCTTGGCGGCGACGCCGTCGCCCTCGCGGAGGAGGCCGAGCAAAATGTGTTCGGTGCCGACGTAAGTGTGGTTGAGCGCCTTGGCTTCCTTGGAGGCGAGGGCCAGCACTTTTTTCACGCGCGGGGTGTAAGGAATGTTCCCGATCATTTTCTGGTCGGGGCCGGTGCCGACCTGTTTCTCGACCTCCATGCGGACGGTTTCGAGGTCGAGGCCCATTTTTTGGAGCACATTGACGGCGACGCCCTGTCCCAATTTGATCAGGCCGAGCAAAAGATGTTCGGTGCCGAGGAAATTGTGATTGAAGCGGTCGGCTTCCTTGCGCGCCAGCGCGAGCACCTGTTGTGCGCGCGGCGTGAAATTGCTCATGGCTTCGTCGCTCATACTCGAAACATAATGCAACTGTTATGCCATTTTGTCCAATACAGATTGGGAAAACCAACCTCAGGCACAAAAGAACATCCCAGATTACACAGTGACAGCGCTAACGCGATTCCATAAATCCCAAACCCCACGTGCGCAAAAGCGAGCGGCAACCGCTGTTGAACTTGCCTGTAAAATCAATTGCTTGAAAATCATCAAGCGTCCATGACAATCGTGAAGCATCACACTTGCGGTAATTGATCGGCACAATCCGGTCTTCGTAGTGAGGACTTCGCAATAGCGTAAAGAAGCTCTCGCTTCACCCACTTGGAACCGGCTGCTCTGCGGTGTTAATAGAATTACAAACCAATCGCAACGGGCGAGAGCCGCGCCAATTTCATCGTGCCACTGTTGAGCGCCCAGGAGGTTTGTTTCGCTATACCAAACCGGCACACCATGGCTACGCAGCACCACAGCGATACGCATCGCCATTGAACGATCTTTGCTTGAATGAGAGAGAAATACCTCACGCGGCAACGAGATGCGCGCCCCTATTTTCATCCTCATGCTGGAACAGGCAATTTTTGTAATATGGCTACGACACGGCTGATGGTCTCATTCACGTCTTTTGTGGCGCGAATAAAGTGCAACTTGTGGAGAATCCAGGGAACATCCTCCGTCGGCTTGATTAACAAAGGAATTACGCGTCCACGAAACTGCGGGGAACTCGAGAGCATATTCGATTTCAGAAGGAACCCAGTCTGATTTTGCCGAATCCGGTGAGAGCAAAACGATCATTGCATCGGCTGTTTGAAGCGCTTTGCCGGATTTCAGCAGCCAATTATCGCCGGGGGCGATATCGCTTGCGGAATTCCACACCTCAAATCCTTCTTCTGCCAGGCGGGAACGTAACGGGCGCACCCATTTTTCATCTGCTTCGCTATAGCTAATGAAAACTTTCATATCATTTCTTAACGCAATATCTCAAATCATTGAATCATTGTCCAATGCGTTTTCAATTCCCCATCCCCGGCGCGCCAAAATGTTTTGCGACCGGCCGGCCCACGTTTTTCAAACGTTCGCGGAGCATGTCGGCGCGAACCAGGTCGCGTTCCTCGGCGGACAATTTGTCCGAAAGCATTCTCTGCAAATGCGCCGGCTGCGTCAGGATGAACAGCTCGTCCACGAGGGCGCGTTCGGTGCCGGGAAACAGGTTCATTTCCACGCCCAGCCGCATGAACGACAGCAGGTTCATCGTTTCCTTGGACGAAATGCTGTGCGCGTTGGCCAGAATGCCGTAGGCGCGGCCAATGTGGTTATAGACGACCTTCGGCTGCTTCTCCAAAAGGGTCTGCCGCGCGTTTTCCTCGTGCTCGATGATCTGGGACAAAACCTTGTCCAGCCGCTCGACGATGGTGATTTCGTTTTCGCCGAGCGTCATCTGGTTCGACACCTGAAAAACATTGCCGAGCGCCTCCGTGCCTTCGCCGTAAAGCCCGCGCACGGCGAGGCCCAGCTTGTTGACGGATTGGACGATGGGGTTGATTTGTTCGCCCAAAACCAGCCCCGGCAGATGCAGCATGGCGCTGACGCGAATGCCCGTGCCGAGATTGGTGGGGCAGGCGGTCATGTAGCCCAGGTCGTTGTTGAAGGCGTAATCGAGTTTTTTCTCCAGCTCGGAATCCAGATGATCAATGGCGCTCCACGCCTGCCGCAATTGCAAACCGGGCCGCAGCGCCTGCATCCGCAAATGGTCCTCCTCGTTGATCATCACACAGAACGTCTCGTCGCGGTTGAGCACCAGGCCGCTGCCGGAACGTTTTCGCGGCGTGTTCGCGGCTGATCAAATGCCGCTCGACCAGAATCTGTTTGTCGAGCGCGCTGAGATTGTCCATCGCCTCGGAAAAGGCGTCCTTCATTTCCGGCAAACTTTCGACCGCCGGGCGGATCATATCCAGCACGCGGATGCGTTCCGGCTTTTTCGCCCAGCCGGGAAACGCCGCGTCCTTCAGGTTGCGCGCGAGCCGGACGCGGCTGGACATGACAATCCGGTCGTGCGGGCCGTGGCGTTGCGCGGTCTCGGCGGGTGAAATGAGAAATTTATGGATGTCCATGGCTCAGGTGACGGTCAAACCCGTCGCGCGCGGGGCCAGTTGTTTCAGTTCATCGCGCAATTGGGCGGCCTGCTCGAAGTCTTCCTCTTTGATGGCCTTGTCCAGTTTCTTTTGGAGCAATTTGAGCCGGTCGGACTGCTCGCGTGATTCGCGGAGCGCTTCCGGCACCTTGCCCGCGTGCCGCGTGCCCTTGTGCATCGTCTTGAGCAAACCTTCCAAGCCCTCGGCAAAAGCTTTGTAGCACTCCGGGCAGCCCAGCCGGCCGGATTTTTTGAAATCCGCCTGGGTGAACCCGCAGCGCGGACACTTGGTTTCGACGCCGCCGCCCGCCTGCTCAATTTCCTGGGACGCACCGAGGCCGAGCATCAAATCCGCGAGCGCGAAACTGCCCGGGTCATTCACGCCCTTGGCCTTGGCGCAGTCCTCGCACAAATCCAGCTTCTGCATCTTGTCGCCCACGATCTGGGTCAGATGCACCGTCGCCGGTTTTTCTTTGCAATTGGAGCACAGCATAAATTCATTTCAACCTGAACAAGCACAAAAACAGCTTGTAAACGTCTTGATTCAGCAAAAACCAAGCCAAACCGCTCTTATGTGTTTATCGGCTCGCCGGAGGTTTCGTCAAGGCGTGATAATCTTCCACGAGCTTGCCGATGACCATTCTCGCCGACCGGTGATCAAATCAATATCTTAACCTGTCCGCCGCTGAATTTACCAGAAAACGATATGTTTGACCACTCATTCATTATATCCATTCCCAGCAGGCCGAAACCGCAGTCGAGCTTTTCCGCAAATGACGCCTGTTCCAGTTTTGATTTCCACGCGATTACCCGGTTCGCGGCGGTTAATTTGACCGGATCAATCAATCCCAGGCGAACGCTGTGGATGTAACAATTGCAAGGGCCGCCCAGCCCGTGCATTTCGTGGGTCTTGACGTTCTTATGATGATTGTCGTGGCCGAAGGAGGAGGCGTATCGTGCCGGGAAACAGGTCCGCTCCGCCCCCGTGTCCAACAGCATCTGGAACAAATAATGGTTTCCGGTGAGAACGTCCTCAATCGAAACAATGATAACGGGACACTTTCCGGTATATGGATAAATCAGTTCCACACGCTCTCTGAAATTAGAGAACCATGATGTGGTTGGGATTCGGGCGCTGGAAGACAACAACGTCCGGATGGTTCAGCTTCTTTAATCGTCTGGCCAGCCGGCTGGTGTTCGTGCCGGTCGCAACGACTTCAAACGTGCCGGCATCCATGACAATCGTCGAATGGGGGTGCGCTTCCATTGACTGGTTCATTCTCCGGACCAATTTTTCGTAGTAAGTCATATTCTCTTTGTCCTCCAATTTCCCATGCCGAGGATTGGAGCGCAAGCCCGACGATTATTGGTATATCGGCTCGCCGGACACTTTCGTCAAGGCGTGATAATCCTCCACGAGCTGGCGCGTGACCGGACCCGGCTTGCCCGCGCCGATGACCCGGCCGTCAATCTTCACCACCGGCACGATTTCCGCGCCCGTGCCGGTCAGGAAACATTCATCCGCGTTGAACAAATCGTAACGCGTAAGGTTTGGCTCCGACACTTTCAGGCCGGCGGCCTCGGCCAGTTCCATCACCGTCTGGCGGGTGATGCCGTAAAGCGCGCCAGCGGACAGCGGCGGCGTGAACAGCTCGCCGTTTTTTACGATGAACAGATTGTCACCGGTGCATTCGGCCACGAACCCTTCCGCGTTCAACATCACCGCCTCCTCGCAACCGCCATTGTTGGCCTCGATTTTGGCGAGGATGTTGTTGAGGTAATTCAGCGACTTGATGGCCGGATTGAGCGCGCTGTGCAAATTGCGCGTCGTCGGCACGGTGATGATATCCAGGCCGCGCCGGTAAAGTTCCGGCGGGTAAAGCTGGATTTTGTCCGCGATGATGATGACCGACGGATGTTTGCAGCGGTTCGGATTCAAGCCGAGCGTGCCCGCGCCGCGCGTCACCACGAGCCGGATGTAGCCGTCGCGGATTTTATTTTTACGGCAGGTCTCGACGGTCGCGCGCATGATTTGCGCGTGCGACATCGGGATTTGGAGCAGGATAGCCTTGGCCGAATAAAACAACCGGTCAATGTGCTCCTTGAGTTTGAACACGCAGCCGTGATAGACGCGAATGCCCTCAAAAATCCCGTCGCCGTAAAGCAGGCCATGATCGAAGACGGAAATCTTCGCGTTGCGTTCGTCGTAATATTTGCCGTCAATTAAAATTTTCATTTCAGAATCAATGCAGCCTAGGGGAAAAAACCGGTTGAAGCAAACGTGAATTTAGTTGCCAGTGGCTCGATCTGCCTGGGAGCGCTGGCGTCCCGCCGGCGATTGGACTGATTTCGCCGGACGACGGGCCCGGCGAGACGCCGGCGCTCCCAGGAGTGGAAACACCCCTCTTTCGGTAACGTTCTTTTTTGAGTCAAGTCGCCGATGGTGAATTTGCGTGACAGGACGCGGGCGATGATTATATTTACGCCCCTTTTTGCGACCCTATGGTCTAGCGGTTAGGACACCTCCCTTTCACGGAGGTAGCCCGGGTTCGATTCCCGGTAGGGTCGCCAAATTTGTTTTCCACCTCAGATTTTTTCAACAGCTTGAAATTCAAGCGGGTTCGGTGTTTTACAAACCCCATCTGCAAAGTCAACACGCGCCTTGTGGGGATGGGTGGATCGTCATTGCGGCTAAGGCCGGTTTCGGATAGTATGGCAGCCGGATTTGGAAAATCAAAAGACGGCAGACGGATTGAACCAGTTTGAAACGAAAGACGTAATATGGAAAAGAAACGACTTGTGGAAAAAGACCCCCAGTTGCAAAAGGATGATTTGATCGTCATCACCGGCGCCGGCGGCTTCATTGCCGGCAACCTGGCCTTGTATTTCAAAAAGAAGGGTTTTACCCGCATCCGGGCCGTGGACAAAAAGCCGCTTTACGAATGGTATCTCAAGGTGCCGGGCGTGGAGTCGCTTTGTCTGGATGTCAGCGACGAGGGAAACTGCAAGCGCGTCTGCGAAGGCGCGGTGGAGGTTTATCAACTGGCCGCGGACATGGGCGGCATGGGCTTCATCGAGCGGTTCCGCGTCGAGTGCCTGCGCAGCATCCTCATCAACACGCACATGATCGAGGCCGCCTATCGCGCCGGGGTGCGCAACTATTTTTATTCCTCGTCGGCCTGCGCCTACAACGTCCTGCTGCAGCAGGACCCGAAGGTGCGCGCGTTGAAGGAATCCGACGCCTACCCGGCGATGGCCGAGCGCGGTTACGGGTGGGAGAAGCTTATTTCCGAAATGTTCTGCCAGGAATATTGGGCTGAACGCGGCATGAAGACCGCCATTGCCCGCTTCCACAACGTGTATGGTCCGAATGGCACGTGGGACGGCGGACGCGAGAAGGCCCCGGCCGCGCTGTGCCGCAAGGTCATCGAAGCCTTGGACAAAAAGGACATGAACATCACCATCTGGGGCGATGGGACGGCCACCCGCAGTTTCATGTACATTGACGACTGCGTGAAGGGCATTGACATGATCATGCACTGCGACGAATTGATCGCCACGCCCATCAATCTCGGTTCCAGCGAACTGGTTTCCATCAATGAACTGCTCTCGAAGGTTGAAAAAATTGCGGGCGTGAAGCTCAAGCGCCATTACGACCTGGACGCGCCCCGCGGCGTGGCCCGCCGTAACAGCGACAACACGTTCATCCAAAAGATGCTCAAATGGGAGCCGAACACGTCGCTCGACAAGGGTTTGGCCGCCACCTACCAGTGGATCAAGGAACAATATTACAACCGCAAAAAGGGCAAACGCGTGGTGGAGTAGTTTTTCCCGGTTTCCATGAAATTCAAAGGCGTGCCGGCCATCGCCAGTGTAATAGGCAACATTCCCAACCGCCTCGCGCTGGCCGGCGGCTGGATTGATCAGCCGTTTGTTTCTCGTCTCAACCCGGAGCCGCCCGGCTCCATGGTGGTGGTGCAAATTCAGCCGACATTTCGGCCGATGGACCGCGCAGGCATCGCCAGCGGCACGCGCGCGGTGGCGATGAAATTATCGAACGGCCGCCTGCCGAAACGGCCGCCGTCTGAACTGGTTCGTGAACTTTACGAGGCCGAGAACCGGGGCAAGGCCGACCCGAGCGGTTCGCAGGACATGATTGGCCTGATTTATCCCGGGATCAACCGGCTGGATTATGACTTCGCGGCCAATGGCGGTGTCTTTCCTTCGCACATCGAATCACTTAACAACGCCCGGGTGGCGCGCTGGCTGGAAAAAGTTCTCCACCTTTTGCCGGTGGAACCGCGGCCCGCAGGTTATCATCCGCTCGGCGAAAAAAATCTTGATCCAAAATGGATCGCGCGCCTGGGCCGGACGGGCAGGAATTGTTTCGACGCCATCCGCCGGATGGACGTTGAGGCATTGGGCGCGTCCATGAATGATTGCATGGTGTGCTGGGAAAAAATCCTGCCGCGCACGGTCCGGCATCCGGCGATCAAGCTGGATCTCAAGGCCATCCTGCGCGCGCACCAGCAGCGTTATCCCGGAGCGATGTATTCCGGTTGTGGCGGCGGTTACCTGTTCGTCGTGTCCCGGGAACCGGTGCCGGGGGCGTTTCAAGTTGCCATTCGCATCACGCCGCCATGAGCCTCCCCGGGAGACAGGTCGTTGTTGCCGGCGGATTCGATGACATTCGCTCGAGTCATCTGCGTTTTCTGGAAGAGGCCGCCAGGTTCGGCGAATTGACCGTGGTGCTTTGGCCGGACCAGACTGTGCGGGAACTTACCGGCGAACCGCCGATATTTCCGGAAGCGGAGCGCCTGTATTTTCTCAACGCCATCCGTTACGTGAGCCGGGTCATTCCCGCCACCGGCGCGGTTAATCCCGACGAGCTTCCCAACCTGGGCGAGGTTCATCCAAAAGTGTGGGTGGATGGCGCAGGCCCCGGCAACGAGGCGCGGAAGGCGTTTTGCCGGCAGCAGGGCATGGAGTATCACGTCCTGAATGCGGAGCAATTGAAAGGTTTCCCCGGACCGGCGCCGTTGTCGGTTGTGCCGGGCCGGAAGAAGGTGTTGGTGACCGGTTCTTACGATTGGTTCCACTCCGGCCACGTCCGATTTTTTGAAGAGGTCAGCGCCCAGGGCGATCTTTACGTCGTCGTCGGCCATGATGCAAACATCCGGCTGCTCAAGGGAGACGGTCATCCGCTCCTGCCGCAGGCCGAGCGCCGTTACGTGGTTGACTCGATCAAATACGTGAAGCAGGCGCTGATTTCCAGCGGCAACGGCTGGCTGGATGCCGAGCCGGAAATTCAGCTTCTGAAGCCGGACATTTACGCGGTGAACGAGGACGGCGACAAGGGCGGCAAACGCGAATACTGCAAGAAACATGGTATTCAATATCTGGTGTTCCAGCGCACGCCCGCGCCTGGTTTACCCCAGCGCTCCAGCACCAGCTTGCGGGGGTTTTAGCAGATTATCCGCAAGATTCTTGTCGAAGCGATTGATTGGGTGCATCTTGACACTGTCCTTAACGCATATTGTCAGGGTTTGGAGTTCCGCGTTTACGCGGCAAATTGCGGGATTTCACCCGAACCGCTAAGCGAATACCCGATTGATTTCAGGCTTGTGTTTTTGAGCTTCGGAAGAAAAACTGTTTGTTCATTATGGAAATACAAGACGCACCGGCGGCATATTTTTTTAAACTGTGGCCCAAGATTGAAGCCAACTGGGTTCGAATCGCTTTGGGCGGCGGTGTTGTCATCGTCGTTGCCTTGCTGATTTCGTATTATTCCTGGCAGCAGGAGCAAAAGGAGATCATCGCGGGCAAGGCGCTGACTCAATTAATGATGTCCGCGCCGTCCAGCGCCGCCGGCGGCCAGCCAGCCGACCGTTTATTGAAAATCGCCGGGGAGTATCAGGGCACGTCCGCCGGGCAAAGGGCCTGGTTGCGGGGCGCTGAAATGTTGTTTGAGGCGGGAAAATATTCCGAAGCACAAACGCAATTCCAAAAATTTCTCGACGCTCACCCGGACGGTTTTTTTGCCAGCCAGGCCGCTCTCGGCGTGGCGACCAGCCTGGACGCCCAGGGCAAAACGGATCTGGCCGCCGGCGCCTACCAGCGGACCATCAGCATCGCTTCCGACCCGACGGTGGCAAACTCCGCAAAATTTGCCCTGGCGCAAATTGACGAACGCCAGAACAAAACCATTGACGCGCTGAATCTCTACGAGGATGTCGCGCGCAACAATCAGAGCGGCTCGCTGGGTTCGGAAGCCGGGATGCGCGCGATGGATTTGAAGGCGAAGCTGCCATCCGCCTCCTCGCCGGCAACCGTTCCGATGTCTCCGCTCAAGCCAAAACCCTGAGCGCCATGAAACTCACCCTCATCGGCACGGGCTACGTCGGCCTGGTCACCGGCGCCTGCTTTGCCGAAGTCGGGCATCAGGTCGTGTGCGTGGACAACGATGCCGCCAAGGTCAAATTGCTCCAATCCGGCGGCATCCCGATTTATGAGCCGGGACTCGAAGAAATGGTGAAGAAAAATGTCGCCGCCGGCCGGCTCGCGTTCACCGACAGCACCGCCGAGGGCGTCCAAAAGTCCGACGTGATTTTCATCGCCGTGCCGACCCCGCCGCAGGCTGACGGTTCGGTGGATTTCGAGTTTCATCGAAAGGGTCGCGCGCGACATCGCCGCCGCCATGACGACGTACAAAATTGTCGTGGACAAAAGCACCGTGCCGGTCAAGACAGGTGAAAAGGTCGCCGAAACCATCAAACGCTATTGTCCGGCCAAGGTGGAATTCGACGTGGTCAGCAATCCCGAGTTTCTCCGCGAAGGTTTTGCCGTCGGCGATTTGATGAAACCCGACCGGGTGGTCATCGGCGTCCGTTCACAACGCCCCGTGGCGGCGATGAAGGAGATTTACACGCCCTTCAACGCGCCCATCATTGTCACCGACATCAATTCCGCCGAACTCATCAAGCACGCCGCCAATTCCTTTCTGGCGCTGAAAATTTCCTATATCAACGCCATTGCCAACGTCTGCGAGGCCGCGGGCGCGAACGTGCAGGAGGTCGCCCAGGGCATCGGCCTGGACGAGCGCATCGGGCGCCGCTTCCTGAATGCCGGCATCGGCTTCGGCGGCAGTTGTTTCCCGAAGGATTTGAGCGCGTTCATCAAGATTGCCGAGCAAATCGGCTACGATTTCCGGCTGCTCAAGGAGGTCCAGCACATCAACGCCAACCAAATGGAGCGCTTCGTCAAAAAAATCACCGACACGCTCTGGGTGCTCAAGGACAAAAAAATCGGCGTGCTCGGCCTCGCCTTCAAGCAAAACACCGACGACGTGCGCTCGTCGCCGGCCATAGACCTTTGCCTGCGCCTGCAAAAAGAAGGCGCCACGCTGCGCGTGCATGACCCGAAGGCCATGGACAAAACCCGGTCCATTTTGAAAAACGTGACTTACGTGGATGACATGAACGCCGTCGCCGAGGGCTGCGACGCGATTGTCATTGCAACGGAATGGGACGAGTTCAAGAAGCTCGATCTCGAACGCGCCCGCAAATCGCTCACCCACCCCATCATGTTCGATGGCCGCAATCTGTTCGATCGCGAGGAAATGGAGCGACTCGGCTGGATTTACAAAAGCGTCGGCAGATAGTTTTAATTTTTTAATTCTTAATTTTCAGTTGAAATGAGCGAGGCCGACTCCACTCGAACTAAAAACTCAAAACTAAAAATTAAAAACTGCATCGAGGTTTCCGCCGCCTTGATTTTCCGCAACGGCAAACTGCTCATTACCCAGCGCCTGGCCGAAGCTCATTTGGGCGGATTGTGGGAATTTCCCGGCGGCAAACGCGAGCCGGAGGAGACCTTCGAGCAATGCCTCGCCCGCGAAATCCGCGAGGAACTCGGTGTGGAAATCTCCGTCGGCGAACTGTTTGAATCCGTCACCCACGCCTACCCGGAGAAAACCGTCCACCTGAAATTTTTCATCTGCCGCCTGCTGGGCGGCGAGCCGCAACCGCTCGGCTGCAAGGCGGTCAAATGGGCGGACAAAAATGAACTCGCTGGTTTTGAATTTCCGGCAGCCGACGCAAAGCTGTTGGAAAAACTGCGCGACGCGCTGGAGTTCAAACTTTAGCTGGTTGGCTGGGGACAGGCTGAAGCCTGCACTCCAGCTTACAACTTCCCGTAAGCTTCCTCAACAATCGAGCGGAAGAGGTTTTCGCCCACGTTGACGATGTCCATTTCGCGTCGGGCGTTTTCCGGCGAGTCGCTGGCGTGCGCGGCGTTGACCATGATGGTCGAGCCGAATTCGCGGCGGATGGAGCCGGGCGGCGCCTTGGACGGATCGGTCGGTCCCAGCACATCGCGGATTTTGGCGACGGCATTCACGCCTTCATAGACCAGCGCAATGCACTTTTCCGAGCCTGGCTTGGTCCACTCGGCCTCCGGCAATTCCGACGGCGCATGGCCGGACATGAAACGGATGATGTTCTCGAATTGATTGTCGCCGAAGGTCGGGCAAAGGACTTCACCGAGTTGTTTTTCCTCGGCGGCGGGAATTTTGAAACCGAATTCCTTTTCCAGCACGGCTTTGGTTTTGGCCCCGACCATGTCCTTCAGCTTGGTGCGAAGAACTTCGCGGACCGGACCGTAGAATTCCATCGCCTGGGCCACGCTCATGCGGTGTACCTTGATTCCCACAATGAACAGGCCGGCGCGCGAAAAGAAGTCAATGACGTTGCCGGGCCGTCCGGTCGGGAAACGAAAATTATCCGGTTTGATCAGCACGAGCGTACGCTGGCCGGTTTCGCCGGGCTGGTAGGCGATGACTTTTTCCAGCACGCCGCCATCATTGTCGGAATAACGCGCCCATAATTTGAGCTTCTCCTCGGCTTCTTCCTCGCGTGGCGCGGCGAGCACCGCCGGTTCAAAGTAACGGATTTGCCCGTCGTCATCCGAGATCAGGTCGCCGTAGGTGTCGCGAATGGTTTCTCCCACGCGCCGCTCCGGACTGAGGTTGCCGACGACGGAGCGGATTTTTCGCACGGCGTCATCGCCGCGGAACAGAAGCGCCATCACCCGCCGCCGCCGCCCGGTCTTGGGGTCGGGCGAGAAATTTTGGATGACGTATTGTCGAAGGAGTTCCTGGATCCGCCGGTCCTGCGGGTCATGGGCGGACACGATGGATTCGGCATACTGCTTTACCAGTTCGTCGCCGGGCGCGAACATGCGCATGGCGGCCAGGTCCAGCCCCGTCCGTGAAATCAGCCGGCTTAAAATCCCGCCCGTGCGCGACTTGTAAAGCGAATAGGGCGTGATGATGACATAAGCGAGTTGTTGCGACATAATCAGGTGGTGGCCGGCGGATTTGCCGGAGTCGCGCTGGCGGCGGATTTGCCGCCCAAAATTTTGAACATCACCGTACCACAGGTCGGGCATTTGCCCTTGATCGCCTTGCGCCCGTTTTTCATCGTTTCTTCAACGCCGTTGGCGATTTCCTTCTTGGCTTTGCACTTAACGCAATATCCTTCGGCCATAAAATTTTCCCCGTCCACGCGCTTTATGCGCCGGACGGATAGGCGCACAGTCTAAGGAAGGCCTCCAGCCAAAGCAACTGCGAAAAGCCTGTTGGTGTAACAAGCTAAAAACAAGCTATTTACGCCATCAGCTTGCCCGGTTTACAACATGAATCGGCTTAAGCCAACGTCTGCTCCCGGAGTGCGGTTTTGAGGATTTTCCCCGTTGCGTTTCGAGGCAAAGCCGGCGTGAAAACCACCCGTTTCGGCACTTTGTAGTCGGCCAGCTTGCCGCGCACAAATTGCAGGAGCGTTGTTTCTTCGACCGTTTGTCCGTCCGCAACAACGACAAACGCCACCGGCTGCTCGCCTTTGCGCGCATCCGGCACGCCGATGACCGCCGCTTCCTTGATGCCGGGAAATTGATAAATGATTTCCTCAATCTCCCGCGGATAAACATTGTTGCCATTGACCAGCAGCATGTCCTTCTTCCGGTCGGTGATGTAATAATAGCCGTCCGCGTCGCGATAACCAATGTCGCCGGTCAGCAGCCAGCCGTTGCGGAAGGCTTTGGCCGTTTCTTCCGGGTTGTTCCAATAGCCCAGCATCACGTTGCCACCCCGCACGCAGATTTCACCAATCCCGCCGGCCTCCAGCATTTTCCCCGCATCATCCTGCACGCTGACTTCAACGTGGGGAATCGGCCGGCCAATCGAGCCGGGCTTGCGCACGCCGCGAATCGGGTTTTTCGTCACCACGGGACTCGCCTCGCTCAAGCCGTAACCTTCAATCAGCGGGATGCCGTATTTCGCCTCAAAATCCTTGAGCACCTGCACCGGCAACGGCGCGGAGCCGCTGATGCAAAGTCGGAACGGCAATTTGACCGGCGCCGGCAAACCCACCAGCGTGCGATAAAATGGCGGGATCGCCGGCAAAATTGTCGTCTGCCGCGCGCACAACTCCTGCAAGACCTGCCGCGGTTGGTTCAGCGATTTCACCAGCACCATCGTTCCGCCCACCAGCAACGGCAGAAACACACCCACCGTCAGCATGTAACTGTGAAACAGCGGCAACAGCACCGCCACCCGGTCCTGATCCAGCGTTTCGAGCGCCAGCCGGCAGCTCTCGACGTTGTGCAGCAGGTTGCCGTGCGACAACATCGCGCCTTTCGGCCGGCCCGTCGTGCCGGAGGTGTAAATGATGACCGCCAGGTCTTTCTCGGAACGCGAAGATGGCGGATGGAGCTCCGACAGATCGCGAGCAGGGAAGGAGGATGGATTGAATGCGACAAAATTTTCGATTTTGAAGATTTTGAGCTCCGGCCGGGCCGCCAGCAGTGCGGTCGTGTGTACGGACAGCTCGTCTTCGCTGATGAGCACATCAATGCCGCCGTCACGCAGGATGTAATTGACCTCGTCGGGCTTGAGAAAATTGTTGATGGGCACCAGCACCGCTCCCGCGCCCAGAATGCCGAAGACCGCCGGGATGAACTCCGGCCGATTTTTCAGCCAGAGCGCTACGCGGTCCCCGGGTTTTACGCCAAATGGGCCGTTCAGCTCCGCCGCCACGGCGCGCGACTGTGCGAACACCGCGGCATAAGTGAATTCGCTTTCGCCCCAATACAAGGCGATTTTCTCCGGGCGTTGTTCCACCGACGCGGCAAAGGCAGCGGCTAAATTCACGGGCGGAATCTTATTGGCAGTGATTGCCGTTTGGCAAGCGGGCAATGTTTCCGATGGCATACTAATTTGAATAATAACCCGCCGGGCCGGAGCGCGAGTTGTCTCAACTCGCAGCGTGCCCGACCAATTCACCCGCTGCGGATTGAAGACAATCCGCGCTCCGAGCCTCGGATAATGCTGCTGGCAGCCCTCGCAAATCTTGTCACCCGCGCCCGGTCATGCTTATACTCGCCCGGTGATTGACACTGACGCAAAGCTTGCCGCCTTCCTGCCCGCGCTCAAATCCGCGACGTGGCTGGCGCTCGACACCGAGGCTGACAGCCTGCACGCCTACCCCGAAAAGGTTTGCCTGATTCAAATCAGCACGGTTGCCGGTGACCGGCTGGTTGATCCGCTCGCGCCGATGAATCTTGATCCGCTCTTCGCCGCGCTCAACGACCACGATCTCATCATACACGGGGCGGATTACGATTTGCGGCTGCTGCGCAAGCATCACGAGTTTGTCCCGCGCGCCATTTTCGACACCATGCTGGCGGCGCGGCTGTTGGGCGAACGCCAGTTTGGCCTGAGTTCGCTCGTGGAGAAATTTCTCGGCGTGAAACTGGACAAGGCTTCGCAAAAAGCCGACTGGGCGCGGCGTCCGCTCACCGATCGGATGGAAACCTACGCCCGCAACGACACGCATCATCTCAAGCCGCTGGCCGACAAGCTGAAGCTGGAACTCCAACAAAAGGAGCGGCTCGCCTGGCACCAGGAATCCTGCGCGCGGCTGATTGTTGAATGTTCGCAGCCGCCCGTTGTGGACCAGGATTCCGTCTGGCGCATCAAAGGCAGCCATGCGTTGAATCGTCCCGCGCTGGCCGTGCTGCGCGAGCTTTGGCAATGGCGCGAGACCGAGGCCGTGGCCGCCAACCGCCCGCCATTTTTTGTCATGAGCCACGAAAAACTCGTGGACATCGCCGCCGCCGCGGCTGCCCATCAACCCGTTGATCCGCTCCTGCCATCGCGCATCTCGCCGCGCCGCCGCGAGGGCTTGTCCAGCGCGATTAAAACCGGGCTTGCGCTGCCCGCCGACCGGCATCCGGAAATTTTGCGGCACAAAGGACAGCGCCTGACCGAGGCGCAAATCCGGCGTTACAGCGAATTGGAAAAACGCCGCGACGCCCACGCGCACAAGCTGGGCATTGACCCCACGCTCATCGCCAGCCGTGCCGTGCTCGGAGATTTGTCGCGCGATTGGAACCAGCGCGCGCCGGAATTGATGAGCTGGCAGCGCGAGTTGTTGCAATGATTCTTGGAGACACTTTGGCGGCACGCCCCATCCGGAACGGACCAACTTGACACCCGCGCCATTTTTATCCCTCCCCATGATCTTGTAGCAGTGGACGTGAGTCCGCTCCATCTTATCCAAAGCAATTTCAGAGCCGACTCACGTCGGCTGCTACGGTTCAGAGATTTAAAGTGCTAATTCGTTCGGAGCGGCTGCCATGATGTGCATACCCCGGAACTGGGTACGGTTTAAGGATTGGAAATCTTGCGGAAATGTTTTATCCTCGCTGCACATGAAAAAATCTCTCGGCGCCAATACGCTCGTTTACCCGACACCGGTGTTTGTGGTGGGCACCTACGACGGGGACGGCAAACCCAACGTCATGACCGCGTCGTGGGCCGGCATTTGTTGCTCGCAACCGCCGTGCGTAGCTGTGTCTTTGCGCCGGGCGACCAGCACCCACGGCAACATCGTTGCGCGGAAAGCGTTCACCATCAGCATTCCGTCCGAGGAGCACGTCGCGCAGGCGGATTACTTCGGATTGGTTTCCGGCCGGAATGTTGACAAATTCGCGGAGAGCGGCCTGACGCCCGAGAAAAGCACGCGGGTGGATGCGCCGTTTGTGAAGGAGTTTCCGCTGGTGGTCGAATGCCGGCTGGTCCACACGTTCGAGCTGGGGCTGCATACGCAGTTCGTCGGCGAGGTCATGGACGTAAAAGCCGAGGAATCCGTGATAGCCGGCGGATTGGTTGACATCAAGAAGCTCAAGCCGCTGGCGTTCGCGCCCGACTCGCGGGGTTATTACGGAATGAGCAAATATATCGGCAAAGCCTTCTCCATCGGCGGAAAGGGTTGATATTCCCCAAAAGGAATCGGCACACAAGTAGGGCGTGTCACTCCGATACTGGCTCAAAACATTTTCTCCTCGGAGGGGCGAGTTACACGAGTCCCCATTTTCAGAGGCATTCGATAAGTCAGGGACTCGTATAACTCGCCCCTCCGATCACGGCGAGCGGAGGCGATAGAAACGAATATGGTAATTCGTCCACTGCGGATCGCTGAAATAACACGAGCCGCCGGGGAGGGTGTTGGTTGCAACCGGCTGCCACACCTGGTTGGCAAGATTCGTGCATGTTTCCACTACAATGAGCCTGCTGCTAGCCCAACTGATATTGAACCCGAAATTATTCGTCCGCACGCCAAAACTCGCGTCCTTGTTTTGCAACTGTGGATTCCATAGCGCGGTCGGGCGACCGCCAAACGTCAAGCCCCAACCCGTGGTTCCCGGCAAGTAATAAATAGTCGCATTGCTGTCACCGCTGAACGTGGCCGAATTAGTACTGGGGGAGTTCCCTTGGAAATAGATTCCTGTCAGTTTGGTACAGGAAGCGAACGCCGCTCCCCCGATGTTGGTAACGCTGTTAGGGATCGTGACGCAGGTCAGGTTGGTGCAGGAAAAAAACGCATCGGTCCCGATGCTGGTGACCGGCAGGCCATTGATTGTGTCGGGTATAGTTACTACACCGCCGGAACCGGTGTAACTGGTGATAGCGATCGTGCCGTTATTATTAGTGTAAGTGTATGGCAATAGCACGGTCGGACGACCGCCAAACGTGGAGCCCCAGCCTGTCTTCCCCGACAAGTAATAGACAATCGCATTACTGTCACTGTCGAATACAGACGAACCGATACTCGGGGCGTTACCTTGGAAAATGGCGCTGGCCAGGTTGGTGCAGTTATAGAACGTATAATCCCCAAGGGCAGTGACGCCATCGCCAATCACGACGTTGCTCAGGCTGAAACAAGAAGAAAAAGTATCGGCCTCGATGCCAGTGACCGTGTTAGGGACTGTGTAACTCCCGGCATTGCCCCCTGGATATTGGATGAGTATGGTCTGGTTGTGGTTGAACAAGACCCCAGCCACACTGGTATACGCGGAATTGAGCGCACTCACCGCGATTCCTGTCAGGCGGGTGCAGCCTGAAAACGCCCCGTCCCCGATGTTAGTGACGCTATTGGGGATCGTGACGCTGCTCAGGCTGGTGCAGGAAGAGAAAGCCCCTCCACCGATGCTGGTGACGCCGTTGGGGATTGTGACGTTGGTCAGGTTTTCGCAGGTATAGAACGCCATAGACCCAATACTGGTGACGTTAGTGCTAATCACGACGTTGCTCAAACTGGTGCAGGAAGAGAAAGCCGAGAACCCGATGTTGGTGACGCTGTTGGGGATCGTGACACTGCTCAGGCTGGTGCAGTACTGGAACACCTGGTCTCCAATACTGGTGACGTTGGTGCCGATCGTGATGCTGCTCAGACTGGTGCAGGAAGAGAAAGCCGAGTCGCCGATGTTGGTGACGCTGTTGGGAATCGCGACACTGCTCAGGCTGGTGCAGTACTGGAACACCTGGTCTCCAATACTGGTGACGTTGGTGCCGATCGTGATGCTGCTCAGGTTGGTGCAGGAAGAGAAAGCCGAGTCCCCGATGTTGGTAACGCTGTTGGGAATCGTAATGCTGGTCAGGCTGCCGCAGGGATAAAACGCCAGGATCCCGATGCTTGTAACGTTGGTACCGATCGTGACGCTGCTCAGGTTGAAACAGTTCATAAATGCATAGTCGCTAATGCTTCTGACGCCGCTGCCAATCGTGACATTGGTCAGGCTTTCACAACAAAGGAACGCTTCGTTACCGATGCTGGCAACACTGTTGGGGATCGCGACACTTCCCAGGCTGATGCAATTATAAAATGCATTGACTCCGATGTTGTTTACACTGTTGCCAATTGTGACACTTTCTAGGTTGGTGCAATAGTAAAATGCACTGACTCCGATGTTGGTGACCCCGTTGCCAATCGTGACACTGGTCATGAGGCAATACTCGAACGCACCGTTCCCAATGTTGGTGACGCTGTCTGGGATCGCGACGCTGGTTATGTTGGCGTTATATCCAAACGCTGTGTTTCCGATACTGGTAACAGACAGGCCATTGGTCGTACTGGGTATGGTCACCGCACCGCCGGAGCCGGTGTATCGGTAGATATTGAGTGAGCCGTCTTTATTGGTGGTGAAAGTGAATTGGGCTTGCACCACGGCGGGTAGCGTCAAAAGCAGCAACGACAGCAGCTTCGCGGCGCAGGCGGTTCTAAAATACCCAGCCAGCGTGTTTGGGTTGGTGGTGGTCGAAAAAGAATTCTGAGTTTTCATATTTTTACCTTTTCTTAAAGGTGTTCCCATCGGCTGACGGCGGGCACACGGATCTTGTCCCAATCCCACCTAATCTCTACTTTGCACTCTAGCAAAATGCGGGATTGATTCAAGAGTTAAATTATTGTTCTCGAAATTATGGATGCAAATGTGACATCCGCCCTCGCCACCAGGAGAGGGAGAATCATCCGCCGCTCCTTTACAATTTATACGACGGGATTGGCCGGGCGCTCATCCGCAAAACCAGAACCAGCAAAAGCTATTTCCTCTCCTAGGGGAGAGGATAAAAGGTGAGGGCGGATGTAACCATTCATTGAAAAGCTTGGAATTATTCCCGGTTTGCCCGCATAATCAGCACGTCATTCCCACTAATTCATTTTTATGAAAAACATCGCCATCGTACTTCTTCTGGCCGTCACCATCTCGCTGGGCGCACTGGCCTGGCATCAACGGAATCAGATCGCGCAATTGCAAACGCAACTGGCCGGCGTCCAAAATCAATTGCAGGAAAAATCCGGGGCGGATGAAAAAGTCGCGCGCGCGGAAAGGAAATCGAAGATTTTGCAGGACTCGCTGGCGGAAACCTCCCATTACGCCGCCGACAAATCGAAGGAGGCAGAACAGTTGGAGCAGTCGCTGGCCGCCGCAAAAACCAACAGTTCCAATCCGTTCGGGCAAATGTTCAAGGACCCGAAAATGAGGGAAATGATCAAGACGTCGCAAAAGGCCTTCCTGGGGCCGATGATTGACAAGCAATACGCGGCGCTGTTTCAGCAGCTTAATTTATCACCGGACCAGTCCGTCGCTTTGAAGGATCTGCTGCAAAAGAAAATGTCCGCCGGTGCGGACGCCGGCATGTCCATGCTTGATGGCAGCCTGGACGCCGCGCAACGAGCGGATCTGGCGAAACAAATGAAAAGCGCGACGGACGACTATGACGCGCAGATCAAACAATTCCTCGGCGATGAAAATTACCAGGCGTTCCAAGCTTACGAAAAAACGACGCCGGACCGTCTGACCGTCAGCCAGTTCAACGATCAACTGTCCGGCGGCTCCACCGCGCTGACCGCCGACCAGCAGCAGCAGTTGATTCAAATGATGAGCGACGAGCGGAACAATTTCAAATGGACCACCGATTATAACAATAAAAATCCGGCCAACGGCGATATTGCCTCCATGTTTACTGACGATAAACTCGATCAGTACGCAAAGGAAAAGGAGCAGCTCGATCAGCAGATTCTCGCCCGTGCCCAGCAATTTTTGACCGCTGAACAGCTCGCTTCTTTCCAGCAATTTCAAACATCGCAACGGGAAATGCAAATGGCCGGCATGAAAATGGCCGCCCAAATGTTCGCGCCCAAGAGCAAGTGAGCCTCGAAAATAACGGCGGCCGGTTTTTACGCCGCCAAGCCTGGATTTATGCGAGTGGCTGCCACCGCGGATGGCTGCCCGCGCTCCGTAACACAAATTTTCTTTTCTTTCCCGCCAGCCAGCGGGCCGCATAATGTCGCGGCCAATTTTATGACGAAAGTTCCTCTCTCAGAATTAACGGACCGGATGAAGCGCTTCCGGGCGCGAATGGATGCGGAGAACCCGGATTGGGAACTGGCCGCGTTCTTTGGCCGGGTCAACCAATACTATTTCACCGGCACGATGCAGGACAGCGTGCTGCTGGTTCCCCGCAACGGCGAGGCCGTGTTCTGGGTGCGCCGGAGTTTCGAGCGGGCCGGCGACGAATCGCTCTTCCCCGACATCCGCCCGATGAAAAGTTTTCGCGATGCGGCGGCTGCCATGCCGCCGGCAGCAGCGCGCCAGGTCATTCACCTCGAAACCGAACTGGTCCCGCTCGCGCTGGTCCAGCGATTCCGAAAGCATTTTCCCTGCAAAGAGGTGGCGTCGCTGGATGCGACGATTGCCCGGGTGCGGGCGGTCAAGAGTCCGTACGAACTGGCCATCATGGAACGATGCGGCAAGATGCACCGGCGCGTCATGGAAGAGAACGTGCCGGCGATGTTGCGCGAGGGAATGAACGAAGCGGAGCTGGCGTGCGATCTGTATTCGCTGCTGGTGCGCGAGGGGCATCAAGGAACCGTGCGCTTCGGCATGTTCAACGTGGATGTCGCCGTGGCGCAACTGGGCTTCGGGGAGAACTCGATTTATCCAACCAGCTTCGACGGACCGGGCGGGTGCGTGGGCATCGGCCCCGCGGCACCGGTGCTGGGCAGCCGCGACCGGAAGCTCCGGAATGGCGATCTCGTGTTTCTGGACGTTGGCTGCGCGATGGATGGCTATTCGACGGACAAGACAATGGTTTACATGTTTGGCCGGGCACTGCCGGAAGCGGCGATGGTGATTCACCGGCGTTGCGTGGAACTCGAACTCCGGCTGGCTACGATGTTGAAACCCGGCGCGATACCTTCGGAGATTTACGCCCGGACCATGGAAAGTCTCGACCCGGAATTTCTGAAGAACTTCATGGGCTTCGGCAACCGGCGGGCGAATTTCCTCGGTCACGGGGTCGGCCTACAGATTGACGAACCGCCGGTGCTGGCGGAAGGATTCGACGAGCCGCTGGCCGCGGGAATGGTGCTGGCGCTCGAACCCAAGAAAGGCGTGCCGGGCGTGGGCATGGTAGGCAGCGAAAACACCTATCTGGTCACGCCCGAAGGCGGACGAAGCATTACCGGCAGCAGTCCGGGACTGATTCTGGTTTGAATTCTTTTGACTCTCAACACAGTTGACCCGTTACACGACTTGATATTGGGCTTTGACATGACGCGGGAATGTGGAAACTGCCTTCTGGTTCGGCTCGTTTTCCACCATTTTCCAATCCGTCAAAGCAGGGTCAAGTTGAATGTGCCCGAATTTGGCTGTTTGACGGGTCGAGTAAGATGAAAATAAAAAAATTAGCCGGCGTTGTATTTGCCGCCGTAACCCGGCTCATAAAGCCGGATGCCCGCGCCGGCATCGCGCATCATTTCAAAATGTTTGTCCACGGCGTAGAGCCGGCAATCCGCCTTCACCGATAGCGTGGCGATAAGAACATCGTTCCAGGGAACAATGCAATCCCGGTCACACAACCGCCAGGCAAGCTTTTTCGCCGAATCCCAGGCGGCATCGGCCATCGGCAGATAAGGGATGCAACTGAAATAATCCTCCAGCGGATGCCGGTCCTGTGCACGAGCGCCGCCGAGCACTTCCAGTTTGACCGGACCGCACCAGGCGGCCTCGTATTCCTCCAGAAGATTTTCGATGGCAACTTTTACATCGAGACGGCCTTTCCGGCGCAGCGCCTCAATCCAGACCGATGAATCCACGAGCACCATGAAACCCCTCAAACATCCCGCTGCGCGATTTCGTCATTGGTGGCGGGATAATCAAACCGACCTTCCCGCAACATCCGCCCGAAATCCCGCGCCTTTTTCCGGTGGACGAAATCCCGCACGGCAAAGGCCACCGCCGGGCTGTTTTTCTTATGTCCCGTAACCTTCAACAATTCCTTCAAAATATGTTCATCCAAATCCACTGTCATTCTCATATGGCAAGAATGATGCTATTTTCATCATTTGTCAATATAAGAATCATCATTCAGTTTTTAGCAGTTCCTGCACCGAGATGCCGCGCAGCTCGAAGAGCCGGCGAATGGTGTCCTCGATCAAGTTGTTCGGGCAGGAGGCGCCGGCGGTGACGCCGACGGTGATTTTGCCGGAGGGCAGCCAGTCGCGTGCCTCAATTTCCTTTTTATCGTGTTGATTGTAGTGGCGGATGAGTCTGTCTGATTCCATCATGTCGGCGTTCTTGATAAAAAAGGTGCGCAGCTTGGATTCTCCCATCTCGGCCAGATGCGAAGTGTTCGATGAATTATATCCGCCGATGACGATGAGCAAATCGAGCGGCTCGCGCAACAACTTCTCCAGCGCATCCTGCCGGTCCTGCGTGGCGCCGCAAATCGTGTCAAAGAAACGGAAATGCTTGTCCACCTCTGCTTCGCCGTACTTTTTAATCATCGCTTGACGGAGGTGGCGCTGGACTTCCTCGGTTTCGCCACGCAGCATGGTGGTCTGATTGGCCACCCCTACGGCCTGAAGGTGAATATCCGGATCGAAACCATCCGAGTAAGCACCCTTGAATTTATCCAGAAATTCGCGTTTGTCGCCGCCACGAACAATGTAATCACACACGTAATCCGTTTCCCTGATCGTCAAGACGACCAGATAATGTCCGCTCCCATAGGCACGGGTTTGCGAACTGGTCGCTTTGGTTTCCTCGTGCGACGCCTTGCCATGAATGATGCTGGTGACTTTATCCTTGGAATACTGCCGGACGCGCTTCCAGACGCTCATCACGTCGCCGCAGGTGGTGTCTTTAAGATCACAGCCGCTGGCTTCGAGTTTTTTCCTCGTAGCCACTTCCGTACCGAAGGCCGGAATCAAGACAACGTCATCGGGCGTAAGGTTGAGGCTGGCAAGCTCTTCGTCGGATGGTTTCGGGGAAAGGCTTACAATTCCCATTTCACGGATTTGATCATTCACCTCGGGGTTGTGAATGATCTCGCCGAGAAGAAAAATACGACGGTTCGGGTAGGCATGCCGTGCGGCATATGCAATGTCTATCGCGCGTTCGACGCCGTAGCAGAAGCCGAATTCCTTGGCCAGCTTGACCGTGAGGTCGCCAGCGGAGAGCACATGGCCATTGGCGCGGATGCGCTCGACCAACTCGCTGCGGTAGTGTGACAAAACCTGCGCCTGCACGGCCTTCATGATGTCGGGCCGGCGAAGGTTGACTTTCTGGGCGATAGGCGCTGTTGTTGACATGACGGAAGCAATGTAACACGGCGGCTGGCACCGTCCAGCCGGAAAGCCGGGGGCCGGACGGATTGATGGATGATTGGATTGTTGAAGCGAAGCCTGGCACATCCATCCAATAATCCATTTATCCATCAATCTGGCGCATTACCCGGCACCGGCGAATTTCGTTGCGAACCCCACCATACCTGCGATGATGGGCGCGCGTCGGAGCGTAGCTCAGCTTGGTAGAGCACCAGCTTTGGGAGCTGGCTGTCGCAGGTTCAAATCCTGTCGCTCCGACCATTTTTATTCTGCAGATTTCCCCGCATCCGGCATGGAATCCAGTTTGGCCAGAGCCATCCGGTTGATCATTGACCGGTATTGGATAATCCGGTCACGGTCAAAGCCACGGTTTTCCAGAAAAGCGATCTCCCAAAGGTTGTAGTCCTGATGGAGGCAACGGCTGCCCTGTTTGCGGAAAATTTGATCCAGCCGGGCCGATGCTTCCTGCCAGTCCATGGTTGCATGCGACCAAAGCAGTCCGCGTCCGGTCAGGCCGAACTTCGAAGCCACGCGGTGAATCGGCGCATGGTGCAGATAATAGAACATCTGCAAATAGAAAAAATCCAGCCCCGCGTCGCTGATGAATTCCTCGGTCTGAGCTATCGTTTCGGCCGTCTCGCCGGGAAAGCCGATGAGAAAGGAACCCACGCTGGTGATCCCGGCGTTCTTCAACCATCGGACCCCGCGCCGATAATGCTCCACCTTTGAGCCTTTGTTCATGTTTGACAGCACGGAATCGGCTCCCGACTCAATTCCCAGCAACACCCCCCGGCAGCCGCTGCGGCGCATCTTCTCAACCAATGCCGCATCAACAAACTGGCAGCGCAAGAACGAATACCAGGGCAGGTTGATCCCGGCCTCAATCATCCGATCGAGCAGATGGTTGAACCGCTTTTGGGGAACATTGAACGTGTCATCGGTAAAAATGACCGCCCCGGCCCCGGCTTCCCTGGCCAGGCGCAACTGGGCGACGGCGCTATCCACATCAGCCAGAGACCATTTGCCGCCGCTGGCCGGATAGGAGCAAAAAGAGCATTTGAAGGCGCAGCCGCGGGCAGTGCGCAAATGAACCACTGAACCTTTGCGAATGCCGGAGAGGTCAATGACGGAGTCAAGGTCGTTTGCTTCGGCCTGTCTCGGGTTAATCACAATCTCTCCCGACGGCTGTCGCCAGAGCAGGTTGGGCGCTTCGGCCAGCCGTGACGGATAGAGCTGGGTTAGTCTGACCAGGCTGGCCTTGCCCTGGGCGTCGTTGATAAAGCCGTCCAATCCGGTGGCCTTGAGGTAGGCCCGCTGCTGTTTTTCTTTCAAGCCGGCCAATTCGGTAGAAATATGCTGTCCCCCGGCGACCACGAACGTGTCTGGCAGGTGTTTGCGAATCAGCCGGGCCACATAGTTGAGCTGGGACGGAGAAAGAATGAACGTCGTGCTCAGGGCAAGAATATCGGGGGCAAATTCCTTGATTCGGGCAAATTCCTGATCTTCGTTGTCGGAATCAATGTAATTGATTGTCAGGACCTCGTTCCCACTTTCCATCAGGCGTGATCGGAGCAACAGGGCCGAGGCGAGGTTCATTTCCCAAACGGAGAAGCTTTCGTGTTGAGGAAGGCCAAGCTGCCTCTTCAGATAGGCAATGTGATCAATCATCGAGGCGCCCTCTGTCTCAACGCGCGTATATTTGTAACCCCAGCGCTCCATATCGGTGGGCACCAGGGCCAGAGGGGCGGGAACAATATGCCCGATCAGTCCGATTTTCATTTTATACCTTTGGGACCGGCGCGCCGGACAGGTACGTCCTGTATGCGCCTAGGTATTGGAACATTCTATCAGTTCCACCATGCTGTCAATGGAGTCATATCTGCCCGGATCGAACGTCTGCTCCGAAAGATTGAACTGGAGTTCCTTTTCCATGAAGGTGACGATTTCCAGGACATTGAGGGAATCAATTCTGCCGGTCAGCAACAGCGAATCATCATCGGCGAAAGGCTTGTTGTCGCCTTTGCGAATGAGGATGCCGCCAACAAACCGCCTCAGCTTTTCTCGTTTTTGCATAGGATTATCTCGAGAATGGAACAAACAGGTTTAGAAGGAAAGATCCGTAATCGGCGATGGACCAGTTGAGATTGCGGGAATCCAGGACCATGATCAGGCAATAAAATAACATCACCCCGAGGGTGCTGACCAGTCCGCCTTTGGCCGGAGCGCGGCCCATGGACCGGATTTGGGAAATGCCGATGGCCAGTCCTAAAATCAAAGCATATACGGCATAAACCTGGAAGCCCACAATCATCCGCCAGAGACCAATTTGGGATGCCGCGCCGAGGGAAGCGAGAATGTGATAGAGCAGATTTCCAAAGCTGGCCGCCGCCAGCGTTGCAAAAAACAGCCGCAGCCGTGGCCGGTCTTTGAAATAACGCAAGTAAGCGGGATAGAAGAAAAAATCTACCAGCAGTTCCTTGAAGTAGTAGTAGATCCGGTTGTAGAACTCGGCAATGCTCGCGGATGCCAGCGGACGATAGGTATTGCGCAACGCGTTGAACCCGGCCATGCGGCAGGTTCCAATGATGAAATGCCCAACGATGGATATGGTCAGCAACATCGAGCAGAAGTTCGCCATTACGGACAACCAGCAAAGATCCCGCGGAAATGGCCGTCCCCCCAGGTAAGCGGTGATGGCCGCCGGCATGTCAGGCACGCCAAAAGAACCCGGCAACCGCCGGCTGAAAAAGCCCGGCGTGCCGTGGACCAACTGCTCGAACAGTGCTGAAAAAATCTTGAGCACACTCGCCCACAACACGAGCTTTAGGCCCTTGAGCTGGATTGTGGCCTGGTCTTGGTCCGTCCTGGCTTCGATCCGGGCAAGATAACTTTCCCCCTTGGGGTAAGGAACATTGGTGCTGCCCCAGAACGGTTGAAAATGAAACAGCCGCACGAGTAAAGGTTGCTGGCCTTTTCTGCGGCGGTCCAGCAAGGCGTAACCCAGGAACCAAAGACACTTTCCGAAGAACACAACAAACACTGAAAGCATGGCCATGGTAAAACCATTAAATGGCAGGCAATAAACTGTCACCAATAACGCGCCGTAAAAAATCAGCAAATTGCGAACGGGCCGGCGGAAAATCCAGATGTCCGGCCGTAGTTGCGCCTGATGGATGCAAATTCCCGCGAATACGAAAAACAGCATCATGGCCAGGTAAGACGGACTCGAAGCACCGCTGCCGCCCAGCGTGTAAACGAGAAGTGAATAAAACGTCGCACAGGCGACCAAAGAACGCCGATGCTGAGGCCACAACGAAATCGCCAGCAGAGCAACCGCAATCAGCAGCGCCCGGGTATCGTGGTTGAGCGCCAAAACGCCGCCAAAAACAGCGGCGAGAGCCACCTTCCCAAGCCGGGTTTGAACGAACCGCACCAGCCATGGCCAGGTTTCCAGACGGGGAATAATTCTTGGTCTAAAGGCCGGCTTCATCTTGGCCAAGGCTTTCTGCCAGGCGGCGACGGTCTATTTTTCCGTTGGGCGTCAGCGGAAGCGATTCCATTCTGATGATTCGTTGGGGAACCATGTAGGGAGGCACTCTTTGCTTGAGATTTTCCAGAATGCTGGAACTGTCGAGCGTCCCGCCTCCCACAAAGGCGACCAGACCTTCCGCTATGCCCTGCCGGACGGGCCAGGCCACGGCAACCGCCGCGTCACAGCCACAGGCGTTCCGAAGATGCGAGTCAACCTCTTCCAATTCAATTCGATGGCCCAATACCTTGACCTGATGATCAACCCGGCCCAGATGATGGAAACATCCCGAGCGATCTTCTCGAGCCAAATCCCCCGTCAGATACCACGTCGCCAGCCCCCATTGAGGATGCTTCAGTTCGCGAAAGCGCCGCGCCGTCAATTCCGGTTCGCCAAAATATCCCAGGGCAACTTGCGAACCCGAAAGAGCCAATTCTCCTGTTTTCCCGGCGGGCAGGAAAGCCCCTGCCTCGTCCACCACCGCCATGCGCATGCCCGAATAGGGCTTTCCAATGGCAACGATGCCCCGCTCCAGGGTGACGTTTGGCTCGGCACTCAAGCGGTCAAAGGAGCACGCCACTGTTGCTTCGGTCGGCCCGTAATGGTTGTCAACCACGCTGTTGGGCGCCGCCTGCTGCCAGGCCTGTGCCGAGGCCAGAGCCAGAGGTTCCCCGCAAAAGTAGCTGGCGCGCAACGAAGGAAAAGCTCCCGGCTTTAAAAGTTTGAACCGGTCCAGAAAAGTAATCACCGATGGAACCGACGCCCAGAAGGTAAGCTTGTTTTCCTGGATGAACCTGGCCGGCGCAATCAATTGGCTGTCAGGCACGGTGTAAAGCGCCGCGCCGGCGTCCCAGGCGAAGAAAAGATCCAGCACCGAAAAATCAAAAGAAACCTCGGAGAACTGGGAAACCCGATCCTCCGGGCCCAAGCGGTATAACCGCCGCATGCAATCCAGAAAACAGCAAAGGCTCCCCGTGCTGACCATGACGCCTTTGGGCAGGCCGGTCGTGCCCGACGTGAACATGACGTAAGCGCAATGATCGGCACTCACTGCCACCGGTTCCGTTACTGGATGCAGACCTTGCAACATCACGCCGCCGTTCCCGCCCTTCTTCCGGCCCTTGGTAATCGGTCCCAGAATCCTTTGGGGTATCAAATCCGGCTCTAATTGCTCCAGACATTTGACCCCGGTCTCATCAACAATCAAGGCCTCCAACTTTCCCCGGGCCAAAACGTTGGCCAGCCGCACGGCGGGCAATTTCGCATTGATGGGGACATAGCTCGCTCCCGACCAGCAGGCGCCCAGGATTCCCGCGTAGGTGTCAAGGGTCCGGGATGTCAGCACGCCAACTCGCGCGCCCAACATCTTCTGCGGTTCCGCCGCCTGCAGCCAGGCGGCCACCTTTCCGGCATACGCAGCCAGTTCGGCATAGGAATAACTGTCGCCGTCAACCACCAACGCAATCTGGTTCGGGCGGTTGATTGCATGCCGGGACAACGAAAACGCGCAATTCAACTCGATGGAGCGGGACAACGGTGATTTTTTTAAATCAAACACCTTGCTCAGTATCGGCTAATTTCTGATAGGATTAAATATTAATTCGCCCGCAATCAAGCAACAAAGCATCCCGTTCGTCCACGCCCGCGAGACGATGGTATAAAATAAACTCCAGCGGTGCGGCGGCAAAACTGCCGGTCGTTTGGGTTATATTGATTCACTGGTTGGTCCATCCGTTCCCCCCACGAAAACGCTGGCGAATATTTTATCGGCTGCGCAAAACGAAACAGAGATGGCGGGATCTCTTGAACAACTTCAAATTATAAATACTCAATAAATACCATTGTAAACAGGGCGTTTTTTGAGTTTTCGCCTGTTGGTTTCCACGGCTGGCATCACCGCTGCTAAATGGGTTGGCATGGTTCAGCCAGACGCAAATGCAGTTGAATGATTGAACGACTTAATGGAAAAAACATGAAAAAAATTGAAGCCATTCTCAAGCCTTTCAAGCTTGAGGAAGTCAAAGATGCGCTCGCCGAAGTGGGCATCGAAGGGATGACGGTGAGCGAGGTCAAAGGTTTCGGCCGGCAGAAGGGCCACACCGAAATCTATCGCGGCAGCGAATACACCATGGACTTCCTGCCCAAAATCAAAATCGAACTCGTCGTGCCGGACGACCGCGCCGACAACGCCATTGCCGCCGTGGTTCACAGCGCCCGGACCGGAAAAATCGGCGATGGGAAGATTTTCGTCACAGCAATCGAACAGGCGGTTCGCATCCGCACGGATGAAACCGGCAACCTGGCAATATGACAACAATGTAAAAACCAAATAAACCAGCAAAGCAGAAACAGTCAAACGAACAACAAATATGACAAACGAACCAACATCACCCGGTGGCGGAAACAAACCCACCACCAAAGCAACCTTGGGATTGACAGGGCTAACCATCAACGCCATGGCCTTGATTGCGCCCGGCGCATTCCTGTGGCTGACGTTCCAAGAGCAAGCACTCTACGGCGCGCCGATGGCCGGCTGCGGCATGTGGATCGGCCTGCTGGCCGCGCTGCTGCTGTGCTTCGCAACCGCCATCAGCTACGCCGAGCTTTCCAAGCTCTATCCCGGCGCGGGTTCTTCCTACCTGTACGCCGAGCAGGCGTTCCTGTCCAAGACCCATGCGTATAAATTTGCGCGTATTGCCAAATTCTTCACCGGCTGGGCCAGTCATTTGTATTACTGGGTCTATCCCGGCTTGATGGTCGGAGTCACGGCAATTCTGGGCGGCTACTTGGCCAGCCAGTTTTGGCCGAACACCTTCAGTGGCACCTATAACAGCCCGCTGTTCATGTGGCTGTTCTGCATCGTCTTCTCGGTGCTGGTGGGCTACATCGCCTACCGCGGCGTGAACGGCACCACGGCAGTCAACATGGGGATCAACATCATTCAGATCAGCGCGCTGGTGGTTTTCGCAGTCATGGCCATCGCCTATCGCTCCAACCATCCGCAAGGATCAGTGGGCTGGCATCTGTCCGGCGGAACGCCGGTGAATTATAATGTGGATCAAGTGAATGTCACGGATGACAAGGGAAAGCCCGTGCAAGATACCTGGGCGGACAGCTCGCTCAAGACCGACGACAAGGGTCAACCGGTTTACAAACAACAAGACCGTCAGGTCACGGCTGACGACCTGGATAAAACCAAGAACACCGATGCCGTGGTGTTGGGCACCTTGACCGCGATGGGACTTGCCGTGGGCGATCCGTATCCGGTCTTTCAAAAGGACGAGGCCGGCAAGCTGAAACTGGACAAGGACGGTCATGCTGTATCCGACCCGTTCATTTTAAGCTACAAGCCCGAAGACGCCGTCACCGGCAAAGCGGGCGACGCGAAAGATCCGCAAACCTTTAATTTTCACACTTCGGCCAAGTCGGTCATTGCGCCGCACAAATTCAACTTCCTGCTCATCCAAGCATGCATCGCGATCCTTCTGCTCGTGGGATTCGAGTCGGTGACGTCCATGGGTGAAGAGGCGAAGAATCCGAAGAAGGACATCGGGCGCGCCGTGTTGCTGTCCCTGGTGATTCAAGGCGCCATGTGCTACCTGTTCGAGTATTTCGCCGCGAATTATTTTCTGAACAGCGGCTACACGATGTCCAATGCCGGGGCTTCCGGCGCACCGCTGGGTGACATGATGGTGCTCGTTGGCACGTGGGCCTTCGGCAGCTATCCAGCCGGTCGGGCGTTCATGCTCGTGCAGGCCGGCACAGTGTTCCTGGCATTGATCGGCACAACCCTGGCCTGCATCAACACCGGCGCCCGGGTGACTTATGCCATGGGCCGCGACGAAGAAGTGCCGTCGCACTTCGGTTTGATCCACGGCAAGACGCTCTCACCGCACCGTGCCATCTGGGCGCTGGTGGTGATCTCGGTCGTCATCGGCATCGCTACGACACTGGCCTATCTCGGTGGGCAATCGTCGGACTTGGCCGCTTTGGACAAGCACAACTTTTGGTATAGCTTCGGCATATTCTCGCCGCACGCTTATACCTGGCTGCCCAATTCGCTGGTCACCATTACTCTCATCAGCAACTTCGGCACGTTCCTGCTCTACATGACGACTTGCATCGTGGCCATAGTGGCGTTCAGAGAGCACCACAGCTTCAGCGGGTTCAAGCATTTCGTGGTGCCGATCTTCGGGCTGCTGGCAAACCTGGGCTGCATGATATTCTATCTGGTCGGCCCGTTCACAGTCAGCGGTATGAGCTGGCATGAACCTTACATCGCGCTGGGTTTCGCCGCGATCTGGGGTATTTACGGAATTATATACTTCAAATCGAGGAGCACCAAGCTTGGCCGGTCCACAATCCTGACCGAGAAACCTGCTTATATAAACTGAGGTTGAGGAGGACAACGCACAGCCCGGCCATCGTGATGGTGGCCGGGCTTCTTTGCACCGCTGCGGGACAGTGTGTGCTTACTTACAGTCTTTCGCTCAACAAAAATCTCGGATAACTTTGGCCGGCCCATGAAAATTAAATGTTTCCAGCTTTCCAGCATCGGAACCGTTCGCGACCACAACGAAGATTTCATCGCTTTTTGGGAGCCGGAAGATTTTCAGCAATTGCAGGCCGTCGGCAGCATCGCCGTTCTGGCCGACGGTGTGGGCGGCGAAGGCAACGGCGACATTGCCAGCCGCATGGCGGCGGAAACCGCCCTGGAAATTTTCAAGGAAGCCAAACCGGAAACTCCCACCAATGATTCCGTCCGCCGGATTTTCGACGAAGCGGCCGCGAGAATATTTCAGGCCGCCCAAAAACAGGGCCGCATGTCCACCACGCTGCTGACCTCCATTTTTCGCGACGACAAGGTCACCATTGCGCACGTCGGCGATTCCCGCGCCTACCTCATCCGCGCCGGAAAAATCAAGCGGATGACCACCGACCATTCCTACACCTCGTTGCAGGTTAAATTGGGATTGTTGCTGGAGCGGAATGCCATGACCAGCCAGCACCGCTCCACGCTGACGCGCAGCGTAGGCTCGGAACCGATTTGTCATTACGACATCAAAACGGAAACCCTGGAGCAGGGAGATTTGATTCTGCATTGCTCGGATGGCCTTTACGGTTTTGTTTTGGACGATGAAATCCTGGATTCGGTCATCAAGTATCATCCCGGCGAGGCGTGCAAACGGCTGATTGAGCAGGCGGAACGCCGCCAGGTCAGCGACAACGTTTCCGTCCAGATCATTCAGGTGTGGCAGGTGGAACAGTCATTGCAGGCCCAGACGGCCGCCGTCAAAACCCGCCGCGCGCTCGGCAATGACATCGGCGTGGGGAGTTTGCTCGATGACCGGTTTGAAATCACCGATGTCATCGCCAAGAGCGGCATGGCCTCGCTGTTCAAAGCCAACGACCGGCAAACCGGCAAGGCGGTGGCCTTGAAAATTCCCTATCTGCAAATTGAAAGCGACCCGGCGGGATTTGACCGTTTTCGCCGCGAGGAGGAGATCGGGATCAAACTCAATCATCCGTATATCCTGAAAATTCTTCCCGTCGAAAAAAAGAGCCGGCCTTATTTTGCGATGGAATATCTCGAAGGCCAGACCTTGAGCGAATTATTGCGCAACGTGCGGCCCCTGCCGGAACCAGACGCCGTCAAAATCGCCAGCCACATTTGCACCGCCCTTTCCTACATGCACCAAAGCGGAGTCGTGCATCGCGATTTGAAGCCGGCCAACATCATGCTGTGCAACGACGGCTCAATTCGCATCATGGATTTTGGGATTGCCCGGGCGGCCAATGCCCGGCGGCTCACCTTTGTCGGCTTCACGCCCACGATGGGCACGCCCGATTACATGGCGCCGGAGCAGGTCAAGGGCAGCCGGGGCGACGAACGGACGGACATCTACAGCCTGGGAGCAATTCTGTACGAAATGGCCACGGGCGAACCGCCCTTTGCCGGCGACAGCCCTTATGTGATCATGAACGCCCGCGTCACGGGTGATCCGCAGGCGCCGCGAAAAATAAATCCGAACCTGACGCCCGTGCTCGAGGAAATCATCCTGCACGCGATGGAGCGTGATCCCAAGCGCCGGTATCAAACCGCCCTTGAAATGAGAACCGAGTTGGAGAATTACGAAGCGGTGGTCATGACCAGCCGTTACACCCGGTTGCAGGCGCCCCAAGTCTGGAAATCGCGATTCCGGATGGTGCCCATGATCATCGGCTTTGTCCTGTTGCAAGTGGCCATCTTTCTTGCTTTTGCTGTGGCATTTCCGGAAGCACTGACGGCGGTGTCGAAATACGGGATCTCGAAACCACCGGCCGGGAAGCGTTTTGCAGACACGCGCTTCTTGCTTTGTGGCGTTAAATGTTTAAACTGGTTGCAGTTTGTCTGCCAAATGACCGCACTTGGTGCGATCAGCGGGGAAACCGAAATATCCGTTCCGTGTTGCGGAGTGGATGGGGCTTGCGGCGCATGACGCCGGGAACACTTAATGGTTCCAGCCCGACAGCTAACCTCGCCGGCGTGAACATTAAGGGCAATGAGGCTCGCCTTCATTTCCCCCGATGCGGTTTTTGCAGCAATGCATATTTTCAGTAAATTATGATCGCAACGACCACGAAGCGTCCGCGTAATGTGGATACTCCGCGCGCGGCGGCGATCCTGTACGGTGATTGGGGCACCAGCAAAGCCTACGTCATCGGTCTGGCGTTTGCCGTCGCGGGATACAGCTCGTTCTGGCTGATTGCGGCGATGTGCCTGCTCACGGCCCTGGTTGGGGTGAATTACATGGCCATCTGCAAACACTACGCCGACGGCGGCGGCGTGTATGCCAGCGTGCGTCATCGTTCGGAAATCATCTCCATCGTCGGCGCGTTCCTCCTTGTGGCGGACTACCTCGTTACAGCGGCGATCAGTTCACTATCGGCATTTCAGTATTTGGGCGTGTCGCATCCCGAAATGTTCGCGGCGCTGGCAATTGTGGTCATCGGCGCGCTGAATTACTTCGGGCCAAAACACACGGGCGGTCTGGCCTTTCTGGTTTCGGTGCCAACGGCGGTCGTGGTGGTCCTGCTGGGTGTGTTTGCGTTGCCTCACCTTGGCCACGCCTGGCACAACGTCCAGCCGCTCTCCGGCGGCTTCGTCAAAAACTGGAACGGGTTTGTCGGCGTGGTGCTTGCCCTCTCAGGCGTTGAAGCCATCGCCAACGCCACCGGCGTGATGAGGCTCAATCCGGGATGCCCGCTGGACAAGCCCAACGTTTCCAAGACGTCCACGCCGGCAATCCTCTGGGTGATGCTCGAAGTTTGTTTATTCACCGCCTTGCTTGGCCTCGCGATGCATGCGCTGGGCGGACTGCAAATCGACAAGGCCGACGTCGACGCGCCCGGCCAGCGCGGTGTACGCGATTACATGTTGCGTTATATGGCGCAAATCTTCGTGGGCGGCGCCTGGGGAGCGACGGCGGGTCACATTGCCGCGTGGGCGGTCAGTATTGTTTTCGGCTTCCTGCTCTTGTCTGCGGTAAACACGGCGATCGTGGACCTGATTGCAATTTCCTTTCTGATGTCGCGTGATAGCGAGTTGCCGTCTGGCTTCCAAAAACTGAACAAGTTCGGCGTGCCCAATCTCGGCATGATTGTGGCCACGGTGATTCCAGCCATCCTGGTACTTGTGGTCAAAGATATGGCGGGTCTGGCCGAGTTGTATGCCGTAGGCGTTGTCGGGGCCATCGCGACCAATCTGGGAGCGAGTTCCACGGATCGGAAGCTGGACCTGGTTAAGTGGGAACGAATTCTGATGTTCTCCACGTTCCTCATCATGCTCGCGATCGAGATTTCGCTTCTTGTGGACAAACCCAACGCGAGGGTGTTTGCCGTCACCGTACTGGCCATTGGCCTGGTTATGCGCGGACTGGCGAGTGAGAGCGCGCTGCGCCGGAAAAAGAAGGCGGTAGTGGAGGCCGGAGTGGTGGTGGCAAAGCCGGCGGTCACCGTGCCGGTGCCATCGCCCGCCTCACTGGCGGAGGTCACTGGTTTGCCGTTGTTATGTGCCATCCGCGGCATTGGCCGGACGCTGGATTTTGCAATTCAGGAGGCGCGCGAAACCAAACGCCCGCTTTACCTGTTGTTCGTGCGTGTGCTGCCGGTCATCACCGAGGCGGACGCCAGGCGCAAGTGGCAGGACGATGACGATGCCCGGGAAATTTTTTCCCATGCCTTCAAGGAAGCGGGCGGGCATCCGGTTATGCCTTGTTACGCTGTCAGCGACGCGCCGGCGGAAACCATCGTGGACATCACGGCCACGATGGGCGCGTCCCATTTGCTCCTGGGCGCGTCGAGCCGTGGCGGGCTGGCCGCGTTGTTGAGCGGCGACATCGTTCGCCGGGTTTCCAAAATCCTGCCGGAGAACATCCATCTTCTGATTTACGCCTGATGGTCTGCCAATTACTGTACGGCACGGCAACATGATTGAATCGGGCACACATCGTCCGCGCAACGTCGGCTGGGCCAGGGCGGCAGGTCTGCTTTACGGCGACTGGGGCACAAGCAAGGCCTATGTCATCGGACTGGCATTTATCGCCGCCGGTTTTTCCTCCTTTCCCATCATCCTGGCGGTTTGCCTGCTGACCGGGCTGGTCGGCTACAATTACATCATCGTTTGCCGGCATTTCCCGGATGGCGGCGGCGTCTATTCCTCCGCACGCGAACAAAGCCGGGTGCTGGCCGTGCTCGGGTCGCTGCTGCTGCTGGCGGATTTCATTGTAACCGCCGCCATGAGTTGCTGGGATGCCATGAGCTATTTTGGCGTGCCCAGAGAGTACCTTAAACTGGCCACCATCGGCGCCATTCTGCTCATCGGCTGTCTCAATTATTTCGGGCCAAAACATTCCGGCAGTTTTGCCGTCACCCTGGCCGTGCCGATGGTGGCGGTCGTCGTGGCCATCATCGCCTTGAGCGCGCCGCATCTCAGCTTTGCTTATCTGGAACCGTCTCACGCCAGTTTCAGCAAAAACTGGGTCGCTTTTGTCGGGGTCATTCTCGCGTTAAGCGGTGTCGAGGCCATCGCCAATCTTACGGGGGTGATGACCCTGGATCCCAAGGCGTCAACGGACGCACCGAGCGTGGCGATCACTTCCAAAAAAGCGATCTGGCCCGTGGCGATTGAAGTGGTGTCGGGCACCGCGTTGCTCGGTTGGGCCATGCTTTCGCTGCCGCATTCGTTGTCGGACGACATCAGGAGCCGCTATGCGGACATGCTCCGGTTTTTGGGAGAGCAGTATGGTGCCATGGCGCTGGGACCGTATTTCGGTCACATTTTCGGGGCCGTCATTGGCCTGGTGGTCGGGCTGTTGCTGCTCAGTGCCGTCAACACGGCGGTGGGAGCCATGATCGGTCTCATTTACATGCTGGCGCGTGACCGTGAAATGCCGCGGCCTTTTGCAAAACTCAATTCCCACGGCGTTCCCTGGCAGCCTTTGCTGGTGGCGACCATCCTGCCCATCATCCTGGTCATCCTGTCGGAAGATTTGGATTCCCTGGCCGACATGTACGCCATCGGTGTCGTCGGCGCGATTACCGTCAATCTCGGTTCGAGCTGTTTCAACAAGCGGCTGAAATTGAACTGGCGTGAATTCACGATCATGGTGACGACGTTCGTGATCTTGTTCGCCATTGAGATTACCATCGCCAAGACCAAGCCGGCGGCGCTCTTTTTCGCCACGTGCGTCTTGCTGCTCGGGTTTGGCCTGCGCTGGTATTCAATGAAAAGGGCGGGCATCGAAACCGTGATGATGACCAAGGAAATGGCGGCGGCGCTCGTCCCGCCGGAACGGCTGGAAAACCTGCGGCCCAATTTTGCGCCCGGCCAATCCATCCTCGTGGCCGCGCGCGGTTTCACGCCGGTGCTCCGTTTCGCACTGGAAGAAGCGCGCCTCCGACAGGGGAGTTTGTACGTCGTCTATGTCAAACAGCTCGCCGTCAATTTGCCGGGTCCGCTGGCGGATCCGGAACGCCCGCGCTGGCAGAATGACCGGCAGGCGGCGGAAATCATGTACGGCATGTTCGACCTGGCTCAAAACAGCGGCGTAAAGGTGTTGCCCGTCTATGCCGTCAGCGAAAACCCGGCGGTGACCATCATTGACATTGCCGCAACGCTTGGCGTGGACATGCTGATGCTGGGCGCGCCGCATCGGAGTTCGATGGTCAAGCTGCTCCGGGGCGACATCGTAGCTGAAGTGGCCAGAGATCTTCCCGAAAACATCCAGCTCATCATCCACAGTTGAGCGGCGGCGCCCGGAATTCTTCCAGCGAAGCTTGGGAACGCTGGCATCCGCCGGCGAGTTCCGGTTTTCGACCTCCGACTGGCCGGCGGGACGCCAGCGCTCCCGGAAAAAACGTCAAAGAACCGGAAACCACTTTCGTGGGTAAAATAGATGCGGCTGGGCAAAAGGCTACAGCTTCTTTCTTCAAGTTCGAATTTCCAAACACGCAAAGCATTGGTAATCGCGCGATTTTGGCAACATTGGCCGCGCTGTTCGTCACTGGCAAAGAATTTGCTAAGTGGATCTTGCGAAAATAAAAATTCAGAACCGGGAATCATGGTTGCGGGAGGCGGCAGCGGACAAACTTTCCATCCGCGGCGAGAAATCGTCGTGGTTGGTTGCTGGGTGAGTGCGGCGGGTGCCGCAAGGTGCCCGCCGCTTCACAAAGATCGCCCGGCCAAACGGGATATTCTGCGGTGGAAGTGTTTTTGATCGCGATGGTGAAGAATGCTCTGACTGCGCAAAACGCAACAGTATCCAGAAGGTTTTGATTTTCGCCGATAAAAAATGTTCCGTTGCGACTCAAGGGGTTGCGCGAACTTCGGGAAGAATTTTATCTGCTGGCATCGCCGTTGCTGAAGGCGGCTCGACCAGAAGCGGTGTGTCCTGTTCCACTCACAAACAGTGCCACCGCACTGGGTCGGCAACAACAACTCAACCCAGCATAAAATGAAAAAAATTGAAGCGATCATCAAACCGTTCAAGCTCGAGGAGGTCAAGGATGCACTCGGCGAAGTCGGCATCGAAGGCATGACCGTAAGCGAGGTCAAGGGATTCGGCCGCCAGAAGGGCCACACCGAAATCTATCGCGGCAGCGAATACACCGTGGACTTCCTGCCGAAAATCAAAGTCGAACTGGTCGTCACCGATCAGCAATTGACCAAGGCGGTGGAGGTGATTGCCAAGGCGGCCAAAACCGGAAAAATCGGCGACGGCAAGATATTTGTCTCCACCGTCGAGCAGGCCGTGCGGATTCGCACGGAAGAAAAAGGCGACTCAGCCGTTTGAACTCATGGAACCACATAAACCTTTATTTGAAACGACCATGAAAACAAATTTTCTGACCCTCGCTTTAAATATTTACTGTTGCCTTCGGTGCTTTGCCGCTGCGCGCGGACACGGCAACGAATCCACCAACCCTGGAGCAACGGATTTCATCCCTGGAAGCCTATATTAATAATGGCGATCCGGCCGCTGCCTTGAAGGACACCAATGGCACCCAGGTGGTTGCCAACACACCGACCGTGGGAGTTCCCGGTCCCGGACACAACGCCTGGCAGATGACTTCCGCCGCGCTGGTGTTGTTCATGACGCTGCCGGGACTGGCGCTGTTCTACGGCGGTCTCGTTCGCCGCAAAAACATCCTTTCCGTGATGGCGCAATGCCTGCTCATCACGGGGTTGGTCACCATTCTGTGGTGGGCGGTGGGTTACAGCCTGGTCTTCCACAGCGGCGGAAAGATTTTAGGCGGCCTGGGCTTTGCCTTCCTAAACAATGTCACATCCGCGCCGAACACCGATTATTCGTTCTGGGTGTCGCATAACGTTTTTTCGATGTACCAATTGATGTTCGCCATCATCACGCCGGCGCTCATCCTCGGCGCCATCGCCGAGCGCATGAAATTTTCGGCCATCTTCCTGTTCATGACGCTGTGGATGTTCGTCGTTTATTTTCCCCAAGCCCACATGATCTGGGGCATTGATGGCTTCATGAACGGCGTCGGAAACGCGAAGGCCGGGATCAAGGCCATTGACTTCGCGGGCGGCACGGTGGTGCACATGACCTCCGGCTGGTCGGCGCTCATCCTCTGCATCATTCTTGGCAAACGCATTGGCTTCGGCCATGAAAACATGGCGCCGCACAGCATGGTGCTTTGCATGATCGGCACCGGCATGTTGTGGGTGGGCTGGTACGGGTTTAACGCCGGCAGCGCGGTCGGGGCCGATGTCATCGCCGCCAACGCATTCACAACCACCACGCTGGCCACGGCGGTCGCCTCCTTCGTCTGGCCGATGATGGAATGGCTGGTGAGGGGCAAACCCAGCGTGCTCGGCTTCTGTTCCGGCGCGGTGGCGGGACTGGTGGTCATCACCCCGGCTTGCGGATTTGTCACGCCGACCGGCTCGGTCATCATCGGCGTCGCCGCCGGCTTGATCCCCTGGTTCTTCTGCTACAAGGTCAAGGGCTGGTTCGGTTATGACGACGCGCTGGACACCTTTGGCGTGCACGCCATCGGCGGAACCATCGGCGCTTTCCTGACCGGCTGTCTGGCCCGCAATGCGGCAAATGGGAACCTGGTCACCAACTTGAAGGACAAAGTGACAGATCACTTTTTCCAACCGCTGGTGCTGGAACAAGTCAAGGCCATCGGCCTGACCCTGGTGCTGGCGATTGTGGGCACAACGGTCATCGCCTTCATTGTCAAGGCGTTGATAGGCCTGCGGCCGAGCGAGGAAGTGGAAGTCGCCGGACTTGATCTTGCCGACCACGGCGAGGAGGGATACCACCAAGGTAGTTGAAAAAAAACTCGACGCTGCGCCGGTTGCTGGCAAAATCCACCTCCGGCGCAGCAATAATTTTGACCGTAACAACCAGACAAACAACTAACAAGCATACAACAACCAAACATGAGCACACCCAAGAGCGTATTAGAATTGGCCAAGAAGGCCGGAGCAAAAATGGTGGACATCAAGTTCGTGGACACCTTTGGCACCTGGCAGCACTTCAGCATTCCTGTCGCTGAATTAAACGAGGACTCCTTTTCCGAAGGACTGGGCTTTGACGGCTCCAGCATCCGCGGCTGGAAAAGCATCGAAGCCTCCGACATGCTCGCGATGCCCGACCCGAACACGGCGTTCATTGATCCCTTCTGCGCCGTGCCGACGTTGAGCCTCACCTGCACCATCGCCGATACCGGCACCCTGGAACCGTACACCCGCGATCCCCGCGGCATCGCCCAGCGCGCGGAGAAACATCTCATCGCCACCGGCATCGCCGACCAGGCGTTTATCGGGCCCGAGGCGGAATTCTTCATCTTCGACAACGTGCAGTTCGATTCCAAGACCAACGGCACGTTCTACTCCATTGACAGCGAGGAAGGCGTCTGGAATACCGGACGCGATGAAATGCCGAACCTCGGCAACAAAATCCGCCACAAGGAAGGTTACTTCCCCGTGGCGCCCGCCGACACCCAGCAGGACATCCGCACCGAGATGTGCCTGGTGATGGAAGAACTCGGCGTCAAGATCGAACGTCAGCATCATGAAGTCGCCACGGCCGGCCAGGCGGAAATTGATTACCGCTTCAGCCCGCTCGTCACCGCCGCCGACTGGATGATGATTTACAAATACGTCGTCAAAAACGTCGCCAAGAAGCACGGCAAGACCGCCTGCTTCATGCCCAAGCCGCTCTTCGGTGACAACGGCTCCGGCATGCACACGCATCAATCCTTGTGGGCCAAGGGCAAGCCGCTCTTCGCCGGCAAGGAATACGCCGGTTTGAGCCAGATGGCGTTGTACTACGCCGGTGGTTTGCTCAAGCACGCCAAGGCCCTGTGCGCCATTTGCAATCCCACCACGAACAGCTACAAACGCCTCGTGCCAGGTTACGAAGCGCCAGTGAACCTCGCCTACAGCGCCCGCAATCGCAGCGCCGCCGTCCGCATCCCGACCTACAGTGAAAATCCGAAGGCCAAGCGCCTCGAATATCGCCCGCCGGATCCGGCCGCGAATCCGTATCTCTGCTTTGCCGCGCTGCTCATGGCCGGTCTGGACGGCATCCAGAACAAGATCAAGCCGGGCGAACCACTCGACAAAAACATCTACGAACTGCCGCCGGAAGAACTGAAGAAGGTTCCGAATGTCGCCGGCAGCCTCAGCGAAGCCCTCGATTGCCTGGAGAAGGACCACGCGTTCCTGACCAAGGGCGATGTCTTCACCGAAGACTTCATCGAAATGTGGATCAGCACCAAGCGGAAGGAGCATGATGCCATCCGCCTGCGTCCGCATCCGTACGAATTCTTCATGTACTACGACGTATAACACACGCTCCGGAGGGAGCTGTGGGGACAACGGCGCGGGCCAAAAACCCGCGCCGTTTTTTGTTGTTTGGAGTTCCGCCTTCAGGCGGTATGACCGATCATTGCCCCGCGAAGCCGCCTGAAGGCGGAACTCCAAACGGCTACAGTGCCCGGACATGCCTTTGTTTCAATGGCTCCGGATTTTCAATTTGCGATTTGGGAATTCATTGGTTATCTTGTCAATATGACCATGGCTGAAAACAAGTTTCTGAAGGAAGCCATCAAGCAGGGAGTTCGCATGCAGCATCGCTTTCTCGCCGAACCGGTTCTGGCGCGGACGGGCAAAGGCTACATGAAAAGCGAAGGCGTGGCGACCTTGCAGCGGATTAAGGCCAGCATGAAAAAGTCCGGCAGTGGCCCAGTTTGACCGGAGCGCGGAGCATCGCTCCGCACGAACCGACATTTTGCAGCTTGCGGAGCAATGCTCCGCGCTCCGAAAACTGCAAACCGCGCCACCACCAAAAGTCCAGTCCGCATAGCCGCAATGACCGGACTGGTTAAAAACTGGCTTCAAATAGTTCCTTGGGAAGCGGTTGTTTCCATCAATGCCGCGCTTTGCGAAGCCCGCAAGGCCCTGCACAAACCCACGTCCGATGGCTATGCTCCGGCGAAAGAATTGTGGGAACGGAACCGTTTCCGGAAATTGTCCCTGCCGGAAGTTTTTCAAATCGGTTTTCAATGTCACCGGTTGGCTCCCTTTTGCAATTACAACGGCAATACCTTCGTCACCATCATCAAAACCCTGCTCGACGAAGTGCTGAAAGGTCTGCCGGCGGACAAGGCCCACATCTTGCGCAGCATCGCCGGCCACATCGTCGCCGGAACCGTCACCGACATCGAACGCAAACAACTGGATTGCATCCTCGACGCACTGGAGAAATAGGTGTTTGAAGAACGGCGCTGACAAATATCTGCGCCTTATTTTATTGAAATCCGGAAAAGCTTTTCAACATGCAATAGTCAACCTTCCATTTCGGCCAGTCCGTTTTTCCGTGCTTTCAGAGCCAATTCTTTGGCTTTGTCTTCACCATATTTATTTACCGAGAAACCATGGACTCGTCGGTTGCCCCTCCGATCGCTCCACCATCCTTCCCAAAAGTCATACTCATGCCCTTTGGTAATCTTTGTGACCCGCCTGACGCCGACAATGCCGGTTCGGCCCTTCCGACGTTCGATCTCGGCAAATGCGGCACGAGTGACCACAGGCAATGATTTCCGAATCTCCTTCCAACGTTGAATTGCTAGTGCGCGAGCATCAGCTTCGCTCCGCACAATTCCAAAGAAAAAATACTCCTGAATTGTCTTCTTATTCCGGGTAATAATAATCCTGTAACGATTTCCTTCTTTACCAAGTTCTTCCCGGTAAAGTCCCGGATAGCCGGACACTCGTCTGACATTCATAGGCAATGATGTTTAATCCAGCTTTATTCGATTGTCGGTTTCAGCGCAATTTCTTTTATGTAGCGGTGATATTTCACAACTTACACTTCATTTCAATTCCGCCGCCAACTGTTCGCCCAGCGCCGCCGCTTCGGCAATCGGACGTTTTCCTTCGGCGCGTCTGGCCGGGCCTTCGCGGAAGGACACCGCGCGCATCTCCATACGGCTGCCGTCAATTTCGGCGTAGGCGGCCACCGGACTCTGGCAGCCACCACCTATCGCGCGCAAAAACGCACGCTCCGCCGTCACGCATTGAAAGGTGTTAAAATGATTCAGCCGCTCGCAAATTTTGGCGATGCGCTCGTCGTCCGTGCGGATTTCAATGCCGATGGCCCCCTGCCCTACGCACGGCAGCATCACGTCCACGTCAAGGACCGTTGCCAGCAAACCGTCGGGCACGGCGTCGCCTTCGAGTTTGCCTTCGGGTGTGACGCGGAAGTTCAGCCGCGTCAGACCGGCCAGCGCGAGCACCGTTGCATCCAGTTCACCGCGTTCGGCAATTTTCTGCATCCGCGTGGTGACGTTGCCGCGGATTTCCACAACTTTCAAATCCGGCCGGACGGCCAACAACTGCTCCTTGCGCCGCGTGCTGCTGGTGGCAATGGTCGCGCCTTTCGGAAAATCTTTCAGCTTCAGATGCGGCTTGAAGCCGCGCAGCGCGTCCTGGCCCGGCGCCCAGTCGGCGGAAGCGGTGTCGGCGGCGCGGGTCTTGATGAATGCGGCATCGCGGTAAATGAGCACGTCGCGCACGTCGGCGCGTTTGGGCGTGGCGGCGAGAATCAATCCAGCCGGCAAATCGGTCGGCAAATCCTTCAGGCTGTGTACGGCCAGATCAGCCTGGCCTTTGACCAGCGCAACCTCAAGCTCCTTCGTGAACAACCCTTTCGGCAGGCTTTCACCGACTTTTGCCATGGAGGCCTTTTGCAATTTGTCGCCGGTGGTCTTGATGATTTTCAGCTCGAACCGCAGTTTGGAAAACGTTTCGCGGCATTGCGCGGCGATCAGGTTCGCCTGCGCGAGCGCGAGCGCGCTGCCGCGCGTGCAGATGATGATGGGTCGTTCAGAGGCCATTTTTTAGCCACAGATGAACACAGATAAACACAGATGAAAAGAACAACAAATTCCTCAGGGGTTTGCAGACGACATCTTCGTCAATCTGTGTCCATCTGTGATCATCTGTGGCTGAGTATTCTTCGGTTCAAGCAGCGGCTTCACTTTCTCAGCTATAATCTGCTCGCACCGGGCAATCTCCTCCCGCCGCTGCTTGAGGTAGTCGGCGGCGATGGCCTGTAGGTCGTCAATGTTGTAGAGATAGACGTTCTCCAGGAAATTCACCTCGGGATCAATGTCGCGCGGCACGGCGATGTCAATGAGCAGCAGCGGACGCTGCTGACGCGCCTTCATCAGCGGCTCAAGCCGGGCGCGGTCAAGAATGTGATGCGGCGCGGACGTGCTGCTGATGGCGATGTCAATCTTCTCAAATTCCCCTGCCCAATCGTCGAACTGCACGGCGCGTCCGCCGAATTCGTTGGCCAATGCCACCGCACGGTCGTGCGACCGGTTGGCGACGATGATGTTGCGCGCGCCGCGCGACAGCAAAGCGCGGGCGGTTTTCTCACTCGTTTCGCCGGCACCGATGACCAGCACTTCGCGATCACTGAGCGAACTGAAAATTTTCTCCGCCAGTTCCACCGCCACCGACGCCACGGAAACACTGCCGCGCTGAATGTTCGTCTCGGTGCGGATGTGTTTGGCCACATTGAACGCGCGCTGGAACGCCTTGTTCAGCCGGGTGCCGGTATGTTTGTGCTGCAAGGCCAGTTCATAAGCCTTTTTAAGCTGGCCGAGAATTTCGGTTTCGCCCAGCACCATCGAATCCATCCCGCACGCGACCTTGAACAAATGGTACAGGCTTTGCGGCTCGGCCAGTGTGTAGAGTTCGTCTCCCAAGGCCGCGTCATAAGCATGAACCGTGACGAGGAATTTTTTGAGTTCAGCAAACGCCCGGGCCGGTTCGAGCGCCGTCGCGGCGTAGATTTCCACCCGGTTGCACGTCGAGAGAATTACGGCTTCGCCAGCGACGCCGGATTCGCGCAGCGATTTGAGCGCATCGGGAATTTTCGCTTCGGCAAAGGCGAACCGTTCCCGCAGTTCCACGGGCGCCGAATGGTGGCTCAGGCCGATGACGACGAGGTTCATGCGGGAAAGGTGAAACGTGAGACGTGAAACGTGAAACCAAGGCGAATCGGAGCCGGCTCCTGACACTCGCCTGCCGCGCCGAAGCGTTGCGAAGGCGGGACACTCGACACTCGACACTTTGGTTTCATCGGTTGTGCAGTGGGGAAAGGAGGATGAAACCCCAGAACGTCAGCAGCAGAAAAGCAAAGCTGCCCACCACCCCCCAGGCAAACCGCCGGCCCCCCCGGCCAAATTTCCAGCGCAGCACGAGCAGGGTGAAATAAACCGCCCAGACGAAGACGGAATAACCCAGAATCGGATCGCCTTTGAATTTCCGGCCCTGATTTTCCACTTCCCGGATCAGCAGTGGCGTGAGGGCCAAACCGGCCGTGAGCAGAACCAGCCCTCCGCACAGCAAACCGGCCATCACCCGCTCCAGCCTTTGAATGGGCGGCATCAGCGAAAGCACAGCGCGCAATTTGTGAAACTTGAGGTCATGCTCCTGGCTCAGAAACATGGCTCCCGCCACGGATGCCAGTCCGAAGGCCCCGCACGACAGCAACACAAGCGCCCCGTGAATGCTGCCCCAGTCCGTGTGGAAATCCGGTTTGCCATCGGAAAGCTTGTCGAGCGGCGGCATCAGCGCAAAGACCCCGATACCGAACAGTACGGGCGCCGCGAACACGCCGAGAAATCGCAATCGCGGCAGCAGGCCAACGACCAGGCAGGCGGCGACAATGGTCCACGCGATGAACGTAATGGCTTCGTAAAGATTGTTGACCGGGCAATGGTTGAGGGAAAAGCCGCGTTGGAACATGGCAACCGTGTGGAACGCGAACGCGACGAGCAACAGGAGATAATTCACATGGTCATCCTTGCGAAAACCTTTTCGCCACAGGAAAACCGAGTAAACCGTGCTCACGCCGTAAACCGCCACGGCGAGCAAAAAGAAATGACGGTCGGTGAACCAAGCCACGAGAATAGATTAAATCAGAAAAGCCGCCGGGCAAGCGGCAATTCGGTAACGGCATGGTTCGACCGGAGCGCGGAGCATCGCTCCGCACGAACCAATGTTTTGCAGATTGCGGAGCAATGCTCCGCGCTCCGAAAACTGCAAACCGCACCACCATCACATGCTCACATGCATCGAATCCATTCCTTGCTATTCAAAAAAGACATTTCTATTCTCAACCCGGACGCACGCCGATATGAGCTATACTACTAATTATCTCCAATCCGAATCGGTTGCCGCACAGGGACCGGAAATCATCGCGCTGGTCAACTGCATGGTGCAGGACGCCATCCGGCTCAGCGCCAGCGATCTTCACATTGAGCCGTGGGAACAAGCCGTCGAAGTGCGCGCCCGCGTCAACGGCGTGCTGACCGAGGTGGCGCATCTGCCGCTCGATCTGCTGGACAAAATCTCGATGCGCTTCAAGGTGATGTCCAACCTGGTCACCTATCAGGCCGGCATGCCGCAGGACGGCACGGCCATCGGCGGGCCGGAACTGGACGGCGTGCAGTTGCGCGTTTCCATCTTCCCCACCACGCGCGGCGAGAAAATCGTCGTGCGGCTGTTTGATCCGAAAGACCGGCGGTTTGATTTGAACACGCTCGGATTCGACGATGCCACCCGGCAGGGGCTTTTGCGCCTGCTCAAACGGACGAGCGGTCTGCTGTTGTTCACCGGCCCCACCGGTTCGGGCAAAACGAGCACGATGTATTCGGCGCTTTGTTACATCATGCAACGCGACGGCATCAGCATGAGCATCAGCACGGTGGAAGACCCGGTGGAGTTCAATCTGCCGATGGTCAGCCAGACGCAGGTCAACCCCGCGCAGGAATTCACCTATGCCCGGGCGCTGAAAAGCATCCTGCGGCAGGACCCGCAAGTCGTCATGGTGGGTGAAATCCGCGACGCGGAGACGGCGGCCATCGCCGTGCAGGCCGGGCTGACGGGGCATCTGGTCATCAGCACCATTCACTCCGGCACCTCGGCGGGAGCGTTTACCCGGCTGATCAACATGGAAATCGAGCCGTTCATGCTGGCATCGTCCGTGCTCGGCGTGATGGGCTTGCGGCTGGTGCGGCGCAACTGCCCGAAGTGCATGCAGCCGTACGAACCCGAGCCGAGCCAGTTGAAGGTGGTGCCGGAAGCGTTGATGCCGGAAGCCCAGTTCCGCCGGGGTCCGGGTTGCGAACATTGCAACAACACCGGTTTTTCCGAACGCATGCCGGTGACGGAATTGCTGGCGGTCACCGAACCGTTCCGGGAGGCGGTGTTGAAACGACAGCAGACCTCGGCGCTGGAACAGGTTGCCATTCAACAGGGCATGCGCACGCTGTGGCAAAACGGCCTGCAACGCGTTGTCACCGGCGAAACCACGCTCGAAGAAATCATCCGCGTGGTGGCGGCGGATTTGATTTAAAAATCCGAAACCCGAAGGCCGAAACGCAGAAGCTTGCCAAGCGCCCGTGCGTTTTGTCTAATCTGCGCGTGCTCAACCAACAAACACTGAATCGTCCCGCCAGTTTTTCCGGCACCGGCCTGCACAGCGGCAACCGGGTGAACATGACCATCCTGCCCGCGCCCGCCAACAGCGGCGTGCGGTTCCGCCGCGTGGATCTCGAAGGCAAGCCGGAAATCGAGGCGCGCGTGGAAAATGTCAGCGAAACCAATCGTTCAACGACGCTGGCCAGGGGCAACGTGAAAATTCACACCGTCGAGCACGTGCTCGCGGCGCTGGCGGGTTACGGCATTGACAACGCCGTAATCGAGCTGGACGCGAACGAGCCGCCCATCGCCGACGGCAGCTCGCGCGAGTTTTGCAAAATCATCCAGTCCGCCGGCATCACGCCCCAGGCGGAAAAACGCGAGCCTTTCACGCCCGCCGAACCGATTGAACTGCGGATGGGCGAGACGGTGATGACGTTGTTTCCCGACGAAGGATTCAAAATCAGTTGCACCAGCGCGGATAAAAAGGGGCGGTTCACACAATTTTACAGCACGGAAATCACGCCCAACACCTGGGAAAAGGAGCTGGCCCACGCGCGGACGTTTTGTTTTTACGAGGAAATCGAGTTTCTGATCAAAAACGGCCTCATCAAGGGCGGCAGTCTGGAAAATGCCGTCGTCATCCGCGACGACGCTGTGCTCACCACCGAGCCGCTGCGGTATCCCGAGGAATTCGTGCGGCACAAGATGCTCGACATCGTCGGCAACCTGTCGCTGCTCGGCCGGCCAATCCGCGGACATTTGATCGCCATCAAACCGAGCCACGCAGCGAACAGCGAGATGGTCCGGCAAATCGTCGCCCAGATGAACAAGCCGTTGCGCAGCGCGCAGGCCTTCGGCCCGCCGCCGGCTCCCGCGCCAAAGGCCGGCGACGAGAAAAAGAACGCGATAATGGAGACGATGGCGCAGGGCGGCGTGCTGGACACCACCCAGATCATGCAAATTCTTCCGCACCGCTATCCGTTTTTGATGCTGGATCGCGTGGTGAAGATTGAGGGCAACTGCCTCACAGCCGTCAAAAACATCACCATCAACGAACCCTATTTCCAGGGACATTTTCCCGGACATCCCGTCATGCCGGGCGTGCTGCAACTGGAGGCCGTCGCGCAGGCCGCCGGAATTCTCATGCTGCGCCAGGCGGCCAACCTCGGCCAGCTCGCTTATTTCATGGCCGCGGAGAACGTCAAATGGCGAAAACCGGTGCTGCCCGGCGACGTGCTGTTCATTGAGGTGGAATTGACCAAGTCGCGCGGCAAGATCGGCAAGGCCCGGGGCGTTTGCAAGGTGCGCGACGAAGTCGTCAGCGAAGCCGATGTCACATTCATCCTGCTCGAAGCATGAGACAATTGCGGATTGCAAATTGCGGATTGCGGATTAAACAATCAAAAGATCATCACCATGAATCCTGAAGAATTGAAGATAAGAACAAAAGCTTTTGCGGTTCGAATCATCAATCTGGTTGATCGTTTGCCTAATTCAAGAGCGGCGAACGCAATTGCCGATCAGCTTGTTCGCAGCGGGATGTCGGTCGGGGCGAATTACCGCGCAGCCTGCCGCGCCAAGTCTCGCGCCGATTTTATTTCCAAGCTGGGCACGGTGGAAGAAGAGAGCGATGAAACGCTTTACTGGATGGAATTGTTGGTTGAATCCGGCAAAATGAAAGCGGCTGCCTTGTCTGATTTAATGCGTGAAGCCGGCGAAATTCTCGCCATAACCGTCGTCTCAATCAACACCGCCCGATTGGGAAAAAATCCGCAATCCGCAATCCGCAATCCGCAATCCAGATGATTCATCCCACCGCCATCGTTCATCCCAAGGCGCAGATCGGCTCCGGTTGCGAAATCGGCCCGTACTGCGTCATCGGCGAAAACGTGGCGCTCGGCGACGGCTGCAATCTGCATTCGCACGTCGTCATTGACGGCCACACGAAGCTGGGCCGTGAAAACGAAATTTTTCCGTTCGCCAGCCTCGGGTTGAAGACCCAGGACTTGAAGTGGAAGGGCGGCGTCACCCGCACGGAAATCGCCGACGGCAACACGTTCCGCGAATACGTCACCATTCACAGCGCGACCGGCGACGGCGAAGTCACGCGCGTCGGTTCGCACAACACCATCCTCGCCTACTGTCACATCGCGCACAATTGCACGCTGGGCGACCGCATCATCATGTCCAACGTCGCGACGCTGGCGGGCCATGTGACCGTTGAGGATCACGCGGTCATCGGCGGGCTGGCGGCGGTGCATCAATTTTGCCGCATCGGGAAAATGTCCATGATTGGCGGCTGCTCGAAGATCGTGCAGGATGTGCCGCCGTTCATGATCGTGGATGGCAACCCCGGCGAGACGCGCACCATCAACAAGGTCGGCATGGAGCGCCACGGCATTTCCGAGGAGGCGCAGAACGCGTTGCGCCAGGCCTACAAAATTCTGTTCCGCGAAGGACTCACGATTCCCAACGCGGTGATGAAGATTGAATCGGATTTGCCGAAGCTTCCGGAAGTCCTGCATCTGCTCAACTTCGTCCGCACCAGCGAGCGCGGCATCAGCAAGTAGCTGGCCTCGCCTATGACCGTTCCGCAGCCATTTCAATATCAAGGCAGCAAGCGGGCGCTGGCTCCGTTGATTCTGCAATATCTGCCTGTGAGCACTACGCGGCTGGTCGAGCCGTTCTGCGGTTCCGCTGCGTTGTCCATCGCCGCGGCGGCGCGCGGGCGGGCAAAGGAATTCTGGCTGAATGATTTTAATGTGCCGCTGGCCAAGCTGCTGTCTTTGATCGTCAACGCACCGAAGGAACTGGGGAAATTTTATCGTGAACTATGGCGGGCCGACCATGTGGATGCGCTGGAGCATTATTATCAGGTGCGAGAGTCGTTCAACCGCACGCAGGATGCGCGGCTGTTGTTGTATCTGCTGGCCCGCTGCGTGAAGGGCGCGGTGCGCTACAACGGGGAAGGCTTGTTCAATCAAAGCCCCGACAAGCGCCGCCTGGGCACGCAGCCGGAAACGATGCTGGCCAGCCTCAACGCCATTTCGGTCCTGCTGCGCGGCAAAACCATTGTCACCTCGTTGAGCTACGAAAATGTGCTGGCGAATGTGCGCGAAGACGATGTGGTGTATATGGACCCGCCATATCAAGGCGTCTGCGGGGAACGCGACTCGCGGTATTTCGCCGGCATTGCGTTCGATGATTTCGTGGCGCAACTCGCGGTGTTGAATCTGAAAAATATCCGCTACTTGGTGAGCTATGACGGGCGTTTGGGAAATCGCAGCTACGGCAAGCCGCTGCCGGCCAAGCTGCATTTGACACTGATGGAAATTGAGGCTGGGCGTTCTTCGCAGGCTACGTTGCTTGGACGGGACGAAATGACGGTGGAATCGTTGTATCTCTCGCCGGCGCTGGCTGAAGAATTGGAAGTTCATCCCGCGATTCACCGCCACCATCGGCACGAACAAATGCAATTGATGGAAAAACCTGTTCCTTATGGCAAAGCCAAAATATCCAAAAGAGTTTCTTGAACTGTGCGCCGCGGTCACCGGCAAACGTCCCAAGACAGTGATTGACCACATACTCAAACACGGGCATATCACGACTGAAGAATTGAAAAATAAATACGGTTACGATCATCCGCCGCGAGCGGCGCGCGATGTTCGCGAGCTGGGCATTCAACTCGAAACTTTTCGCGTTGTCGCCGCCAATGGCCGCAAAATCGCGGCCTACCGGTTTTCCGATCCGACAAAGAAGCAATTCCGCCGGTTCCGCGGGCGCACCGGACTTTCCAAAAAGATCAAGGAGCAGCTCATTGAGAAATACGGTTGCCAGTGCTTCATCTATTTGGAAAAAATGGACGAGGCTGCTTTGCAGATTGACCATCGCGTGCCTTACGAGGTGGCCGGGGAAAGCGACGAACTAAAACCGGATGATTTCATGCTGCTGTGCGGTTCCGCGAACCGCGCGAAATCATGGTCATGTGAACATTGCGAGAACTGGAAAAATACGAAGGACAAAAACATTTGCCTGTCTTGTTATTGGGCCTGCCCGGAAAACTACAATCATGTGGCTATGCGGCAAATCCGGCGGATTGACCTTGTCTGGCAGGGCAAGGAAGTAAGGCAATATGACAAATTGAAGTTGGACGCTGCAAAATCGGGTTTGGAGATTCCACAGTTTGTTAAGGATGTTCTCGCAAAAGCGCTGAAATAACCGCGGGCAACGCTGATCGGCAGCTATGTTTTCTATCGGCTCAAAACGTCATAAAAATGTTGTTGAGCCTGCGGCCCGATTCATTTCAGCCACAGGCCGAACGCCATACTTCAGGCATAGCGCGAGCGCAGGTTCCACTCGTTCAACAAATCGCGCGGGATTTCCGACAGAAACCGCGACGGCTCCTGCATGGCATCCATGCCGGTGCTGCCGTAACCGGCGCGGATCAGCGGGTAACTCAGGTACAGCTCGTTTTTCGCCCGGGTGATGGCCACGTAAAACAGCCGGCGTTCCTCCTCCTCGCCTTCTTCGGTCTCCATCGAGCGCGCGGACGGGAACAGGCCGTCGCAAAGCATGATCACAAACACCACGTCGAACTCCAAGCCCTTCGCCTGATGAATCGTCGAGAGGCGGATTCGGTCGGCGTCGCGATTCGTGGTATCGCCATCCTCAGCCTCAACGTTGGTGAGCAGCGCGAGTTGCGTCAGGAATTCCTCAACTGAGCCGAATTGATACGCAAACACGGAGAGTTGTTTGAGGTCTTCCAGCCGGTTGCGGTAATTGGCGAAGTTTTCCTTGAGATAATCGTCATAGCCCGTGTCCATCACGATGCGCAGCATCTTCGCCGCGCTCTTGCGGGCGGTTTCATCTTCCAACTGCGAAACGGTCTCGACAAATTGCTTCCAGCCCGTGACAGCCTTTGCGCTGACATTCTTGAAACAGCTTTGCAAAGCCGTTGCTATTTGATTTTTAAGCTGAAGGACGATTTTCTTTTGTTGTGACACATTTTCTGGCGTTGGTGGAGCAATGTCTCCCAATTGTTCTAAACTTTCCAGCGGTGGCGGAGTAATACCTTCCAAATCTTTTGAATAGATTTTCCAAAGTTTGTCCGCGCCTTTGGCGGCGATTCCGGGCAGCAATTGGGTGAGCCGCTTGAAGGCAATTTCGTCGCGCGGGTTGGCGACAAGCTTGAGATACGCGGTGGCATCCTTGATGTGCGCCTGCTCGAAAAACCGGATGCCGCTGGTGATGGAAAAAGGGATGTTCCGCTTGGTGAGTTCGAGTTGCAATTCCAGCGCATGAAAGTGCGAGCGGTAAAGCACGGCCACCTGTTTCAGGTCCACGCCTTCCTCGGGAAGTTCCGCCACGCGCTGCGCGATGAACGCGGCCTGCTGCGCGGCGTCGCTGCACGCGACTAGTGCGGGCTTCAGGCCGGACTTGCGCGCCGGCGCGAGTTCCTTGGTGAACTGCTCGGTGTTGGCGGCAATGGCGGCGTTGGCGACCTTTAGGATCTCCGGCGTGCTGCGATAGTTGGTCTCGATCTTGAAAATTTTCGCGTTGGGATAACGTTTTGGAAACTGGAAAATGTTCAGAAAATTCGCGCCGCGCCAGGCGTAGATGCTCTGCGCGTCATCGCCCACCACCATGACGTTGTGATGCCGTTCGGCGAGCAGGTCAATCAGGTCGCTCTGGAGCCGGTTGGTGTCCTGGTATTCGTCCACGAGGATGAACTGGAAGCGGCGCTGGTAGTGTTCGCACACGTCCGCGTGCTCCTGCAACAGCCGGAGCCAGAGCGCGAGCAGGTCGTCGAAATCCATCGCGTTGGTCGCGCGTTTGCGGGCGGTGTAACGCTTCTGCACGTCGGCGACCTGCCGAGTGATTTGCTCAAAATACTCGAATTGCTCCTTCAGCATCTCCGAAGTGGTCTTGTGCGTGTTGACCGACAGCGAAAATATTTCACACAGCACATCGGGTTTCGGAAAATGCGTGCCCTTTTTGGTTTCGATGCCGGCGTCGGCGATGCAGGCCTTGATCAAATCCTTCGCATCATCACGGTCGAGAATCGTAAAATCGCGCTGGTAGCCAAGCAAATCGGCGTGCTGGCGCAAAATCCGCGCGCCGATGGAGTGAAATGTGCCGCCCCAGAGCGACGGCAGTTGCCGTCCGAGCAAATCGGCGACGCGGCGCATCATTTCGCCGGCGGCCTTGTTGGTGAACGTGAGCAGCAAAATTCTGTCCGGCGGGATGCCCTGCTCCAGCAGATAGGCAACGCGATAGGTGAGCGTGCGCGTCTTGCCGGAGCCCGCGCCGGCGATGACGAGCGCCGGGCCGGGCGGCGCGGTGACAGCGGCCAGTTGCTGCGGATTCAGTTCGCGCGCGTAATCAATTTGCAAATTGATTTCGGAACGGAACGGTTCAAGCATGTAATCGCGCGACATGGCGCGGAATTGAAAGGGCAAATGGGCGAAGGTGAAAGGAAAATATCGTTGGAGTTCAAGCTTCAGCTTGCAACGGGCGGCGGACACGCTGAAGCGTGAGCTCCAACGCGACCGGCACAATGGCCGGAATATGTCGCCCCTACGCCGCCGTTTTCGCGCGTGAAGCCCGCCGGTCCTGCCAGTGAAGAACCAGCAAAGTCAACAAGACGATGGCCGTAATGCCGGTGCATGCCGGCGCCAGCCACCGGTCCAGCGGGAGTGAGCCTCGCGTTGGCAGCCGGAGTTGCGCTGTGAGAATTTCCACACTGCCGGGAAAGGAAGTTTGTGCGATGACATTTCCTCCGCCCGTGACAGCTTGCGAAATGCCGGAACTGGCCAGGCGGAAAATCGGGATGCCGTATTCCGCCGCGCGCACGGGCGCGACTCGCGAGTGAAGCTGGTGTTGATGCCGGCCCCAGTCTTCCAGGTCCATGGTCGGCACGATGAGCAGTTGCGCGCCCTGTTCCACCAGCCGGTCGGTGACGCGGGTGTAACTCAGGTCGTAGCAAATGCAAATGCCGATCTTGCCCCAGGGCGAATTCCAGACCTCCTGTTTTGGCGCGGGCAGGCCGTCCTTGAAAAACTGGATCGGCACGCTCTTGGCCTGTTGGAAAATAATTTCGCCGTTTGTGCCGACGACAAAGGAGGTGTTGTAATAATTGTTGGTGCCCACCGGGTCCTTGCCGCCGACCACCAGGAAGCGCGCGTGGTCGCGGCACCAGTTTATCAGCGAATCCGGCACCGGGCCGTCGAGGGTGTATTCGCTCAACACAAAAATCTGCGCGTCAGGATTTTTACCCAAGGCCTTGTTGAGGGCCTTGGGCAGAACACTCGTCGAAGGGAATTCCATCTGGATGCCGGCAATGCAAGGTTGTGACACAGTCCGGGCATAAGAAATCCGGAGTCCTTTGTTGATCTGAATAAAACACGCGCCGAGAACAACAAGCACCAGCAAAACAACAAACCACCCCATGACGGCGCGTTTGATGTCCGACCGGCAGAAGAAAATTGCGGCTCCGGCAAAAATGAGGAATCCCGCGCCATACATCCCATAACTCATAAATGGCATGATTGAGTAATTCTGGAACGCATACCCGACATTCAACCACGAAAATTTCAGGTAGTAGAGTTCACTGCGGAAATATTCGATTCCCGTCCAGACAATCGGAATCAGCCACATGGCTTTGGCTTTCCCCCAGCGCCGGATGCTGCCGCAGACCATCGCTGCGAACAGTCCGATCCAAAACGCCAGCACCAGCCACAAGGCAATCGCTGCCGGACCAAAAATACTCCAAAAGAAGAACAGTTGCGGCGCGTAGCAGAGAAATCCCGCCGCCAGCCCGAAATAAAATGCGCGGCGGACGTTCGGCTGGTCCGTCAGCCGGACCAAAAAATACGCGTAGCCAAAAATCAACAGGCCGGCGGCGGGAAACCTGGTGGACGTGTAGGCCGCGTGAAAGCACGCCACGGCCAGCAACAGCCACAGAAAAGATTTTCCCCAGCCCAGTGGTTTCGCCAATGGATTCTGAACGTTCATCTTGCCCAATCAATTAAACTGTTTATTAAACCGTTCGATAACGAGACACCATGCAAAAAATAAAACCATCCTGACCTTGCTCGACGAAATTTATGAATACCTGGAACTTTTAGGTTCAGATTCCAATCCCGCATCGTGATCAGCCCGCTGTTGTTGAGCGCGATCCTGACGCCGCTCTGTGGTTGCTTAAGTAGCAGGCACCATGCCCCGATTCTTAACTTGTCTCCGGGCAACGCGATTTTTGGCTTGAATTTAGATGTGGTAATGATAAGTATTAAGAGTCTATAAAATAGGAGTTTAATGAATATTTACCGCTGGCGACTGGTGGCGGCTTGTTTGGCGCTTCTAACATTTCAAGCTTCCGCCGCCGTTCTTTACGTGGACGCCAGTGGCGCCAACCCCACCCCGCCCTACGCCGGTTGGAGCACCGCCGCGACGACCATTCAGGACGCGATTGATGGGGCCGGCGATTACGATCTGATTCTGGTGACGAATGGCATCTATCAAACCGGCGGACGCGTGGTTTACGGGTCGCTGACCAATCGCGTGGCCATCAACAAGGCCGTCACGGTGCTCAGTGTCAATGGACCGCTGGCGACGGTGATTCAAGGCAATTCACCCACCGGTGACAGCGCTGTCCGTTGCGTCTATATGACCAATGGCACGGCGTTGATCGGATTCACCCTGACCAACGGTGCCACGCGCAGTTCCGGGGATGAGGAAAAGGAACAAGGCGGCGGCGGCGTTTGGTGCGAATCATCCGATGCGGTCGTGTTCAACTGTGTCATTGCCGGTAATTCGGCAAACCGGCAAGGCGGCGGCGCAATGCACGGCACCCTGTTTGACTGTGTGCTGTCCAGCAACATGGTTCCATTGAGTTTCAATGGTTATTATCCCCAAGGGTCCGGTGGCGGCGCGCAATCCAGTGCATTAAACAATTGCCTGCTGGCCGGAAATTATGCGGGTGATGCCGGCGGCGGAGCTGACGGAGGTGTGTTGACGGGTTGTGTTCTTGCCGGCAATTCCGTCAACGATTCCGGTGGAGCGGCAGCTTCGGCCACCTTGAATCAGTGCACCGTCACAAACAACTCGGCCGGCTACGGCGGCGGCGGCGTGGAATCGTGCGTGCTGAATGGCTGTTCGATTGACGGCAACTTCAGTTTTTACGGTGGCGGGGCGAGGGACAGCAGCTTGACCAATTGCACACTGGCCGCCAATTCCGGCAACAGCGGCGGCGGCGCGCTCAATTCCACACTCATCGCCTGCACCCTTTCCGGCAACTCGACCTATGACAGCGAGATTGCCGGAACCGGCGGCGGCGCCAACAGTTGCACGTTGAACAACTGTTTGCTTTTCAATAACTCCTCAACTTATGGTGGCGGCGCAATAGGCGGAGCGCTGAACAACTGCCTGCTGGCGTCAAACTCGGCATTTTTCAATGGTGGGGGCGTTTACTCCGTTTTTTTGACCAACTGCACGTTGTCCGGCAACACGGCCTACTACGGCGGCGGCGCGGAATCCAGCACACTGCAATCCTGTGTGCTTTCGAGCAATGCTGCTGCTCTCAATGGCGGCGGGGCGGATTCGAGCACCCTGAATCAATGCACGCTGTCCGGCAATTCCGCGTCCTTTGGCGGCGGCGCCGGCGACAGCACTTTGAACTCCTGCACGCTGTCCAACAATTTCGCCGTTCTGTTCGACGCTGAAGGCGGCCAGGGAGGCGGGGCGGACTACTGCAACCTTGCCAATTGCCTGCTCACGGGCAATTCAGCCGATTATATCGGTGGCGGAGCCGACAGCAGCACACTCAACAATTGCACGGTCGCCGGCAATTCGGCAAACGTCTCCGGTGGCGGAGCCTCCATAAGCCTCTTGAACAACTGCATTGTATATTTCAACACCGCCCCGGATGGACCCAACTTCGCCCCATCCACGGAATATTATCCCGGCTGCATCTTGAGGTATTGTTGCACGACACCGATGCCAGATGATGAAGTTTACAACTTCACCAATGCACCGCTGGTCGTGGACCCCATCGGTGGCGACTTCCACCTCCAATCCAGCTCGCCCTGCATCAATGCCGGAAACAATTCGTTTGTCACCGCCACCAACGATCTCGACGGCAACCCGCGCATCCAGGGCGGCACGGTGGACGTCGGCGCCTATGAATACCAAACCCCGGCCTCCGTCATCTCCTATGCCTGGCTCCAGCATTATGGTTTGCCCACTGATGGCTCGGCGGATTTCATTGATTCAGATGGCGACGGCATGAACAACTGGCAGGAGTGGATTGCCGGGACTGATCCCACTAATCCTTCGTCCCTGCTGAAAATGACGGCGCTCACCAACGGTGTTTCCGGCGTCACCATCACCTGGCAAAGCGTCAGCGGCGTGACCTATTTCCTCCAACGCGGCAACAATCTCGCCGCACCATCGGCGTTCTCGACCATTCAAACCGGCATTGCCGGCCAGCCCGGCACGACCAGTTACACGGACACCGGGGCCACCGGCGCCGGCCCGTATTTCTTCCGCGTCGGCGTGCAACAGTAAGCCGTAACAGCTGTCGGCCGACCGCCGGAATGGAGCGCGGAGCATTGCTCCGCAAGCTGCAAGATGCTGGTTCTTGCGGAGCAATGCTCCGCGCTCCGGTCAAACCGTGTCACTCCCCGGTTTTCCTCATTGAATTTTTGCCATGTTCCCCTACCCTTTCTGCATGGAACAGTCGCAATTCGCCCAGTACCTCGCCGTGCTGATGCTGCTCGGCCTGGCCATCGCCGCGCCGTTCGGGATGATTCTGGTGTCCATGCTGGTTGGCAAACGCGGCAAGCGCAGCCAGATCAAGGACACCGCCTATGAGTGCGGCATGATTCCGATTGGCGAAGGCAACCCGCGGATGTCGGTCAAGTTCCACCTCGTGGCGATGCTGTTCATCCTGTTCGACATCGAGGTTGTGTTCCTTTTTCCGTGGGCGGTGGTTTACAAGGACATGCTCAAGGACCCGGCCACGCGGAATCTAATCCTCGTCTCCATGATTTCCTTCCTCGCGGTTTTATTCGCCGGGTATCTCTACGCCGTGAAGAAAAAGGCGTTTGACTGGAAGCAATGAAACGTGATGCGTGATACGTAAAACGTGAGACGCGATGAACGGCTCACGTTTTCACGAATCACGTTTCACGTTACGAATTCCCGATCAAAATTCCCGCCAGGAAAACCAGCGCGCCGCCCAGCGCGACCTGGAACAACGCCGACGCCCACGGCGTGTCCATGAACCGGTGGCGAATCCACGAGATGATCCCCAGTTCCACCAACACCACGCCCACGGCGACGGCGACGGCGGTTTTCAAATTCGGAATCAAAAACGGCAGCGTGTGGCCGAGGCCGCCCAGCGTGGTCATCAACCCGCACACAAAGCCACGCGCCCACGGATGGCCGCGGCCGGTGAGGCTGCCGTCGTCGGAACACGCCTCGGCAAAACCCATGCTGATGCCCGCGCCGCTGCTGGCGGCGAGGCCGACCAGAAAAGTCTCCCAACTGCTGTGCGTGGCGAACGCGGCGGCAAACAGCGGCGCCAGCGTCGAGATTGACCCATCCATCAAGCCGGCCAGGCCCGGCTGAATGACCTGCAGCAGGAAGAGCCGTTTCTGTTGCGACTTTTCATCTTCGCTGAGTTTGGTGAGGGTGATGCGTTCGGCGGTATGCGCGTGATTGCGTTCCTCCTCCGCGAGGTCGCCAAGCAACTGCCGGATGCCCGTGTCGGTCGCGCGGCGCCCGGCGACCTCGTAAAAACGTTTCGTCTCCAACTCCATGCTCTCGGCGGTTTTTTGGACGGTTTTCAAGCCGAGCGGGCGCACGAGCCAGACGGGTTTTCGGTCAACGAAGCCGCGCACGTCCTGCCGGCGGATCAATGGCACGTGGTCGCCGAAGCGGCTTTTGTAAAGTTCGAGCAGGCGGTGACGGTGGCTGTCCTCTTCGCGGCGCATGACGCGGAACTTCTCGGCCTGTTCGGGATAATTTTCCTGCAGGCCGGCGGCGAAATCTTCATAGACGCGCGCATCCTCCTCCTCGAGCGAAATGGCCAGCGCAAGGATTTCCTGTTCGGTAAGGCTGTCAAAGGTTTTCATAAATTTGATTGGCTGCCCATTTGCTCTGTAGCGGCGGTCTGTGACCGTCGCTATTGATTCCACCGGCGCTCACAGAGCGCCGCTACAAAAACGCTTTCATAAATACGGCGAAAATAATCGCGCGGCGGCATCGCGCAATCTCCCCGGCATCGTCCGCGCGTCCACTTCCGCCTGGGTCACTTCGCGCGCGCCGGCAAGTTTTTTTCCGAGGACCGCCGCCATCTCGTGCGCGAACTCGCGTCCGTAACACTCCACGTTCATCTCAAAATTCAACCTCAGACTGCGCGCGTCCCAGTTGGCCGAGCCGAACAAAACCCAGTGTCCATCCACGATCATCAATTTGGAATGATCAAACGGCGGCGGCGTGAGCCAGATATGGCAGCCGCGTTCCAGCACCTGCCACCACGAGGCGCGGGACGCCCAATGGACGTAGGGCAGATTGCTTTTGCGCGGCAAAATGATGTCCACCTGCACCCCGCGCAGCGCCGCAAGATTCAAGGCGGTGACCAGCGCCGGGTCCGGCAGAAAATACGGCGTGAGAATTTGCACGGAGGTTTGCGCCTCGGCGAGCGCCGCCAGCAGCGTCCAGCGCAATTTGTCAAAATCCGCATCCGGCCCGTCGGTAATGACCCGCGCGATGACTCCCGAATCGGAGCATCGCGGCTCCGGAAACCAGATTTTGCCGTCCAGCACTTCGCCGGTGGTGAACGCCCAATCGTTGGTGAACGCCTCCTGCAATCGCGTCACCACCGGGCCGGCGACGTGAAAATGCAGGTCCTGAACGGGGCTTTTGGGTTTGTCGGCCAGCACGTTGCCCTGACGAATGTTCATGCCGCCCGTGAAAGCCGTCTGGCCGTCCACCACGAGAATTTTGCGGTGATTGCGCAGGTTGACGGTGGCCACGCGCCACGGCGTGAGCAGGGAAGCCGGCAGAAATTTGGCAAACGGAACCTGTTCCTGTTTTAAAACATGGGTGATGGGCGGCCACGAGTAGCGCGTGCCAGCGGCGTCAATTAAAACGCGCACCGCCACCCCGCGTTTGACGGCACGACCGAGCGCGGCGGCAAACTGCTTTCCGCTGGCGTCGTTGTCGAAAATATAACTGACCAGCGAAATGGATTGGGTCGCGGATTCAATCGCCGCCAGCATGGCCGGAAACGCCTCGTCGCCGTTGACGAGCGGCTGCACGCGGTTGCCGGGCGTGAGCGGTTGCGCGACGACGCGGCCGACGACGCGCGCGAGCATTTTCAGGTGTTCCGCGCCTTCGTGTTGCGGTTCGCCGAGGTTTTGGGAAATCCGGCCCTGGATGGTTTTATGCACCCCCAGCGAAACGGCGCGGCGGCGGATGCGGTTGACGCCGAGCACGAGGTAAAGAATCGGACCCAACAGCGGCATCAGCCAGATGACGCCAATCCAAAGCGTGGCGGCGCGGGTATCGCGTTTGTGGAGCAAGGCATGGACCGAGGCCAGCAACGCGGCCAGAAAATCAAAGCCCGCGGCCAGGTGCGGCCAGAACCGGGAAATTCGATCAATCCAATCCATTGTTGGCCAACTTTATGAACGAAGCCCGGCTGAAGCAAGCTGGGAGAATGGAACATAACATCGAACATCGAATCAAGGAGGCGTGCATTTCCATTGAATGACGAATGACTAAATCCTAATGACGAAAGAAGCCCCAAGCTCGAATGAGCAACCGAGCCGACGCATGAAACATTTGGTCATTTGAGCATTTTTTAGTCATTATGGTTTATGAATTAGGGTTTTGCTTTCGGCCTCGGAATACTGATTTCTGCTCCGCCTCGCTTGGTTCTGGACGAAGGGCAATCGGCTGAATTAGTTTACCGCGAATGAACAACGACGATTCATCGGCAACGCAAAATATCCCGGCGGAAAAGGACGAGACAAAATGTCCGGGTTGCGGTGGGTGGTCAGGTTGAACGAAAAACGTTGTCCGCATTGCGGCCGGCCCGCGGCAAAGTCGCAGGGATTTTTTTACCGCGCATTCTGGGTCGCGTTGTCGCTGATTGTGGCCGCATTGATTGGTTACATGTTTTACGTTGGGTTTCAGATGCTGAACCGGATGCTTTGAGAAGTGTCCGGGCGGTTGTGGACTTTTCCAGTTGCCTAAAATCCGCCGCGGCTTACGATGTTTACCGCGTGAGGCGACGACTTTTACGCGCACAGTCAATCTGCATGGGCAATCACCACGCCGCACACCGCGCTTCCACCGAGCGTGGATGGATTGGAAAATGCTGATTGGACCGGCAAACAAACAACATTAAACACTATGTCGAACCCATCCGTTGGAGTTTTGCTCGTCGGCGACCAGCCCAAGTGTCTGCGGCTGCTGCGCAAACAATCGTTTGAGGTTATTTGCGCCGATCAGCTGGCGAACGGGCTGGCCCAATTGAAAGCCACCCGCGTCAGCCTGGTGCTCATGTCCGTGTCGCTGCCGGATGGTCGGGGTGCGGAGGCATTCGCCAAAATCCACGAAGCGGCGCCCCATACACCCATCGTTGTGCTGGCGGCAAAAGCAGAGGAGGAACTGGCGGCCACCATGATGTCGCTGGGGGCGCAGGATTATTTGATCGAGCCGGAGTTAACCGGCCCGATCCTGGCCCGGACGATCCACAATGCCATCGAACGCCACTTGATCCGGGAGGAACACAGCCGGGCCGGCCATTTGTTGCAGGTGCTCATGGACAACATCCCGGACTCGATTTATTTCAAGGACACGGCGAGCCGGTTTATAATGATCAATCGGGCCCAGGCAAAAAAGTTCGGCCTGGCTGATCCCCATCTGGTCGTCGGCAAATCGGATGCGGACTTTTTCAAACCGGCTCACGCGCAACAGGCGCTGGCCGACGAACAATGCGTCATACAGACCGGCCAGCCGCTGGTGGGCATCGAAGAAAAGGAAACCTGGCCGGATGGCCGGGTGACCTGGGTGTCCACCACCAAAATGCCGTTGCGGGACCGGAGCGGGACGGATCGCCGGCACGTTCGGCATTTCCCGCGACATCACCGAACGCCGGCAGATCGAGCAAACCCTGGCCGAGCGCACGATCGAGCTTTCCAAGGAACGCCTCCTGTTGCGCACGCTGATTGACAACCTGCCGGATGCCATCTACGCCAAGGACGCCGCCGGACGGAAAACCATGGCCAATCCGGCCGACCTCAAAAACCTCCGCTGCAAAACCGAAGCCGAGGCCATCGGCAAAAGCGATTTTGATCTCTTCCCGCCGGACGTTGCCAAAATGTTTTATGACGACGACCAGAAGGTGATTCACGGCGAACCGGTCATCAACCGGGAGGAGCATTTCTTTGACGAAGCCGGCCGGAAACGCTGGCTGCTGACCAGCAAACTGCCGCTGCGCGATCAGGATGGAAAGATTGTCGGTCTGGTGGGCATTGGCCATGACATCACGAAACGCAAGGAAGTGGAGCTGGCGCTCGCCGAGCGCACGCAGGAACTGGAACAGAAACACAAGCAAACGGCGGAGGAATTGAAAATGGCGCGCAAGTTGCAACTGGCCATGCTGCCGCACGAATTCCCCTGCATGCCGCGCCACAAGCCGCGCGCGGAAAGCAATCTGGAGTTCTTCAGCTTCTTTTTCCCGGCCGGCGCCGTCAGCGGTGATTTCTTCGACGTGATCCCGCTTTCGGACACGGCCGTGGGCCTGTTCATTTGCGACGTGATGGGCCATGACGTGCGCGCGGCGCTGGTGACGGCCATGATGCGCGCCCTAGTGGTGGATTTGAGCGCCACGACCGAGCCCGGCGAACTGCTCGCCCAGATCAACCGCGAAGTGGCGGGCGTCTTCAACCAAACCGGCTCCACCATGTATGCCACCGCCTTTTACCTGATTGCCGACGTGGCCCGCGCCGAGTTGCGCTACGCCAGCGCGGCGCATCCCGAACCGATACTCCTGCACCGGCAGCCGGGCACGGTCGAATGGCTGGGGCACAACCCGGGACAAAAAAAAGGCCCGGCCTTGGGGCTTTTTGCCGAAGGCCAATTCCCCACTTACCGTTGTCCGATGAAGGTGGGCGATGTGATTGCAATGTTCACCGACGGGTTGATCGAAGCTGAAGGAGCGAACAACGAGTCGTACAGCCCCGAGCGCCTGCTGGAAGCGGTCCGCCAGCGCGTCAAACTGCCGACGAACGAGTTGTTCACGGGGCTGCTGGACGAAATCAAAAAATTCTCCACCAATTCCGAATTCGAGGATGATGTCTGCATCGTGGGTGTGGAAGTCAAACGGCTGGATGCGTAGCAACCCGGCTGGATGGTTTAATCCGGCCGCTGGCTAGTTGACGACGAGCTTTATTGCGGTTCATATTGTCTTTGTCGCACAAAAGTTCATGCGGAAATTCGGCGGACATTTCGTCTGTTTACAAAGCGCCAGATGGCTGGCGCAGTCCAAGACGCTTCGCGAATTTTAGGGATCATCGTGTCGCGCACCAGCGTCTTGGACTGCGGCGGCCCTCCGCCGCTTTTCCAGAGACTATCAAACTATGCACCTGGATTCATCAGGGTTGGTAATCCATGAAGTTGGCAATGATTTAAATCTTGATGGGCTCATCTCACTTTCTTGCAACCTTTCATTAGCACCAGGCTTCAGCCCGGTGGGTGCTGGCGATGCGGCTCCAAGCCGTTTCAACGGCTTTGTGGCCGCAGGAGCAGAAAACGGTTGAAACCGTTTCCCTTTTCTCCGCACACGATTCACCCGGCTGAAGCCGGGGGCTGATGAGAACAATAGCTCTGCAAGAAACTGAGATGCGCCCATCTTGATTCAATCCCGCAATTTAGCTTGAGTACCGAGCAAAGCTTGGGTAAGGATTAGAACGCCACCCGCATCAAGCCGGACAAAATATGAAAATTCAGAATTCCTTTTCAAACACCACCAACCCGAACACGCTGGCCGGGCGCTTTAAAACCACCTGCGTCATGAGACTGCTGCCGCTGCTGTTGCTGCTAACGCTGCCCGCCGTGGTACGGGCTCAATTCACTTTCACGACCAATAACGACGGCTCCCTCAACATCTCCCAATACACCGGTTCCGACGGCGCGGTGACCATCCCCAGCACGACTAATGGCCTGCCGGTCACGAGTATCGGGAACTATGCGTTCGAATTACACACCAGCGTAACCAGCATCATAATCCCCGATACATCGCCAGCATCGGGGATTTTGTGTTTGCTCATTGCACCAGTCTGATCAGCGTCACGATCGGGACCAATGTCACCAGCATCGGACAATATGCATTCTGGGGCACCATCCTGACCAACATCACGATTGACAACAACATCACCAACATCGGGCAATATGCGTTTCAATTCTGCACCAGCCTGGCCAACGTCACGATTGGCAACAGCGTCATCAACATCGGGCAATATGCGTTTCAATTTTGCACCAATCTGGCCAACGTTACGATCGGCAACAGCGTCACCAGCATCGGAAACTACGCATTCTATCAATGCCCCAACCTGACCAGCGTCACGATCCCCAATAGCGTTACCAACACCGGAAATAACACATTCTCTTACTGCTATGGTCTCACCAACGTCATGATCGGCGCCAACGTCACCATCATCGGGGCCGGGTCGTTCAAATATTGCTGTAGCTTGACCAGCGTCACGATCCCCAACAGCGTTACCATTATCGGGGGCGGCGCGTTCCAAAACTGCACCAATCTGGTCCGCGTCACGATTGGCAACAACGTCACCAACCTCGGGCCCATATCGGCCAGGGCGTTCGCGTCGTGTACCAATCTGACCAGCGTCTATTTTAAGGGCAATGCCCCCAGCGTTAATTCGTCTGTGTTCTTGGGTGATACTAATGCGACCGTCTATTACCTGCCGGGGACCACGGGCTGGGGAATTTCGCCCAGTTGACCGGTCTTCCGACGGTGCTGTGGAACCCGCAGGCGCAGAACGATTCCAGCTTCGGGGTGCAGAACAATCAATTTGGCTTCAACATCACAGGCACAACGAACATTCCCATCGTGGTGGAAGCTTGCACCAATATGGACAGCACTTGGATTCCTCTAAAAACATACACCGTCACCAACGGCTTGATTTATTTCAGCGATCCACAATGGAGAAATTATCCCGTCCGTTTCTACCGTCTCCGCTCGCCGTGAGGCTGTACTTGGTCTGACATGACTTTTTTCATAATTATTTTGGCGAAGCACCGGCGATGCTCAAGGTGATTTCAATGGTATCGGAAACCTTGTCCTCGTACTGGCCGGGATTGATATTAAAATCGCCACGTTTGATGGCGAAGCTGGCGCGAATGACCAGCAGGTCGCCCTTCTGATTTGGCACGCGCTCGCCCAGTTTGTCCTTCAGGCAAGTCAGTTTTACCGGAACAGTTAGTTCCTTGGACACTCCCTTGAGCGTGAACGTGCCGGTCACGTCCGCCGTTGTGGTGTCGCCAGCGATCTTGATGTTTTTGAATTCCTTCGATTCAAAACTGATTTCAGGAAACTTCGCCGCATCGAGCCATTTGTCGCCCAGCATGTGCTGCTTTTGCATCGGGTTTGGCAGCATGAGCGAACCGGTGGCCACGATGATTTTGCCCTTCGTCGTGCCGGGATTATCCGGTCGAACGTCACCGTGCCGGAAATACCGCTGGCATTGCCGTTGATGGCCTCCAGCGGCGCATCGAGCTTGAATCCGGCATTGTTGATGCCCTTGGGGTCTTTGAAGTCAAACGTCTGCGGCGCGGCGAACGCAATGCCCGTCACGCCAATGAGAGCCATGATGGCGAGTTTAGTTTTCATTATTCGGTTTCGATTGTTGGTGGTTTGATTTTCGAGGAACAAAAAGGGAAATGCCGGCCAGAATGCCCGCGCCCAGCAGGGCAGCACCCAGAAAATCAACGCCCGGAACAAATTTGTCCTGCCATTGAATTCCCTCCAGGCCAGTGACCGTATCAACGGTTTTGATCGGTATGTGCGTTTTGGTCCAGCCCCGGTTCGCACCGGACGCCGCCCAAAAAACGGCGGCGCCAGTCAGGAGCATCGCCGCAATTATGCGAAGAAGCCTTTTCATGCATTCGCCCCTAAAACTCAATTCAAGTCGAACAAAATAACCTGTGCCGGCCTGGTGGTTTCGAGAATTAGTTTGATCTCATCCGAAACGGCTGCCCCGTCGCCGGCTTTCAACGGCAGGCCGTTCAATACCATTTCGCCTTCAGCCACCTGCAGCCAGGCATGGCGCCCGGGTTTGAGCGTGTGGCTGATTTTGTCCCCACCGCCAAGTTTGCCCAGGAACACATCCACATCCTGATTGATGGGGATGGAACCGTCGCGCCCTGATTTCGATGCGGTCAGGTATAGTTTTCCCGGCGCGGCCTGGGCGAAGGATTTTTCCGCGTAAGTCGGTTTTGCGCCCTTGTGGTCGGGTAAAATCCACATTTGCAGCAGATGCACCGGCTCGGTCGGCGACGGATTGAATTCGCTGTGCGCCACGCCGGTTCCGGCGGCCATGTATTGGACTTCGCCGGGGCGGATGATGCGGCCGTTGCCCATCGAATCCCGGTGTTCCAGCGCGCCGCTCAAAACGTACGTGATGATTTCCATGTCCCGGTGCGGATGCGTGCCAAAGCCGCCGCCGCCCGCGATGGTGTCATCGTTAATCACCCGTAACGCGCGGAAACCCAGGTAGCGGTCGTCGTGGTAATCTGCAAACGAAAACGTGTACCAGGTATTGAGCCAGTCTAAACTGGCATGACCGCGTTCCTGTGCTTTCCGGAGGGTGATCATTTTCGCTCAGATTTGCTGCACGAGTTCCCGGGCATCGTAGCGGACTTTCGGCAGGCTCGCGTATTTGTCGCTGGTGGCGCGATAACCCAGCGCGCAAGCCACCACCGTCGCGTAGCCGCTGTAGTTCAATCCCAGCACACGGTCATATTCGGCGGGGTTCAGGCCTTCCATCGGACAGGCGTCCACGCCCAGCACAGCGGCACAGGTCATCAAATTGCCCAGCGCGATGTAGACCTGCCGCGCCGCCCATTCATGGGCGACTTTGCCGCGTGGCCCGTTGACGATGTCGCCGAGCATCATGTCGCGGTAAAAATTCAGCGATTCGGCGGGGATTTTGCGGAACATCGCTGGTGAGCATGATCAGTTTGTTTACATCGGCGTCGGTCATTTTGGTGCGCGCGGTGAACACGACAAAGTGCGACGCATCCACAACCTGCTTTTGATTCCATGAATGCGGCAGCAACTCGGCCCGCTTGGCCGCGTCCTGAATGACCAGGAATTTATACGGCTGCAAACCGTAGGAAGTGGGCGTGAGCACGAGCGCGCGCTCCAGAGTTTGCCAGACATCGGCGGGGATTTTGCGGCCGGATCAAATACTTTTGTGGCGTAACGCCATTGCAATGCATCCAACAACTGCTTGGTAGTTCCATTAAACATAGTTCAGATCAGCCTTTATCCTTTGTCGAAAGTGGCACAAGTCTTGGGAAAAGCAAATGGCGCCGCGCCTGCAAATACCATTAACAATCTGCATGATTGCTTTGACATTATGTTATACTGCGGCCAGATTGGATGGTGTGAAGAAAATGCCTGGGAGGATTCTGTGCGGTTGTATGGCCGGTAGCCTGCTGTTCCTGACCCGGCAGGTCCATGCTCAAACGACGTGGGGTTACGTCCCGACGAACGCCTTTTCCGGCCTGGTGTTTTCCAATCCGATGTGCATCACAACGCCGCCCGGCGAGACGAACCGGTTGTTTATCGTCGAAAAACACGGGCACGTCATTGTCATCACCAATCTGGCCAATCCCACGCGGACAATTTTCATGGACATTTCGAGCCGGGTAAGCGTTGTCAACAGCAGCGAATCTGGTGACGTCAACAGCGAGCAAGGCATGTTGAGCATGGCTTTTCATCCGGGCTACGCGACGAATGGTTTCTTCTACGTTTTTTACATGGGCCAGGCGACGAATGGCACCAGCGGCTTGCACGACATTTTATCGCGTTTCCAGGTTTCGTCCGCGAATACCAATCAAGGCGACCCCAATTCCGAGACGCGGCTCATCATCCAGTACGACCGCGCCAGCAATCACAACGGCGGGGACCTGGGCTTTGGGCCGGATGGCTATCTTTACGTGTCCGTGGGTGATGAAGGCAACGAGTACAACACGCTGGGCAATGCCCAGCACATTGACCAAAATTTCTTCTCCGGTTTGTTGCGCCTGGACGTGAACAAACTCCCCGGGAGCCTCGCGCCCAATACCAACGCGGAGTTCGCGGCGACGACCAACTATGCCGTTCCGCCGGACAATCCATTTGTTGGCGCAACCAACTTTGACGGGCTGACGGTCAATTCCAATCAAGTGCGCACGGAATTTTGGGCGGTCGGCTTGCGCAACCCGTGGCGTTGGTCATTCGATCCGGCGACGGGAATTCTTTACTGCGGCGATGTTGGACAGGATCAATATGAGGAAGTGGACATCATCACCAGGGGCGGGAATTACGGCTGGGCAACCTGGGAAGGAACCAACAGCCCGCCCAGCGGCGTGGTCACCAACGGGCAACCCGTGGCCCAAAATACAATTTTCCCCATTGTAACCTACGCCCACACATCTCTGGGTGGTCCTGGGAATTGCGTCATCGGCGGCGTGGTCTATCGCGGCAGCCGGTTCCCCCAACTCCGCGGTTCCTATGTTTTCGGCGATTACGTCACCGGGATCATCTGGCGGTTGATCTACGACGGCACCAATGCCACCACGTCGCAGCAGCTGTTTGTGGATGTGGGCGTGTGTGCCTTTGGCTACGATCCGCGCAACGGCGACATACTTTACGCGAATCTGAAAAGCGGCAACAACTCCATCATCCAGCGCATCATCTCCACCAATTCGGCGCCGTATTTTAATTCCGTCTCACTTTCCGGCGCCAATTTTATTGTCGCCGGAACCAACGGCCCGCTCAGCGGAAATTATTATGTCCTCACGAACGCGAGCCTCACCGCGCCGCTCGCGAACTGGACGCGCCTGTCCACCAATCCCTTTGACGCCAGTGGCAATTTCAGGTTTACGAATGTCGTGAATCCAAGCCGTGAGCTTTTTTACCTGCTCCAGTTGCAATAAGTACCGGGAAGTTGGTATAAGACCGGCGATGAGTCCGACCCAACTTCGTGTTCGCCGCGCCACCACGGACGATTTTCAAAGTCTGAGGTCGCTTTGGCATTCCATGCGGCTGCCGGCGGACGAATTGGAAAAGCGGCTGACCGAATTTCAAGTGATTGTAACTGCCGATGGACAAATCGCCGGCGCGATTGGCATTCAAATCATTCGCCAGCATGCCCTGCTCCACAGCGAAGGGTACACGGATTTTTCCGTGGCGGATGCCGCGCGGGAATTGTTCTGGGAACGCATCCAGACCATCGCCGCTCATCACGGCGTGTTTCGGTTGTGGACGCAGGAAAATTCGCCGTTTTGGGCCCGTTGGGGTTTTCAACCCGCAAATGCCGAAACACTGGCGCGACTGCCCGGGGAATGGAAACGTTCCGAGGAAAAATGGCTTACCTTCCAGCTTAAAGACGAGGAAGCCATCGCCACAGCTCGACAAGGAACTGGCGCAATTCAGGGAATTGGAAAAACAGCGCACCGCCGAAACGCTGGAGCAAGCCCGCACGATGACGAAGACCATCACCGTCATGCTGTTTGCCTGGGAATCATCCTCATCGGCGCCGCCATCTTTCTTTTTATGCGCCGCAATCCATTCCTACCCCTGCGCTGACGGCAGGTTGAACTCGTCCGCATGATAGGAACTCCGCACCATCGGGCCGCTGGCAACGTGAATAAAACCCATCTCCCCCGCCCGCCGGCCATATTCTTCAAATTTTTCGGGCGAAACAAATTCCACCACCGGCAAATGTTTCAATGTCGGCTGCAAATACTGGCCAAGCGTTAAAATGTCGCATCCGACGGAACGCAAGTCCTCCAGCGCCACCATGACTTCGTCTTCCTTCTCGCCCAAGCCCAGCATCAGGCCGGACTTGGTGTAAATCGTGCCGCCGCGTTTCGCCTTCACCTTCCGCAGCACGCTCAACGAACGGTCGTAAGTGGCGCGATGACGCGCCGTCGGCGTCAGCCGCCGGACGGTTTCCAGATTGTGATTGAAAATGTGCGGATTGGCCGCCAGCACGGCTTCAATCGCAGCATCGCTCTCGTTGAAATCCGGCACCAGCACTTCGATCACGATGCCCGGATTCAGTTCGCGCACCGCTTCAACCGTTTTCCGGAAATGGTCCGCGCCGCCATCCGCCAGATCGTCGCGCGCTACGGCGGTGATGACGATGTGCCGCAGCCGCATTCGCCGCGTCGCCTCGGCCACGCGCCTCGGCTCATCGGCTTCGAGCGGCAGCGGTTTGGCCGTGGACACCGCGCAAAAGCCGCAGGCGCGCGTGCAGCGGTCGCCGGCAATCATGAATGTCGCCGTGCCCTTCTCCCAGCATTCCCAATGATTCGGGCACTTCGCGCTTTCGCAGACGGTGTGCAGCTTCAACTCGTCGAGCAGGCTGTGCGTGCGAGCGAAGCTGTCCGACGTGGGCAGCTTGATGCGCAGCCAGTCCGGCAGGCGCGGTCGCGGTTTCAATCCAGTCGTCGTCACAAATTTATTTTAGCCGCGGATGGACACGGCGTAAAGCCGCGTGACGGCCGCGCTGTGTCCATTCGCGGTTGAATTTCCAAGCTTTGAAACCGGATCACAGTTTCGGCGGAATGTTTGAGGCAGTCATCCATTCGCTCATTGGCCGCAGGCTGCCGCATTCCGGGCATGACGCCACGGCGAATTGGGTGCCGCAGTTGGGGCAGACTCCTCGCGTTTCAAACGTGTCAAAGGGTTTCCGGCATTGGCCGCAACCCCAGAAGGCGCCACGGGGCGGAGCAAGTTTGCAGGCTGGACAGGCAAAGCCATCGTGACGCGGCGCATTGGCGACGCGGGCCAGCGCGCGGGCCTGTTGAAAACCGCCCCAGCAATTAAATAGAACAAAAGCCGCCAAAACATAATACCAGCCGGAGTTCTGCATTATTACATAGGGAATCATTATCGCGACGCCGATGAAACCGATGATGGTGGCGATCATCATGCTGCGTGCCCGGCCAAAAGGAAACCAGAGAAGCGACCGTAAGATTTGCCCTCCATCAAGCGGATAAACGGGAAGCAAATTAAATTTCAGCAAGATCCAATTGATGTAAGCGACTACGGCAATGTATCCGAAAAACTCCGGCAGGCTGTCAGCCCATCCCATGGCGCCGCCGATCAGGAGAATTATGGTTGAAACAGCAAGCAGTATCACATTGACCAACGGCCCGGCGGCAATGCTCCATAACATCGCGCCCGGACGCTGGGGCGGCGACACGTAAGCGACGCCGCCGAGCGGCCAGAGGACGATTTGGTTTGCCTGTCCGCCAACCTGTTTGCAGGCGAGCGCATGACCAAATTCGTGCATCAACACGATTAAAAACAGGGTCAGATATTCCAAGACGCGCCAAAAGAGGGAGGAATCAGCGCTGCCACGGCTTTGAACGGCCCACATCGCGACGAGAAACCATGACCAATGCAAATAAACGGTGATGCCGAAAAGTTGGAAGAGTCGGATGGAACCTTGGCGCGTTGGCATGTCGCGTGGAGTTATCCCACACCCGCCTGCGGCAAACAAGGTTTTTGGCGGGGACGACCTTTTTCAAACCCGTAGCAGCCGACGTGAGGAGGCTCCATATTTTCGATTTACGTTGTCCGATTTGCGCGATGCACATGGATGCCGGGTGGATTCGTAAATCGTAAATCGCATATCGTAAATTCAGTCAGAGCCTCCTCACGTCGGCTGCCACCGGATTTGAAACTGCTTTGCCGGTTACGGGCGTTTCCATTTCGTAACCCGACCTTAACCGGACCGTCGTTGAGATTAACGCACGGTGGGATAGGTTGTTCAACATGGTGCCGCGCATTTTGATCGTGGATGACGAGCTTGATTTCATCGAACTGGTGCAATACCGCCTCGCCGGATTGGGATGCGAATTCATCGTGGCCAACAACGGGGTGGAGGCGTTGAGCCAGGCGCGGCAGTTCAAACCGGATTTGATCCTGCTCGACATCCTGCTGCCCGACCTCGACGGTCTGTCCGTCTGCAAAATTCTGCGCCGCCAGCCGGCCACCAAAAAGACGCCGGTGATTTTCATGAGCGCGCTTTCCAGCGAAGTGACCAAACGCACCGTGGCGTTGCATGCCGACGATTTTTTCATCAAGCCGCTCAACCTGGAACGCCTCGAACGCCGCATCGCCGATTTGCTGCATCCCGAGCCGGCGGTGGAGTGATCTGCGCCCGCCGCGCCGGGTTGAAGTCCAAGCTTTAGCTTGTCCCCCAAAGCAAGCTGAAGCTTGAACTCCAACCTCGCTTCGCTTGACACCTCCGGGTGCAGGCTTCATTTTATTTGCTCATTGAAATAATTAAATGAACGTACCGCACAATTTATTCAACACGCTCCAGAAATTTGAGCCTGGCGATGGCACTCTGGGATCGTTTTATTCCCTGCCCGCGCTGGAAAAGGCCGGCGTCGGACCGGTCTCAAAATTGCCCGTCTCCATCCGGCTCGTGCTCGAGTCGGTGCTCCGGAATTGCGACGGCAAAAAGGTCAGTGAATCCAGCGTGCGCGCGCTGGCGAATTGGAAGCCGGTCGAATCCCGCACGGAGGAAATTCCGTTCATCGTCGCGCGCATCGTGCTGCAGGATTTTACCGGCGTGCCGCTGCTGGTGGATTTGGCGGCAATGCGCTCCGCCGTCCAGCGGCTGGGCAAAAATCCGAAAATCATCGAGCCGCTCGTGCCGGTGGACCTCGTGGTGGACCATTCGGTGCAGGTGGATTTTGCCGGCACCGCGGATGCGATGCAGAAAAATCTGGAGATGGAATTCCGGCGCAATCGCGAGCGCTACCAGTTTCTCAAATGGGGCATGCAGGCATTCGATACGTTCAAGGTCGTGCCGCCCGGCATCGGCATTGTCCACCAGGTCAACCTGGAATATCTCGCCAAAGGTGTCCTGTCCATTCCCTCAACCCTCAACTCTCAACCATCAACCATTTACTATCCCGACACTTTGGTCGGCACGGATTCGCACACGACCATGATCAATGGCATCGGCATCGTGGGCTGGGGTGTCGGCGGCATCGAAGCTGAAGCCGGCATGCTGGGCCAGCCGGTTTATTTCCTCACGCCGGACGTTGTCGGCGTGCATCTCACCGGCGCGTTGCGCGAGGGCGTCACCGCCACCGACCTGGCGCTCACCGTCACGGAGATGCTTCGCAAGGCAAAAGTTGTCGGCAAGTTCGTCGAATTTTTCGGTCCCGGCGCGTCGGCACTGCCGGTGGTGGATCGCGCGACGATTGCGAACATGGCGCCCGAATACGGCGCGACGATGGGCTTCTTCCCGATTGATGCCGAGTGCGTGAATTATCTCCGCGCCACCGGTCGCAGCGAGGAGCTTTGCCTGGCCTACGAAAATTATTATCGCGCGCAGGGTTTGTTCGGCATTCCGAAGAAGGGCGACATCGCGTACTCGCAGGAGATGGAAATCAACCTCGCCGCGGTGGTTCCCAGCGTGGCCGGTCCGAAGCGCCCGCAGGACCGCATCGAGCTGCCGAAGCTGAAAGGCGCATTCTTGCAGGCAATGACACATTCGGTCATGGACAATGGCTTCGGCAAGCACCTCGAGGACTTGTATGTAACCGCCCGGGTCAACACGGCGCGGGAGGCTCATCCGCCCGTTGATCACAGCTACGGCCATCGCAAGCTGGGCGTGGAGCCCAGCGAATCCGAAATGCGCGACCAGCATCCCGCGCCTCACACTTCGGAGCAGGTGCCGGCTGGAACCTTTCGCGGGGTGGAGTCCGAAATTCGCCACGGCAGCGTGCTCATCGCAGCCATTACCAGTTGCACGAACACGTCGAATCCCAGCGTCATGCTCGCCGCCGGTTTGCTGGCGAAGAAGGCCGTGGAGCGCGGACTCAGCGTGAATCCCGTCGTCAAGGCGTCGCTCGCGCCCGGCTCGCGCGTGGTGAGTGATTACCTGGAACGGACCGGTCTGCAAATGTATCTCGACCAGCTCGGTTTCAACCTCGTGGGTTATGGCTGCACGACTTGCATCGGCAACTCCGGTCCCCTGCCGGCCGCGGTCGAAGACGCCATCAGCAAATACGATCTTGTCACGGCCTCCGTCCTTTCGGGCAACCGCAATTTCGAGGCGCGCGTCCACCAGAGCATCAAGGCGAACTTCCTCATGTCGCCGCCGCTCGTCGTTGCCTTCGCGCTCGCGGGCCGCGTGGATATTGACCTGACTCACGAACCGATCGGCACGGGCAGGGATGGCCAGCCGGTTTATCTCCGCGAACTTTGGCCGAGCCTGCGGGAAATCCGCGACCTCATGCAAACCGCGTTGCAGCCGGAAGTTTATCGCAGGCTGTTCAAGGATTTTGCGTCGCAGAATCCAAAGTGGAACGAAATCCCGTCGTCCGGCGGCAACGTTTATGAATGGGATCGCAAATCCACCTACATTCAGGAGCCGCCGTTCTTCACGAATTTTTCCCTGCAACCCGGCGGCATCGCCGAAATCAAGGGCGCGCGGGCGCTGGCCATTTTTGGCGACAGCGTGACGACCGACCACATTTCGCCCGCTGGCTCCATCAAGAAGACATCGCCGGCGGGAAAATATCTCGTCGAACACGGAGTCGAAGCGGCGGACTTCAACAGCTATGGTTTGCGCCGGGGCAACGACCGGGTGATGACGCGCGGGACGTTCGCCAACGTCCGCATAAAAAACCTCATGCTAGCGGGAGAGGAAGGCGGCAATACGTTGTTCATGGGAGGGACTGCATGTTGCAGTCCCAAATCTGGGGACGGCGGCACGCCGTCCCTCCCAAATAAAATGAGCATTTACGACGCCTCGATAAAATATCAGGCGGAAAAAGTTCCGCTCGTTGTGCTGGCCGGCCAGGAATACGGCACCGGTTCCAGCCGCGACTGGGCCGCGAAGGGCACTAACCTGCTTGGAGTGAAAGCCGTCGTGGCGCAAAGCTTCGAGCGCATCCATCGCAGCAACCTGGTCGGCATGGGCGTGCTGCCGCTGCAATTCAAGGACGGCACAACGGCGCAAAGCCTGAAGCTCGACGGGACGGAGACCTACGACATCGTCGGCCTGGACGCGAACCTCAAGCCGCAGCAGGACCTTGCCTTGCGCATCACGCGCCAGGACGGCGCGGTGGAAGAGGTACCGGTGCGTTGCCGGATTGATACGCCGATTGAGATTGATTACTACCAGCACGGCGGCATTTTGCCTTTCGTGTTGCGCCAGTTGATGGCGAAGGCATAGGTCGGAGACCGGCGCTCCAAACTTACGATCGATGATTGCGCCAGCGACAATTGTGGTGTTGGTGATTACAGCGCTGACTTCCTTATTGGCCTTCCAGCGGCCAGATTTGAAGGAACGGTGGGTGTTTGATCCACATGCAATTCTTATTCACAAACAGTTTGACCGGGTATTTACATCCGGGTTGATCCACGCGGACTGGATGCATTTTGGATTCAACGCTTTTAGCTTTTATAGCTTTGGAGGGAATATTGAAATGATTTACGGAGCCAGGACGTTGTTGCTGATTTACTTCTCATCAATTCTTGGTGGTTCGCTGCTGTCACTTTTCATTCATCGGCATCACGATTACCGGGCGCTCGGAGCTTCAGGTGGAGTTTGCGGTGTCATTTTTGCTTCTATTTTCCTGCTGCCTGGCAGTTCAATTACTATGTTCCCGTTGCCGATAGGCATTCCGGCATATTTATACGCCGTGCTATTTCTGGTTGGCTCGTTCATTGCCCACCGTCGGCAGTCAGGCAATATCGGTCATGATGCGCATCTCGGCGGTGCGATTATCGGGTTGTTGGCAGCCACTGCGCTTTATCCTGGATTGATCTTCGCTGCGCCTTGGATGTTTGCTGCCGTACTTGGTCTGTCGCTTATTATTTTGATCGTTCTTACTTTCGATCCTCTCCATTTGTTGAATTTGCGAATTGAGCGAAATGATTCTCCGGCAGGCGAAGAACGTTCGCGGCGCTATGCCGAAAACCGCGAGCGGAACAAAAAGATTGCCCAGATTGACAAGTTGCTCGACAAAGTTCAGCAAGTCGGAATTCAAAAACTTTCAAATTCCGAGCGCAAATTATTGGATCAATTATCCGAAGAACTTTACGGGAGAAAATGAACTGAACCGTAACGCGCCGGGTCGGAGACCGGCGCTCCAAACCATTTTGTCCGCGTTGTGCTTTCTCTACTCAATCGCGTATGCTACGGGCAATGATTCGTCCGGTTCATGAGATTGCGGCGGAAGTCATCCGCAAAGCCGGCAGGGACAAGCCGGCGGACGCCGCGTTGCGCGAGGTGCTCAAGTCGCTCCGCGATCTCGCGCCGTTCGACGCCACGGAAGTCGCCCGGACGGTTTTCATTTATTACCGCTGGCACACCTGGCTGCGCGACGAACGCGGCGTGGAGGCCAAAATGCGGCTCGCCCTGCGGTTGAACCGGCGGTTTCAGGACAACGAAGCCAGCGTCCCGTTGTCCGAGCTGCGCGCCAAGGCCGTGCCCGCGTGGACGGCGGAGTGCATGGAAGTCAGCGACGACTGGCTGCGTTCCTTGCAGCGCGAACCAAAACTGTGGCTGCGCGCCAAGCACGGTCAGGCAGCGGCACTGGCGCAAAAATTATCCGGCGCGGAAGTCAGTCCGCTGTTGCCGGATGCCTTGGTGTTCGCCGGCGAGGCGGATCTATTCAAGACGCCGGAATTTCACGCGGGCGAATTTGAAATCCAGGACATCGCGTCGCAACTGGTGGGTTGGTTGTGCGCGCCGCAACCGGGCGAAACGTGGTGGGATGCCTGTGCCGGCGAAGGCGGCAAGACGCTGCACCTTTCCGATTTGATGCGGAACCAAGGCCGGCTGTGGGTAAGTGATCGCGCGGAATGGCGTCTGAAAAAACTCAAGCGCCGCGCCGGCCGGGCGAAGGTGTTCAATTATCGCTCCGGGTTCTGGGACGGCGGCGCGAAGCTGCCAACTAAAACTAGGTTCGACGGCGTGCTCGTGGACGCGCCGTGCAGCGGCATCGGAACGTGGCAGCGCAATCCGCAGGCGCGCTGGACGACGACGCCGGACGACGTGCGCGAGCTTTCGGAAATCCAGCGCCGGCTGCTGGCCAACGCCGCGCCAAGCGTGAAACCGGGCGGCAAGCTGATTTTCTCCGTCTGCACGTTGTCGCGCGCGGAGACGACGGAAGTGGTGGACCATTTCAACGCGAGCCGGCCGGATTTTGAGCCGTTGATATTGCCGGAAATTTCCGGAAGCCGGCGTTGTTTAGCACCGTCGTCGGAAAAAATAATCTGGCCGCAGGATTTGGACGGCAACGGAATGTTCATCGCGGGCTGGCGGCGGAAGAAAGTTTAGCGACGATGGAGCGCCGGCTTCGAGCACGGCGATCAACCTGCGACTGGCTGCGCTTCCGTGGCAACCGCCCGTCCGCGGGAGCAAACGCGGTGGAGCGCGTTGGCGACGGGGACAACTTTCTCGTGCAGGCCCTCGCCCATCAGGCAGATTTGAATCCAGTTTTTGCGGCGCAGATATTCGCTGTTGCAGCTCAGGAGATAACCGGCTTCCTGCATGGCCTCGCCAATTTTCAGCGAGTTCATTTCCGGCGGCAACGCGATGGTAATGACGGCCGGCGAGGTGTCGGCGCCGTGGCCAATCAACTCCAGACCCATCTCCGCCAGGCGCAGGCGCAGCCCGGCGGACAAATTCGCGGTCTGAACAAATCGTCGTTCCCAATCCACGCGTTTCACCGCGGCGTGCAGCGCGTGCAACAAATTCGACGAAAACGTAAACGGGATGCCGTTCTCCTGCGCGTAAAATCCCAAGTCGAGATAGCGCGGCAATTTGTCCGGCGCGGGCACGACCTGGTGATGGTAAAAAACCATGGTCAGGCCCGGATACGCGCGCAGCCCCTTGCCGCTGGAACACGACGCCAGATAAACGCCGGTCAGGTCCACCGGCAGTGTGCCGATGGTGCTGATGCAATCGAGGCACAATTTTACTCCGCGCACCATGCAAATGGTTTTGAGCGCGTCGAGGTCGGCCAGAGTGCCGGTGGAGGTTTCGCAGTGCGCACACCAGAGCCAGGCGTGCGCGGATCGGCCGGAAAGTTTTTCCCTGACAGCGTTCAAATCCAGCGGCTGGCCCCAAGGAAATTCCAGCGTGTCAAATTCCAGATGGAACCGCCGGGCCTGGTCCGCCAGCCGGCCACCAAATTCGCCGTTGGTCAAAATCAATCCGCGGCCCTTGAGCAATGACAATTGGCCGGCGACCACGTCGTTGGCCAGCGTGCCGGAGCCCATGAACAACTGGACGTTTTGCGCGCGGACCAGTCCGCAGAGAATTTGTTTGGTGGCCAGAAAATCCTTCTTGAAACTGTCGCTGCGATGCGATTCCGGCGCCTGCTCGAACGCGCGCCGCACTTCGCGCCGCACCGTCACCGGGCCGGGCATGAAATTCACCGCGCTGGGATGAAATGAGCGCGCGGGCGACGAGCGCAGAAATTCGCGCGCCGTGACCTCAAACGTTTCCAGCGTCACGTACATCGGCTGAAACTGCGCGTCGCCGCTGCCCACGATCGGGCCGAAGGGGACAAAGCCGAGGTGCTGGTAAAGCTTGGTCTGCCGCGTGGTGCCGGAAATAATCGCCAGATCATAGCCCTTTTCGACGCCGTGCTGCCAGAGCAGCGCGAGGATGCCCGACAACACCTGGCCGCCGCGAGCGCCGCGGAATTTCTTTTCGATGGCGAGCAGCCGGATTTCGCAGATGGTCCGTCCCGCCGGCAGATGCGAATCGAGGTTCGGCACTTTTTGATCGAGCGAAAACGGCCGCTGGCCGCGCACGGCAAGCATCCCGACGAGTTTCTGGTTGCCGAGACAAATCAGATAGGTGTTCTCGGCGTGAAATTTGTCCACGAGCCGCTGGGCGGCGGACGGCTGGTGCTGCGGAATTTCCTCGACGAAGGTCTGGTAATTCAGGCGGTGAATCTGCTCGAATTCCCAGTCTTCGGTTGCAACTTTGAATACCAGCGGTTCCTGTGGATTCATAATTTGGTTGATTCCGGTTTTGGCATAATACCGCGCCGCGCCAGCAGCCCGGCGATTTCTTCGCCGATATTGCCCCGGTGCGCAAATAAAATCATCGCCGACAAAACCGCCATCAGCGTCGCCGTCAAGCCGGCGCGATGGAACCACCCGTCCGCCAATGGCAGGCAGACGTAGGCGAACATGGCGGGGAACAGGCTTTTACGCGTGAAGGCAAATCCGCACAGGAACACAACGAGAATCGTCAACGCCACCCGATAGTCAAATAGAAGCAGCGCCGCGAACGAGGTGACCACGCCCTTGCCGCCGCGAAAATGCAATTGCGCCGGCCAGATGTGTCCGGCAACCACGGCCAGCATGGCCAGGGCGGCCAGGTGCTGGTTGTTCGTCCACTCGCGCACAGCCCAGACTGCCAGCGCGCCTTTGCCGAAATCGCCAAGCACGGTCAATAAAAAACCGTATTTCCCCAGCACCCGGCCGACGTTGCGGGTGCCGGTGTTGCCGCTTTCGCTTTCGCGGATGTCCCGGCCCGTGCGCGCGCGCACGAGGTAATAGCCGGTGGCGAAACAGCCGAGGAAATAAGCCGCGACCACGGAGCCGGTCGCTCGAAGCCCGTTTGCAGACTGCAAATGTTCAATCCATGCCATGCAGGCAGCCGCTTTTTGGTGATCCGCCCGCAGTCTAACCCAAGCCGGTCCGCGTGCGAAACAAAATCGTCACGCAATCGTTGTTTTTTTGACACATGAGAATGTCGCCCCAAGACGGCGGAGCGCGAAGTTTTGGAACGCGGAGCATTGCTCCGCAAGTTGTAGTCCTTGGTTCATGCGGAGCGATGCTCCACGCTCCGGCACCGCTTTGTCTCGACAACCAATGAACATTGCGGCAAGTTTTCCGTGCCAGGGCCCATGGAATGTGGACTTACGAACCCCGCCAGGGCCGGAAGGCAGCAACGGTAGTTTGCTCCGTATCTGCCGTGGTCACCCTGGCATTTTTTAATTTTGAGTTTTTAATTTTGAGTTTTGAGTTCCTCTGCTTCAACTTAAAACTTAAAATTCAAAACTAAAAATTCCGTGTCATATCAGGTCATCGCCAGAAAATACCGCCCGCAGCGGTTTGCCGACGTGGTCGGGCAGGAACACGTCACGCAAACGCTCGCCAACGCCATCGGGCAGAAACGCATCGCGCACGCCTACCTGTTCTGCGGCCCGCGCGGCACGGGCAAGACGACCATCGCCCGCATTTTTGCCAAATGCCTGAATTGCACCGGCGGCCCGAAAACCAGCTTCGATGACCAGGATTCGCGCTGCATTGAAATCGCCGAGGGCCGCTCGCTCGACGTTCATGGAAATTGACGGCGCGAGCAACAACGGCGTCGAGCAGGTCCGCGAACTGCGCGAGACGTGCAAGTACGCACCCGCCAATTCGCAGTTCAAAATCTACATCATTGACGAGGTTCACATGCTCTCGACGGCGGCGTTCAACGCGCTGCTCAAGACGCTTGAAGAACCGCCGGCGCACGTGAAGTTCATGTTCGCCACGACCGACCCGGAGAAAGTCCTGCCGACCATCCTTTCGCGCTGCCAGCGATTTGACCTGCGCCGGATTCCCTCCGCGCTCATCACCAAGCACCTCGCGCTCATTGCGAAACAGGAAAAAGTGAAGATTGACGAGGCGGCGCTCCACGCCATCGCGCGTGGCGCGGACGGCGGAATGCGCGACGCCGAATCCACGCTTGACCAGCTCATCAGCTTTTGCGGCGACAAAATTGAGGAGGCCGACGTGTTGTCCATGTTCGGCCTGGCCGCGCAAAGCCAGATTCTCGGTTTGAGCAAGGCTGTTTTGGCAGGTGAAATCCAGGCCGCGCTCACCGAGTTGAACGAACTCGCTCAAAACGGCAAGGACCTGGGCCGCCTGCTCTCCGACCTGCTGAATCATTTCCGCAACCTGCTCATCTACCAGGTGGCACGCGGTGATTTGAATTTGCTCGAGGTTTCGGAAGCCGAAGTCGCGGCGCTCAAGGAACAGTCCGGTCTGGCTGATACCGCAGCTCTTACGCGAATTCTCGAAGTGCTGACCGATGCGGAACTTCGCCTGCGCGACATTTCATCCAAGAAAATCCTGCTGGAAGTTACCATGCTCAGGGCCATCGAGGCGCGCAATGCCGTCAGCCTCGATGCGGTACTGAAACAGCTCAACCAATTGCGCGGCGGCGCCACGGGTGGGCCAGCAGTGCCGGCGGCCGCTCCCATCGCCGGAGCGCGGAGCATTGCTCCGCGTGTGCAGAGCGATGCTCTGCGCTCCGATCCGCCGACCATTGCCAAAGCTGTTTCTACACCGGCTCCACTTGAAGCACCGCCGGTGTCCGCCGACCTGGCCGGATTGTGGACCGGGTTGATTGAAGCCGTGGGCCGCGTGAGTCCTTTCACGCGGAGCTATCTCGTGGATGCCAATCCGGTTTCGTTCGACAAAAACCTGCTGACGATCGGCTTTGATCCTGAATTTGCCGACCATCTCGGCCTGGTGGACAACGCGCGCAATCATACGTTGCTCCAGACCAAACTCGCCGAACTCGGCCACGCCAATGCGCAAATCAAATTTGTAAAGGTTGAAGCGTCTGCGGTAGCCGCGAAGCAAAACGCGGGCGTTGGAGTTCAAGCTTCAGCTTGTTCGGCGGACACGCAAAAGCGTGAACTCCAACCAGCCAAACCGGTTGCGCCTGCCGCGACCGCCGCGCCGGAAAAAAAATCGGCGTCCGTCCCCTTCAACAAAAACGATTTCAAAAACGACCCATTGATTCAAAAAGCCCTGGAAATTTTCAAGGGCCAGATCGTGGAAGTCCGCGCCTAGTTTTCCCCTCAACTCTCAACCCTCAACCCTCAACTTTTTAATATGTCCAGCATCGGCAAACTCATGAAACAGGCTGCGCGCATGCAGCAGCAAATGGAACAAGTACAGGCGCAGCTCGCCGCCCGCACCGTCGAGGCCACCAGCGGCGGCGGCGCGGTCAAAATCACCGCCAAATGCGACGGCACCATTGCCTCGGTGAAAATTGACCCGCAGGCGCTCAATCCGTCCGACGCGCAATTGCTCGAGGACATGATTGTGACCGCCGCGAACCAGGCGCTCGGCCAGGCCAAGGAAATTTCCAACACCGAGATGGGCAAGGTCACGGCGGGGCTGAATTTGCCGGGACTCGGCTGAAATACAATCGTCCTCGTCCTCCTCCTCGTCCTCGTAATCGAGAAACCGAGGACGAGAACGAGGACGAGAACGAGGCGGAACATGCTTCCCGAATCCATCACCGCCCTGATCGCCGCCCTAGCCAAGCTGCCCGGCGTGGGGCCGCGCTCCGCCGAGCGCATCGCCTTGCATCTGGTCCAGGCTGATTCGGCGGTGGTGAAACAACTGGCGGACATCATTGTCCAAGCCCGCGAAAAAATCCAATTTTGCACGACCTGCGGCGCATTGACCGAGAAATCCCCCTGCCCGATCTGCGACGACACCCGGCGCGATGCGTCGCTCGTGTGCGTGGTCGAGCGCGCGGTGGACATATTGAGCGTCGAAAAGTCCGGCACCTATCGCGGCAAATTCCATGTGCTCGGTGGAAAAATCTCCCCGCTCGACGGCGTGGAGCCGGAGGATTTGCGTATCGCCGAATTGGAAAAGCGCCTGACCACCGAACCAATCAGGGAAATTGTCATTGCGCTGGGCACGGATGTGGAAGGCGACGCGACCAGTTTTTATCTGGCCAAACGGCTGGCGCGCCCGGGACTCAAAATAACCCGTATTGCCTATGGTTTGCCGGCGGGGAGCGGTTTGGAATTCGCCGACGAACTGACCTTGAGCCGGGCGCTGGAAGGTCGCAGGGAGATGACATGAGCAAGCCTGAGATTGTCGTCTTCGATCTGGGCAAGGTGCTGGTGGATTTCGATTACAGCATCGCGGTCTCCCGCGTCGCCGCGCGCAGCACCCTGCCGCTGGCCGGGATTACAACCTTCTTTTTCCACTCGCATCTGCTGGGCGACTACGAATCCGGCCGGCTGACGCGGCTGGAATTTTTCGAGCACGCGCGGCGGGCCATCGGTTTTCGCGGCACGATGGAGGAGTTCGGCGAATTTTTCGCGGACATTTTCACGGCCATTCCGCCGATGATCGAGCTGCATGCCGGACTGCGCCGGCGCGGCATCCCGACCTACATTTTCTCGAACACCAACGACCTGGCCATCGAGCACGTCCGCCGGAATTTTCCGTTCTTTCGCAATTTTGACGGCTATATTTTTTCCTACGAGGTCAAAGCCATGAAGCCCGACGCCAAAATTTACGAGGCGCTGGAGAAACTCACCGGACGAAGCGGCGCGGAGATTCTTTACCTGGATGACCGGCCGGAAAACGTGGCGGGCGGCGCGGCGCGCGGCTGGCAGACGATTTTACACAAGACACCGGAAAAAACGCGGGCGGTGCTGGAGAAATTCAATTTACCGTAGCAGCCGACGTGAGTCGGCTCTGACATCTGGAAGAATGAGCGGACTGACGTCCGCTGCTACGAACTTGAATTTAACGCGGCTTGACCGGTTTGACTTGTTTGAGGCCGACCTCGTGAGCGATGTCATCGAACTCATCGCGGCTGACGTTTTCGAGCTGCTTGCCGCGCGACTTGAGTTTTTCGTTGATCTTGATGGCTTTTTCGGTCATCTGCTCGTGCGTCTCCTCCGTGCCGCCCACCAGCGCAAAGTTCGGCCCGGTGGTGAGCCGTTTGTGGCCGTCGTTGTCCAATCCGACGCCGAGCATGATTGCTTTGCGTTTTTTCTTTTGGGGCGCGTTTGCCATGAATTCAAATTAAAGGTGATTTTTGTCGTGGTCAAATGATGGTTTTGAAGCGTTAGAATCTGCCGCCGTTGGTAACCGGCGGTGTCACTTGATAATTCTGTTCATGGGTGACAATCGGCGTGCTGGTTGGCGTTCAAGTTCCATGCTTGACTGAAATGGAGTGCTGCCTACAGTGCCTTGGTTCACAAATTATTTTAAACCCGAAAACGTTTTGAATTCCATGAATAGTCGTTGGGCCGCAGTCGTCGCTGTATCTTTGGTAACTTTTTCTGGCCTCGCGACCCTCTGGCAGTTAAGACATTGCGATCGGGGGGACAACGGGGTGTGCGAGTCTTTGGCGCAGAACTTTCTCATGGGAAGACACCTGGCGGGGATTTCTGACATAATGGAAAGAGACAACCAAATCACCGAAGTCTGCGGTTCCTGCCGGTTGCTCGATTTGGTGCTGCCTGGTGATGTGAGTGCTTTCATGACGGACATGACGGGTCCCACCAATTATAACAAAATCGGATATTATTTTTATTTCACCTATTACCTCTTTCCACGTGAGATCGGGACGAGCTTGGATCATATCACGCGAATAACCCAGGACAGCTTTCTGGGCAAAACATCTGACTCCGATCAGGAAATTCTTGCCAACGGATTTGATGTAAGGTTTGACATTTTTGCGGGCGACCAGCTGGTGACGAAACCACTGAGAGACCTTCCCGCGAAGTCTCCAATCACTCCGGCCTGGTTTAACTCCAAAACCGACACGACCATTGCATTTCTACTTCCCTTGTTGACGGCAATGGCGGGAATGTGGCTCTTTCGCTTTTTGTTTCCCGCTCTGAGCGGGCAGATGCCGCTGCCGGAACAACTGGCTTGCAGCCTGGGCTTGGGAATGATGGCCGTGGCGGCGTTTGATTTGGGCATTAAATTGTGCGGTTTTCACGGGCAAGGGCTGATTCTGGTGGCAACTGCCTTTGGGGCAATTGCAGAAATATGGCGCGACCGCAAAGTCCTTTCGGCCAGGATTGCCGCCAGTTCCAGGAAGATGATCCGCAGCCCCATTACAGCCGGCTTCGTTATCATTGGACTGTTATTATCTCTGATATTCTTCCGTCTCGCCGGACTGCAGGGGCTTGCCGATCCCGACGCGACGAGGTGGATGCTCAAGGCAAAAATCATGCACCTCTACACCGGAAACGAGCTGGTGCAATGGTTTTCCAATCCGCGCCTGGCGTATGCGCACCTTGATTATCCCACGCTCCTGCCTTCACTGTATTCAGCCACGTATGACTCGCTCGGTCATGTGGATGAATTTGTCACCAAGTTCTGGCCCGCCTGGATGCTGCTGTTGCTGATCGCCGCTTTGGCCTCGATGACCCATGCCCCAAAATACTGGCGGCATGTTTCGTCATTTGCTCTTCTGGGTTTGTTGTTATTGCCGGTTACCCAAAAATACGCCCAGTGGGAAGGCGGCACGCTGCCGATGATCTTCTTCACCGTCATGGGCTTCGTGCAATGCGCCCTCTGGCTGGCCGGGAAAAACCCCGCCCGGCTGGGGCTGGGGCTGACACTATTGTTGGGAGCGGCCATGACGAAGTTGGAGGGCTTCATTTTTCTGGCGCTGGTGGGAAGCTGGATGCTGCTGCTGCCTTCGGCACGACCTTCATTGAAACCGTTGCCACGCCTCTGGCCACCGCTATCCTTTGGTTTTTTGGCGGCCTTGCCCTTTATCTGCCTGCGCATCCAGATCCCGGCTTTGAACTATGAATCAGGCTGGGCAGGTTATGCCGCGCACAGCCCTGGCACCACCCTTTCAAACTGGCCTGACATCGTCGCGATGCAGCTTGTTCGTTTTTTTGTGAGCCCCGGCTTCGCCAACTGGAGCGGCGAAGGTGGACGGTTCCACTGGATCGGCAAGTGGGATGGCTTTTCATCGTTGTATAACCATTCGACACTAGGGCTGGCATGGCTTTGCCTGCTGATGACGGTGGCGCTCTGGTTTGCCGCTCCCGCGCGGCGGCCAGTCATCCTCTGGATGCTCGCGATGTTTGTCGGCGCCACGGTCGCGTTGAGTGGCGTGTTTGCCAGCATTGTCAACATCAAGAATCTAACTGAAGCGGTTGGTTATACCTCTGAAGAAGCCGGAGGACGGTACCTGCTCCCAGTGTTGGTGGCTTGGTTCGCCACGATGATGCATGTATTCTTTGCGGATCTGCCTTCTCCTGCCCCAACTCTAAAGACAAGCCAGACATTGGGCGGCAAGACCGCGCGCCGCAAGTGGCCTTCTCCGGCATCAATGGCCAAAATGAGCAAGCCTGCCGCTCGCAAAAAATCTTGATCCTCCGCACTGCCAACCGGCACGGTCAGCCGTCTGCCATTGTCCGATGCGCCGAGTGACAACAGAAATGGCACGGCGCGGCGGGTTGCGTCCATCAAATCGCCGGCCTTTTATTGACAAAGCCATACCCGCTGGAACAAAATTACGCCGGATTTTACGCTGGCGTTGAACACCAGACGCCAGAACCAATACATGCACTCGCAAACTAACAATCACCGCTGGATGCTGCGGCCCGACGTTGTCTCCACCGTGCTGAATGACGGCGCGGTAATCCTCGACCTGCGCTCAAAATTCTTTTTCTCCGTCAATCCCACCGGCTGGGCCATCGCCCAGATGTTCGAAACCGGGGCGACACGGACCGAAGTGCACGGCGCCTGCCGGAAATGGGGCGCTGCCGACGCGGGCATCCAGGAGATTGACACCTTGATTGACCAGATGATCGCGGAGGGGCTGGTCGAACCCGCGAGTACTCCAGCCGCGGCGGTCAACGGGATCACGGTGGCCGCCTGGGTGGCGCCCACGTTGAGCAAGCACCGCGAACCGCTCCAGCGAATCATGGTCAGCGCATTTGATCCTGGTTTGCCGCTGGCCGAATGACTCCCGCCGTGACCGCACCGGAACCATGCGCCGCCGCCTATTCGTGCGGCCCGGTAAAACTTTCACTCGCGTTTGACGAATGTTCACTGCAAAAAAGCCTGCATGGGTTGCTGAGCCAATATGATGCGCCCTGGCCCGCGCCCGCCACGGAAGTATGCGTAACCATCGGGCAAGGATTGCCTCCAGATGACCTTCCGAAACCCGCCGGCGCTTACTTGCATTCGTACCGGCTGCACGTGGACCGGCGCGGCACCCATCTGGTTTCGTTCAGCAATGTCGGTGTCTGGATGGACTATGATGAGACGGCCAAACAGGCGCGGATTATTGTGTCCGATCATCCCGACCGGGAGACGGTGATTGAAGAAGTGGAACAACAACTGGTGTTGCTGCTGGCCCGCGCGTGGGCCGGCCAGGGCTGGACTCCGCTTCATGCCGGCTCGCTGATTCCACCGGGCGGAACGGATTGCGTCCTGGTCTGCGCCCCTTCCGGCGTGGGAAAAACCACGCTGATCAGCGCATTGCTTGGCCGCGGCTGGCGCACGCTGGGAGACGACAAGGTATTGCTGCGAAAAGAGAACGGCCGCATCGTGGCGCGCGGCTTGTCCCGCCGCGTTCATTTGCATCCCGCGCTGGCCAACTGGTTTCCCGAAATCGGTGAGATTGAACAGTGGCCGCGTTACTCGCGCTGGACGGAAAAGCGCATGGTAAAAATGGAGGCCATCTGGCCGGGGCAATTGCTGGATTCCGCCATCCCCGCCGGACTGGTGCAACTGGCCCGGGCGGAAACTGGCCCGGCCTTGGCGGTGGAACCGTTCGATTCTGTTCGCACATTAAACACCCTGCTGCGCCAGATCGCAATTCCCGCCGACACGGCGGACGCCCGCCCGCTGGTTTCGTGCGCGGCGGCGATGGCTGGCCGGCTTCGCGCAGCGCTCGTCACGGTGGGCAACAACGCGTTTGCGGATTCTTCAACTGGCGGGCGGCTGGAGGAAACGTTGCGAGGATTGCTGCCATGAGTAATCCGCCCGCAGCCAGCGTCATTATTCCGGTGCTCAATGGCGAGGCAACCCTGGGCCAGTTGCTGGCCGCGTTGAAAAATCAGGCCGGCGCCGGCGCATTTGAAATCATTGTCGTGGACAACGGCTCCACCGATCGCACCATGGAAATTGCCCGGGCCGCCGGCGCCACCGTTCTGCAACAGCCGGTTCGCGGCCCGGCTGCGGCGCGCAATCTGGGCCTGCAACACGCACACGGGGAAATATTGGTCTTTACCGATTCCGACACAATTCCATCGCGCCGCTGGCTGGCGGCATTGTTGGCGGCGTTTGCCGATCCGGAGGTCATTATTGCCACCGGCCCGATCCTGGGCTGGAAACCCGCCACCGCCGCGGAACGCTATTCGAGCGCGCGGGCCAGCTACTCCCGCAAAAACACCGCCGAACATCCGCGGCATCCTTACGCTTTGGGAATGAACATTGCCGTGCGGCGCGAAAACGCCATCGCGATTGGCGGATGGGACGAGTCCATGACCAGCGGCGAAGACGTGGATTTCTGCTTTCGTTTGCGGAAACGGTTTGGAAACGCCATTTGCTTTATCGAATCCGCCGTGTTGTTCCATCAACATCGTTGCACCGACGAGGCTCTCTGGCGGCAAGCCCGCTGGCATGGCGCCGGTCATGCACTTATTCATCAGCGTCATTTGCGATGGACGCCGCTGCATTCCGCGATGATCTATCTGACGATTGGCGTGTTATATCTGGCGGTGCCGGTAATCGCCCTGGCCCGGGCTTTGCGGTTGATCAGCGCGCAGCGGTTTGAATTTGAGCAGTATCACCGCCAATGGGTGCGCCATTTCTGGCTTGGGTTCTTTGAAAAACGGAAAGAACGCCCCGCATGAACCCGCGCCTCTCCGTTGTCATCCCCGCGTTCAACGCCCAGGCCGCCATCGCGGAGGCGGTCCGCGCGATCATCACCCAGCCGGTGCCGCGCGACGTTTTCGAATGTCTGGTGGTGGATGATGGTTCGCGCGACCGGACGGCGGAGGCCGCGGAGCTTGCCGGGGCCGTGGTTGTGCGTCTGGAAAAAAATCGCGGCCGCGCCGCCGCGCGCAACGCCGGGATCGAACGCGCCCGCGGCGAATGGATTGCGTTTACCGACGCGGACTGCGTTCCCTCGCGCCGCTGGCTGCCCTGCCTGCTGGCCGCCGCCGAAACTTCCAACCGCCAGACGATGGCACTGGCCGGCAAGACGATCGGCCTGGAATCCCGGACCCCAGCAGCGCGGTTCATTGACCTCATCGGCGCGCTGGACGCGGAGACGTACCTGCGGCACGAAACGATGCCATGGGCGCCGACCTGCAATCTCGCCTGCCGGCGCGAAGACCTGCTGGCCGTGGGCGGATTCGATCCGGAGTTCAAGGATTATGAAACCGCCGATTTGTGCCTGCGCCTTGGCCAGCGGTTTGGCGGACAAATTCTCTACGTGCCCACGGCCCTGGTGATGCACCGCCATCGTTCCACCTGGCGGGCACTTTGGAAACAACAACTGGGTTACGGCGGCGGTTATGCGCAATTTCTTTTGCGGCATGCCAACCGCTGGCCCTGGTCAGCCGGACGCGAGGCCGGCGCCTGGATGCGTTTGTTCCCCCTGGCCGCCCAGGCCGCCACTACCCGCGGAGAACAGGGTTTGGTGCGCCGCGGCCTGTTGCTGAAACACCTCGCCCAACGCATCGGTTTTGCCTCAACGTTCTTTTCGCTTCGGGAACGCCGCCGCTTCAACGGCGGGGAGGCGCGCGCATGAAAACACCTCCACCGCTGAATATGTCCGGCGGCGGCCTGCCGTTGTGGCTCGCCGTCGGCCATTTCATCCTGCGCGCTCCGGCACGGCTGGCGCGGACGGAATTGCCCGTGTTTCTCGCGCGCGTCGCCGCCCAACCGCGCGGCGACGCGGATTTCACGCGGGTTTCGCGAATTTATCGCCGCTGGCTGCGGTTGCCGGGACTGCGTTCGCGCAACACGTGCTACTTTCGGTCGCTGCTTCAGTTTCGATTTATGAATCCGGGAAACCGGGATTTGTGTTTGCACTTTGGCGTGGACGAGGCAACCGCCTCGGAGACGCGCCAACACGGTCATGCGTGGGTCAGTCTTGATGGGGTGGCGTGGAACGCGCCAGGCTCCATGGCGGAGGGCCGGCTGAAGGAAATTTACCGTTTCTCCAAACTCACCGGCGGCTCTTCAACATCTGGCGCAACGTTCGCCGCCGCCATGTTACAACGCGGCGATACGGCCCCTGCGACCGCACCACCACCGCCGGCGTCATAAGCAGCCGGACAATCCGGCGCGGCCAGCGCAGCTCCAGCCGCCCCAGCAGTTGCGCGCAGGCCGGCTCGTTCAAGGTACGCGCGGTCAAATCCAACGCGGTGGCCAGGGACAAACCGGCGCCGGTTTTCGCCACACATTCCCGCAACGACGGCTCGTCCACCAGCCCGGCACGGCCTCGCACCGCCTGCGCGAGGTCGCACAGGTGCTGCACCTTCTCGAAGCCATGACTGGCCGCGGCATGCACCGCCGCGATGATCAGCAATCCCGCCGGCGTGGCGCGAGGTTGTCCATCCGGTCCGCATTCCAGCGGCAAATCTTCCAGCCGCACGGACACGCCGCGCCGGACGGTGGGAGAATTCACCAGATTGTTATGAACCTCGACCATGGCTCCGGGCATGGCCGGATGTTCCCAGGAACGCTCCGAGTAACCATCGGCGTGTTTCATGGATTGCTCGCGCGACTCGTAGCCCAGCCGCGCCATGGTTGCCGCCACGGCCTGCTCGTCGCTCATGCGAACGAGCAAATCAATGTCGCCGAACGTCCGCATCGCGGGGTGAGCATAAAGGCGGACCGCGAAATCCGCGCCCTTGAGCACAATGGCTTCCGCGCCGGCGGCGGCAAACTCGCCAACCAGTCGTTGAGCCTCCGCGCCGAGAAACATCGCCATCGCCGAGCGCTGGGCCAGCCGGTTTTTCACCTGCCCCAGGGCCTGCGACACCTCGGATACCATTTTTTTATCGGCGAGCAGTTTGGCCGGCGCGTCGCGCAGCAGACGCTCAATCTGCCACAACACGGCGGGCAAAACCCCGTGCATGTTTGCCAGCAGACAGAGCGACGCGACCCCCGGCACGGTCAGCCGGCGTCCGGGCAACTGGCCTCGCGCCCCTTCGGGATCGGCCAGCGCCAGCAGCCATTTCTCCTCAGGCTTCATAAACGTTTTCGGCGCGAGGAAGACGGCGTTTTCGCGCTTCAACGCTCACGACTGATTTCGCGGATTGAATTTGGATTCGCGGGCGAGCTGCTCCCACAATTTTTTCTCCGCGTCAGTGACTTTGGCCGGCACGGCGATGCGGGTGATCACCATCAGGTCGCCCCGCGTGCCGTCGCGGGTCGGCAGGCCGCGGGCGCGCACGCGAAGCTTTTGCCCGTTTTGCGTGCCGGGCGGAATTTTGATGTTCACCCGGCCGTCCAGTGCCGGCACGGAAACGTTCGCGCCCAGCACGGCTTCCCACGGGGCCAGTTCGGCTTCGTAAATCAAATTGTGATCCTCGACCTCGAAGTCGGGATGCCTGGCCAGCCGCACGCGCAAATACAAATCGCCGGCCTCGCCGCCGCCGCTGCCGGCTTCGCCGCGCCCGGGAATCCGCAATTTCTGGCCCTCGGTAACGCCGGGCGGAATTTTGACCTGGTGCGTTTCCGTTTTGACCGAGCGCCCGACCGTATGCCGCACGTTGACTGCACGCACCGAGCCGCGCATGGCTTCTTCGAGCGTGACGAGAATGTCGCCCTCGATGTCGCATCCGCGCTCGGCGAATTCTTCCCCGGCAAAATCCGCGGCCCGGCCAAAGCCGCCCGCGCCGCCGCGCATCCGCGAGCCAAAAAGCTGCTCGAAGAAATCGCTGAAGCCCGTGCCGCCAAAATGGGTCTCAAATTCATCGCCCCCGGCGCCGCGCCCGCGAAAAGACTGGCCGCCGGAGAAATGTTCCCAGCCGGACGGCGGACGAAAATCCGCGCCGGACTTCCAATTCGCGCCGAGTTCGTCGTATTTTTTGCGCTTGGCCGGGTCGCTCAAGACTTCGTAGGCCTCGTTGATTTCCTTGAATTTTTCCTCCGCCTTCTTTTTGTCCTTGGCAACGTCGGGATGATATTGGCGCGCGAGCTTGCGGAAGGATTTTTTCAATTCATCGGCGCTGGCCGTGCGCGGCACGCCGAGAGTTTCGTAGTAATCTTTGTATTGAACGGACATAATAACAGCCTGGCTGCCAGGCAGCTTTTGGAAGGATGTGCCAGCGTGTGAGGTTTGTCAAAATCTCGGTTGCAGTGTCGGCGCGATACGCCGATTCATTCGAGCCACAGGCTCGACACTACAGCATATCAAAACCCTCCACAAATTCCGGCCTACTTCACGATTCTCGCGTTGTCCACGCTGAGGTAGTAGGTGCCGGCCAGGTTGTCCACCCGGCGCCAGATTTTGAGCAGGATTTGATCGCCTTTGGCCTGCCGGCCCAGTCTGACCGCGTCGCTGGAACTGCCCACCGGCTGGCGGTTGATTTCCATAATCACGTCGCCGTACTGCAATCCGGCATCAGCGGAATTTGAGGCCGGTTCGACATTCGAGACCACCGCGCCCTGAGCGCCGGGGGGCATGCCCAACTGCCGCCGAACCTCCGGCTCCAGATCCGCCACGGTGACGCCGGCGAGGGCGTCAATCATCGGTTTGGCGGAAGCCGTCTTTTTCTGGTCATTGCCGCCGGACGCCGCTTCAACAGTCAGTTCGTTGAGCGTGACCGTGACCGTTTCCGGATGTCCGTTGCGAAGCAGTTTAATGACCGCCGAACTTCCCGGCGTGGATTCGGAAACGGCCAGTTGAAAGCTGTTCACGTCGGTGATGTCCTTGCCGTTGAAACCGATGATCACGTCGCCCGATTTGATCCCGGCTTTTTCCGCGGACGAGTTGGGAAAGAGGTCGCTGACGAGCGCGCCTTTTTGATCCGTCAAATTCAGCGATTTTGCCAGCCGGGGCGTGATGTCCTGAATCAGGATGGGGAGATCGCCGCGCGTCACCTTGCCGCCGGCGATGAGGAGTTCCATCACCCGGCGCGCCATGTTGATGGGCACGGCAAAACCGATGCCCTGATTGCCGCCGTTTTCATTGGGAAGGATGGCCGTGTTGATGCCCACGAGCCGGCCTTCGGCATCCACGAGCGCGCCGCCGGAATTGCCGGGATTGATGGCGGCGTCGGTTTGAATGAAATTCTGGTATTGGTTGGGGCCGGCGATGCCGCTGCGTCCGAGCGCGCTCACGATGCCCATCGTCACCGTCTGGCCAATGCGATAGGGATTGCCGATTGCGAGCACAACGTCGCCAACCTCCAACTGGTCGCTGTCGCCCAGTGTGATGGCCGGCAAATCCGTTGCGTCAATTTTCAAAACCGCCACGTCCGTCGGCGGGTCGGTGCCGACAACCCGGGCGGTGAACTCCTTTTTGTTGTCGGCAATGGCCACTTCGATTTCGTCCGCGCCATCCACCACGTGATTGGCCGTTAAAATGTAACCATCCGGCGAAATGATGACGCCGGAGCCAAGCCCCTGTTTTCGGACCGTGCGTCCGCGGACCTGGTCCGGAAACATTTGCCGGAAATATGGGTCGGCGAAAAAGGGATTACGCATCGGCCGGATATGAACGATGTGGGTGGAGTAAATGTTGACGACACTGGGCGCAGCCTTCTTGACGATGGGAGCAAAGCTGGCGCCGAGCCGGGCATCGCGGTTGACGGGCGTGGTTTCCACCTTGATGGCCGGCCCGGCTCCCTGGCCCCACGAAGTGAGGTGAAAGATGACACCCAGGACAAGCGCGCCCGCAACTGCCGGCAATAATCCCGCCAGTGACCTTGACAACCATTTCATAATCTTTGCGAAATGGACACCGCCCCAGCCTGAACGTTCAAAACGCCGGCAACTATTTGGCTGGCTGCGACTGCTGGAGTTTGGCCGCGTCTTCGGGTTTGATGACCTCGATCTTCGCGCCTTTCTTCATTTCCTCAGCCGAAGGCACCTTGATGATGTCGCTGGTGAGCGGCGCGGCCGGTCCGGCCCCCGCCGGAGGCGCCGGTTGGTGATCAACCGCAACTAGTTCCGTATCAAAAATCAAAACGGAATTCGGCTCGATGCCGGGGCGTCCCCGTTCGCCGTAAGCGAGTTCCGCCGGGATAAACAACTGCCACTTGGAACCGGCCTTCATCAGCATCATCGCTTCCGTCCATCCGCGAATCACATTGCCCACCGACAATTTCACGGGATGGCCGGCCTTGGCGGAATCGTCAAATTCCTTGCCGTCAATGAAGGTGCCGCGGTAGTTGACAGTCACCGTATCGTTCATCTGGGGCGTGTCGCCGGCGCCGTTGGTGATGATTTTGTACTGCAAGCCGTCCGCCGTGGTGATGACCCCGGGCTTGGTTTTGTTTTCAGCCAGAAACGCTTCTCCCGCCTTTTTATTCTTCTCGGCGAGTTCCTTTATCTTTTTTTCCTGTTTGGCGGCAATATCTTTTTGGAACTGGCTCAACGCGCCGCTCGCTTCCTGCTCGGTCATCAAGGTCGGGCCGCCCGCTTGAGCTTCCTTCAACCCCCGGATCATCCAATCGTAATCCATATCAATCCCCTGCTGCTTCCAGCGCGAGCCATACATCATCCCCAGCGCATAACTGGTGCGTGCCGTTTCGCTGCTGAATACGTTCGTGCCCGCCAGCGCCGCCACCGGCTGGTTGGTGGTTTGATTTGATTTGGCCTGGGAAGCGCCGTCCGCCAGACAGGCGCCCAAGGATAAAAGAATGGTCAATGTAATTGTCTTCATAAAATTGGTTTCAGGCAGCCATTATAGGCATTGGAGTGTAAATTGCAATCGGGTATTGCACCAAACAACGCGGCAAAAAGTTTGACAACCGCGGACAGGTCTTTAGATTGCGTGCGCTTTTGACGGGGTCGTAGCTCAGTTGGTAGAGCGCCTGAATGGCATTCAGGAGGTCAGGGGTTCGAACCCCCTCGGCTCCACCAGTCTTCGCCGCAGCACATTTCCAGATCCAACGATCTGGAAATGTTTTTTGCGGGCACCGGGGTACATCTTGACACTGTTCTTAACGAAGCAGTTGAAAGGGTTTGGAGTTCCGCGTTTACGCGGCAAATCGCAGGATTTCGCCCGAACCGCCTGAAGGCGGAACTCCAAACAAGGACAGTGTCAAGATGCACCCGGGCACCGGCTTGAATTTTTAATGCCGTGTCAATCCCACGCCCAGCTTGAGCAGTTTTTGAACGCCGGCATCCGACTTCGCCTCGGCGTAAATCCGCAGGACCGGTTCCGTGCCGGAGCCGCGCAACATGAGCCACGACGAATCCGCCGCGACAAATTTTACGCCGTCAAAAGTTTTCATGCCGGCCAGCGGCGAGCGCAGCAATTTCTCCGGCGGATTGTTTTTCAAAAATTCCATCAGCGACGCGCGCTTTTCGAGCGGATAATGCGTGTCAATCCGCCCGTAACGATGCGGACCAAATTGTTTCTCCAGCCTGGCGATCAATCGGTTTACCGAAACCCGTTCGGTCGCCAGCAGTTCCAGCAGCATCAGGCCGGCGGCAATGCCGTCGCGTTCGGGAATGTGGCCGGGAAAACCGATGCCGCCGCTTTCTTCCGCGCCCAGCAGCACACCGCCCTTGAGCATCTCGGCGCAAATGTATTTGAAGCCCACGCCCGTCTCGACCAGCGGCAGGCCGTAAGCCGCGCACATTTTGTCCACCATCGCGGTCGTGGTCAGCGCCTTGACGACCCGTCCCCTGCCCTGGCGATTGACCACCAAATGATGCAGCAACAGGCAGATGATCTGGTGCGTCGTCAAATAATTGCCCCGGCCATCCATGCCGCCGACCCGGTCGGCGTCGCCATCGGTCACCAGGCAGATGTCGTGCGGATGCTTTTTGAGAAACGCCTGGCTGCGCGCATAATTTTGCACAATCGGCTCGGGATTGATGCCGCCAAAAAAAGCATCATGTTCTCCGTTAAGCGTGGTGACCTTGCAGGTGGTGCCGGCGAGCAACTGCTCGAAACAACCCGCGCCCACGCCGAATAGCGCGTCATGCGCGAAACGGAGTTTTGATTTCGCGATGAGCTTGAAGTCCACCAGTTTTTTCAGCGCGGCATAATGCGCCGGACGGACGTCTTGAACGGAAATTCGGAGTTCGGAGTTCGGAGTTCGGAATTGGAGGCGGATTTTTGTCCAGGAAGCTTTCAACCGCCTGGCACGTTTCCGAATCGCTGGAACCGCCGTAATACGACTTAAGTTTGAAGCCGTTGAAAATCGGCGGGTTGTGGCTGGCGGTAATCATCACGCCGCCGGCGGCGCGCATCTTTTTGACTGCGAACGAAACCGATGGCGTCGGCGTCGGTTCGGGTGTGAGGATGACTTGAAAATCATTTCCGGCGAGAACATCGGCGGTGATTTGCGCAAACCGGTCGGAAAGGAAGCGCCGGTCATAGCCGACAACCACCCGCCGGGCGAACCTGTAAATTTCAGACTGGGGATTTGAGATTTCAGACTTCCAGTAATCCGCCGCCGCCTGCGCGACGCGCGCGACATTTGCAAACGTAAAATCTTCCGCGATGACCGCGCGCCAGCCGTCCGTGCCGAATTTGATTTGTGCCACGCACAGAGCTTGGCAAAAGAATTCTCCCGTGCCAAGCGCCAGAGATTGCGCCGGGCCGGATTATTTTGGGGCGTCAGCCGATTTGGTGTCGGTGTTTTTATCCGAAAACCTCTCATTTTTTCCATATTCCGCCGGCTTTCGCGACCACCAGGTGCCATTGCTCCACAGGATTTTATCTTTCAAGATTTCACCATGCATGCCGGTTTGGGGATTGGCGCCCGGCGTGGAACTGAAGCCGCCAAAACCGCGCATGGTCATCGGCCATTCGGTCTGTAGGCCGGCAACGAACAGGGAACCGTCGGCACAGAAACCGGCCCGCGCGGCAAATTTGTTGCTGGGTATGACGAAAAGCGCATTGTCCGTTCCGGCAATCCAGCAAGGCCGTTCCACCTTGCCGCCTTCATACCAATTGCCAATCAAGGCGCGTTCCGGCCTGGAAAGAGACCGCTCATTTGCCTTGCCCGGCAATTCAACCACTCCAAAAAGAATGCCATTGTCAGGCAAATCGTTCCAGGTGCCGGCAGCGGAATCTCCGTTTTGCATGTGGGCGCAGTTTTCGATTCCTCCGACGTTATTGGGTTCTCCCTGACCCCAATCGGTATAATCCAATTTGGCATCGGTCACCCAGGCAAAGGGCCCTCCCGGCCTTGTCCGATGAAGCCCAATCCAAAGTCCGCCATGATTGACGCCGTTGTAAGAGCTAAAAGTGGAAAACACCCATTTTTGTTCGTCGGCGTTTTTAATGATGGCGAGCGTGCCGCCGAGACTTTCAGCTTCCGCTTCCGACATTGTCCAACTGCCCGGCGAGAGCAGATAATAATCATGCCCGTTGGCCGGGTTGGTGATTGGGCCGGCAATAATGTCGGCTCCAGCGCGAAATGCGGCAGCGAACAAAAAAACTGCTGCGCTGCAAAGTGCGATGGCTGTTTTCATAATGTTTGAATGGTTGATTTATAAATGCGCGCAAGCATCAAGGTTGATGCCGGATATGTTTCGGTTTCAGTCGGTCAGGCTGCCGGAAGAAAGTTTTGGCGCGGCCTGGTCCGAAGGCGTTTCCTTGGTTTTATATTCGGCCGGTTTTCGCGACCACCAATTACCCCGGCTCCACAGAATTTTGTCTTTCAGAATTTCCGCATGTTGTTTCCACTTGGGGAAAAACAGAAAACCTTCCGTTGTATAAATGACACGGCTGGCATCTTTGTTCTGGTCAATCGCAAAAATTAAATTGTCCGTGCCGGCAATCCAACAGGGCTGGCTGGGGTCGCCGTTGTTATACCAGGCGCCGATCAGGGCTTTTTCATTTTCCGTGAGCGATTTTTCATTTGATTTGCCCGGCACTTCCACGACCCCGCAAATGGGCGCGCCTTCGACCGAATTGACATCAGACCAATCATTCCACGTGCCGGGAATCCGATTCCCCACCTTGCCGAACATGTGGACGTAGCTTTCGTTGCCACCGTTATTATCCGGCTGTCCGCGTTCCCAATTGGAATAATCAACCCTGGCGTCGGTCACCCACGCGAAAGGCCCGCCCTGCCATTGCCGGTGAAGTCCGATCCACAAATTTCGATTGATGCCATCATAAGAACCAAATTTGGACAATATCCATTCCTGTTCCGCGGCATTCTTGATCACGGCCAGCGTGCCGCCGAGACTTTCGGCTTCCGCTTCCGACAGGGTCCAAGTGTTTTGCGAGAGCAGATAATAATCATGCCCGTTGGCCGGGTTGGCAATTGGGCCGGCAATGATGTCGGCGCGTGTGTTTAAGATCGCAGCGATGGAAATGCATGCTCGCGCCGCAGATGGCGATGGTCGTTTTCATAATGTTGAATGGTCAGCTTGGAAATGCCTGTCGGTTCAATTGACTCGATGGCATGGCATTTCGTTCAAGAAACCTTAGACGAAAGGACCCCGGAGGTTGTTCCGGCCGCGTAAAAGTTTTGTAAAAGATTTGTCCGGCTTGAATCCGGTTCAAACCTTCAAGTCCGCCAGCGCCGGGTCTCGCCGGCATTGCCATCCACCAATCGGTTCAGGGCGGTCGACTCCGGTTTACCGCCCGCCCTCCGACGCTCGCTGGCGCCGGACTTACCGGCCTGGTTCCAGGTGACCGGCCTGGTCGTCGGCCTGGGCGGGGCCTTGCTGCTCATCACCGGCGGCTACCTCTATCCGACCGTGCGGTATCTGCAACGGGCGGAGGGCGGACGAGTGTGGTCGCCCACCCTGCGGCTGCATGCTGCTGGCGGCCTGCCTGAGCGCCGTTCCACTCCTGGCCACCTGGGGGCGGTTCAGCGTGCGTCCATCTGGGCCGATAGCCTGGCCGGCCCGCATTTCCCCGAAGCGAAATATTACGCTCAGTTGCGCGGCTCTTGCGGCCTGCGTCGGCACCGTCCTGGGGGCTGATGCTCGGCGACTGGGTTGGCCGGCGCCTTGCCTATACCATCCTGTGCCTGTCGGCCACGGTTTCGACGTACCTGTTCTTCAACTTCAACGACCATGTCGGCTTGCAATTCCTGTCCATGATGTTCCTCGTGGGCGGCCTGTCCGCGTCGTTCTACGGCTGGCTGCCGCTCTACCTGCCCGAACTGTTCCGCACCAGCGTGTGCGCTACCGGGCAGGGGTTCGGTTTCAATTTCGGGCGGGTCCTGGCCGCCATCGGCGTGCTCCAGTTCGGCAACCTGATGGACCTGTTCCGCAGGGCCGGCGAAGGAGAGGCCACCCTGGCCCCGTGTGCTGCCTCGGTGCTGTGCCTGATCTACGTCGTCGGCGTGGGCATCATCTGGCTGTGGCCGCCCGAGACCTGCCGCGGCAAGCCGCTGCCGGACTGAGCCAGACCAGAGTTTCCAGCCTGACGCGCTTCCGTAGGTCAGGTTTTCCAGCTGAGCGGCGCCTCCCGTAGGTCAGGCTTTCCAGCCTGAACTGCGCTTTCGTAGGTCAGAAGTTTCCAGCCTGACGCGCTTCGAGGTTAGGTTTCCAGCCCGCACGCCTGAGCTTTAGCAGAGAAGAGTCAGGCTGGAAAGCCTGACCTACGGCACAGCCCCCAGTCCTGGCCCCGTCAGTTCGCCCGTCCGCATCATGCCGTCGTTGATACGCATGATGCCGGGGTGGCTTTTCGCCCACGGCTCGTTCGCGGCCGGGCAATACTGTCGGCCATTGGATTCGATGGCGGCGACGGTCGGGACGTGGGCGGCGAGGCCGGCGGAGTGGATCAGCGATGCGCCGACGCAGGTCAAATCCTGCACGCACAGGAACATGCCGATTCCTGCGCCGCCGCCGCCAACAGCAGCGATTGCGTCTGCCCCTTGCACGCCTTGAGGGCGGCGCCGGTGTAGCCCATTTCGCGGGCCAGTTCAGGCTTTCCAGGTCGATCAGCGATTCGTCGATGACCACGGGGCGGATTTTGGACGCCTCGTGCATCACGTTTTGCCGATTCGCCTTCAGATCGCGGGCGGTCGGCTGTTCGATGTACTGGATGCGCTCGAAGCCCGTCGGGCCGGCGTGCTTTCACTTGCCGCAGGAATCGAGCAGATAATCGACGTCGGCACACTCTCGTTGAAATCGAGAGAATACCACCATTGCCCGACGCCGCGCTGGCGTTGTGCCGCCTCGGCCACCTGATCGACGCCGACCACGCGCTCGACATCCCAGTCGAGATTGTCGCCGTTGAGCTTGATCTTGAGATGCGTCAGGCCGTCGGCCCGAATCCATTCGCCGAGCGTTTCGGGCAGGCCGTCGTTGATCCGCCGGGCGATCTCCGTTTCTTCCAGCGGGTCAAGAGCGCCGATCAGATGATACAGCGGCATCCGCGTTGCGGCGACTTGCGGACGTAGCGATCGAGCGCTTGCCATGAAATTCTGCCCGAGATAGTGGCCCAGATCGTGATTCATGAAATCGGGGCCGTAGGTGTGATAGCAATTGAGCCCGTGCACCTTGCCGAAAGCGTCGTGCAAGGCGGCGTCGAACGGGCTGGCGGCAACCAGCGTGCAAGGGGGAGCGCAGCCGGAATCTCCGGCGAAATCGCGCGGCGGCCTTGATGAATTCGTGCTCGAGCGCCGAGGTCAAATCGATCGGATGCCCCGCCTCGCTGCAACCGCTGATGATCGCGGCAACGCGCTCGGCGACCCCCTTCATCAGGGCGAGGGTTTGATCGTAGGTCAGCTGTCTTGCGATGGGAACGACCAGACGTTGCCCAGCGGCATCGAGCCGAAGCCCCGGCCGATCTTGCCGGCGGGGGTGCGGATGGTGACAGTTGACGTTGAGGAGGGTCGCGCGATCGGCGCGATGCCGCCGAACTTGATCGGAGTGCGATAGCGGAAATCTTCGTAGGAGAAGGAGACCTCCTCGATGCGAACGTTGGTCGCTTTCACGGGTCACTTCCTGGGGGAGGGACGACGAGGGCTCGCCGAGGAACTCGGGATCGGTGTCGGTCGTGAACGGACGACATCGCCGCCGTCGGCCATGAGGAACTGCGTCGGGGTGCGGTGCCGGAGGGACTGCCGAAACCATCCGGGCCACGGTTGAGGCCGTGCGCGGATTGCGCGAGGCAGTCGGATGGCCCCACGGGCGGAAGTTGCCCGTGGCCTCGCCGGCGAGGATGGTTTGCGACAGCCCGTGCCCGTCCTGGATCTGTTCGAAAAATAAGGGCACATCACCGCCGAGGACGTGGACGTTGCCGGCATAGTGGTCAGGGCCGGGCCAGCCACAGCAGTCGGAGGCACGAGCGGGTGTTGATAAGCTTTGACGACCGTTCGGAAGTGCTCGGCGTTGCTGGGGTGGTCCCACGGCCGTGCCAGGTCGATCCGGCCGAACAGTTCCGCTTGCTCGATGTAAGGGAGCAGGGACGTCTGCCTAGCCTGGAGTCCCCTGCCGAGCAATACGAAACTGAAAGTCTAGTAGGTTACAAT
>CAWHLR010000014.1:0-30350 GCA_963830235.1 uncultured Verrucomicrobiae bacterium
AGATAATAATCATGCCCGTTGGCCGGGTTGGCAATTGGGCCGGCAATGATGTCGGCGCGTGTGTTTAAGATCGCAGCGATGGAAATGCATGCTGCGCCGCAGATGGCGATGGTCGTTTTCATAATGTTGAATGGTCAGCTTGGAAATGCCTGTCGGTTCAATTGACTCGATGGCATGGCATTTCGTTCAAGAAACCTTAGACGAAAGGACCCCGGAGGTTGTTCCGGCCGCGTAAAAGTTTTGTAAAAGATTTGTCCGGCTTGAATCCGGTTCAAACCTTCAAGTCCGCCAGCGCCGGGTCGTTGGCGTTGACAATCTTGCGCATTTTTTTGACGGCGGCTTTGAGATTGTGCGCGCCGAACAAGGTCGTGCCGCTCACAAACGTGTCCGCGCCGACGCGGGCGCATTCGGCGGCGGTCTGGAAATTGATGCCGCCGTCCACGCTGATGCGATAGGGCAATTGCCTTTCGCGCCGCCACGCCTCGGCCTGCTGGATTTTGGGCAGCGTTTCGTGAATGAATTCCTGCCCGCCAAAACCGGGATTCACCGTCATCACGAGCAGCAAATCAATTTGATCAAGATACGGCTGGACCCCGGCGATGGCGGTGGGCGGGTTGATGGCGAGACCGACTTTTTTGCCGAGCGATTTGATTTTCCAGATCAGTGACGCAACCTGTTCGCCGAGTTCGACGTGAACGATGATTTCATCCGCGCCCGCCCGGGCGAAGGGCTCCAGCAGAATGTCCGGGCGCGAGCACATGAGATGAACGTCAAAAAATAATTTTGTCAGCGGCCGGATCGCCCGGACCACCTGGGGGCCGAAGGAAATGTTGGGCACAAAATGGCCGTCCATGATGTCGAGGTGCAGCCAGTCGGCGCCGGAACTGTTGGCGCGCGCGACTTCCCTGCCGAAGCAGGCGTGGTCGGAGGCGAGCAGCGAGGGCGCGATAATCATGCGCTGAGTTTAAGCGAAGGATGCGCGCGAAGAAAAGTTGGAAGTGCGGCGCGGGAAGCCGTTCTATCCGGCCGTTTGTCATCCAGGCAACGGCGCACGACCAGCGCGAGCATCTGGGGCTGGTAGGGTTTCTGCAAAAAATTCAATTCCGGTTCCAGCTTGAAATCCTTGCCGACAATGTCGGCGCTGTAACCGCTGGTGAAAATAACCTTCAACCTGGGCCGCTCGGCCCACAGTTGTTCCGCCAATTCGCGGCCGTTCATGTTGTCGGGCATCACCAGGTCGGTGAACAGCAGGGCAATTTCGTCCTTGTGCCGGCTCCAAATCCGAAGCGCCTCGTTGCCGTTGTCGGCCCCAAAATTTTGTAGCCGTATTTTTGGAGCACGCGCGACACGAGTTCCCGCACGGGTTTTTCATCTTCCACGAGCAAAACGGTTTCGCTGCCGCCGCGAACGGTGATCTGGGTGGTCGGCTTTTCGGCCTCGACGGGTTCCGTACCCGCATAGGGAATGTAAATGCGAAACGTCGTGCCTTTGCCGAGGGTGCTTTCCACCTCGATCCAGCCCCGGTGCTGTTTGACAATGCCATAAACCGTGGCCAGGCCCAGACCGGTGCCTTTGCCCACCTCCTTCGTGGTGAAAAACGGCTCGAAGATGCGCTGCAGATTTTCCGGCGGAATGCCGCTGCCGGTGTCCGTTTTGCTGACACAGACGAACTGTCCGACGCGCGCCTCGGGATGGTGTTGGACATGCGCTTCGTTCACTTCCACGATGGCGATGCGCACGGACAGCCGGCCGCCCTTGGGCATGGCATCGCGCGCATTGACGGCCAGATTGAGCAGGACCTGCTCCATCATGCCCACATCGGCCTCCACGGTGGCCGGCGACTGGCAATAATTTAATTGCAACGACACGTCCTCGCCCAAAAGCCGTCCCAGGAGGTCGGTCATGTTGCCGACGATTTTATTCATGTCCAGCTTCCGGGGCTGGATGAGCTGGCGGCGGCTGAACGTGAGCAATTGCCGGGTCAGGCCGGCGGCGCGCTCGGCGGCTTGGGTGATTTGCTGCGCGGACCGCGCCGCCGATTCCTCCAGCTCGGAGGACGCCAGCAGCGAGGCATGGCCGTGAATGACGGTGAGGATGTTGTTGAAATCATGCGCAACGCCACCGGCGAGCTGGCCGATGGCCTCCATTTTTTGCGACTGGCGCAACTGTTCCTCCAATCGCCGTTGCGTCGTGATGTCCCGAAACAGGCTGAAGAGCAGCAGCGGATGCCCGTGCAATTCAATGAACGAATCGGTGATCTCCAACACCGTCACCTGGCCGTTGTGAAGTTTGAACTGGCGCTGGGTTTTATGCACCGCCGTGCGGGCGCGGAAATGTTCACGATGCCCCTCCAGCATGGCCTGCGGATTTTCGGATTCGGCATAGACGATGGTGAACGGCTTGTCTTCCAACTGTTCCGCTTCCAGGCCGAACAATTTGCAATAGGCCCGGTTGACGGCAACCACGATGCCGTTTTCATCCGTCAGCCGCATCCCATCCACGGAATTATCCCAAACGGAACGGAAAAGCATCTCGGAACTTTGCACCGCCGTTTCGGCGGCGCGCCGCTGGGTGATGTCGCGCACGTGCAACAGCAGGGCGGGTTTGCCGTTATATTCCACCCGGCCGGCGCGCACTTCGACGGGTGTGATGTTGCCGTCGGCAGCCAGGCTTTCCCCCTCCACCCAGGACAATTGGCCGCCCGCCAGTTTTTGGAAATCGCGGCGGGCATTCTCCCGGCGCGCCGGCGGAATGAGATCGTTCAGGGCATTTTTGCCGATTAATTGTTCGCGCGTCAGGCCGTGCAGCACGCAGGCGGCAAAATTGACGTCCAGCACCGTGCCGTCCATGTCCTCAACAAAAATGGCATCGGGCGAGTTCTCAAACAGATCGCGAAAGCGCTGCCGGCTTTCGCGCAAGTCCTGCTCGGCGCGGACGCGTTCCAGCGCGCCGCCGCACTGGTCGGCCAGGGTCTGGAGCACTTCCAAATCACCCTGGTTGTAGGTGCCGGGCGTGTGGTTCTGAACAAACAGCAAGCCAATGACCCGTTCGCCCTTGCGGATGGGAGCGAGCATGGTGTCGGCGGATAATCGCTTGGTTTCATAGGACGACACCAGTTCCGCACCCTTTTTAATGACGCGCTTGACGAGGGCGTTGGCGGTTTTGGGCTGGGCCGATGCGGGAATTTCCACCCGCCGGCCTTCAACCGTGGTGATGGTGAGCAGCGAAAAAACTTCATCGCGCTCGGCAAAAAACAAGTCGAGCGCGAAATCGTCCCAGTGAAAAAGCGCGTCGGCGGCTTCGCAAATGATCGTGGCTGCCGCGGCATTGGTGCTGGCGGAACTAGCCGGTGGCCGAGCTTGGAGAAAATCGAGTTGCGATGTTCAATGCGCAGCCGCCCGGTCACGTCGGAAGCCATGGTCAAGGCGGCAAAGCGCTCGCCAAAAACCATCGGACTCCAGATCACCTCCACGTCAATGAGGCTGCCGTTCTTGCGCCGATGCCGCCAGATGACCTTGCGATCCGCGGTGTCCAGCGCAATGGCTTTGTCGTCGCCATTTTTTTCCGGCGGGCGAATGTCCGCAAGGGTCTTGGTCAGAAATTCTTCGCGCGAATAGCCGTAATGTTGAATGGCCGCCTCGTTAACCTCCAAAAACGCCTGGGTTTCAAGGTCAAACACCCACATCGGATTCGGATTGCCGTGAAAAAGGAGACGATATTGTTTTTCACTGTGGCGCAATTCCTCCTCCGCGCGCCAGCGATCCGTCACGTCGCGGCAATCGGCCACCATGCCGCCAATATCCGGGTCTTGCAGCCGGTTCTGTCCGACCAGTTCCAGGTGCCGCCATTCACCGATTTTGTTTTGATGGCGAAATTGTATCTGCACCGTGCGATCCGGATGATCCAGCGCGAATTGAAACGCCTCCCGCACCCGCGGCAGATCATCGGGATGCATGCGTGAGAAATGTTGGCCGCACATCTCCTCCGGTTTGAAACCCAACGCCCGCTCGACCGAAGGACTGGCATAAATGAGGTTTCCATCCCGGTTCAAAATGCAGAGCACGTCGAGCGAATTTTCCGTAAGCGTGCGGAAATATTTTTCGCGGCGAACCAATTCGGCTTCCGCCGCCCGGAGCCGGGCCCGCTCCTCCGTCTCCTGCACGGCGCGGTGGACGGCGGAGGGCAGCCGGTCGGGATTCTGCTTGAGCAAATAATCGGTGGAACCCGCCTTCAGGCTTTCAATGGCCGCCTGTTCGCCGATGGTGCCGGAAACGAGAATGAACGGAACATGCGGATCCACTTCCCGCACCATGGCCAGCGCATCCATGCCGGAGAACGACGGCAGGTGATAGTCCGAAATGATGACGTCTATACGCCCGGGTGGCCAATGCGGTCTGAAATTCCGCCCGGTCGCCGACGCACTTGATTTCGATGTCCGAACCTTCCTGCGCAAAAAGCGAACGCACCAACTCGGCAAAATCCGGGTCGTCTTCCAGATGTAAAATGTGCAACTTTTTTTTCATCCCTCGCGGAACAACATCCCCGCCCACTTTTTCCCGCCCTGTTTCTGAAAAGCAAACATCCAAACGGCACGAAAGTAAAGCGCGGATGACATGGCTTTCGCCATTGACATTCACGGGCTTTCGACTAGATTCGCCACCCTTTTAAGTCAAAGTACAATTTTATTTATGCCGAACACGAAATCAGCCGAACGCCGGGCGCGCAGCAGCGAACGCAAGCACCATCACAATCGCAGCGTCAAATCCCGCCTGCACCGCCTGGAAAAAGGTTTTCGCGCACTGCTGGCTGACGGCAAAAAGGCCGAAGCCGCCAAGCTGCTGCCGGGCGTTCATTCCGCCTTCGACAAGGCCGTCAAGGCCGGCGTGCTGCCCCGCACCACCGTCAACCGGAAGAAATCGCGCCTCGCCGCGGCATTGAACTGAACAGCCGCGGCCGGCGCAGGCCCATTTTGGCCAGCCGATAGCTCAGTCCGATGGCCAGGCAGCCGAAGCCATATTTCACGCTGCGCCGGAAATTGATCGAGGATGCCTCCTTGAAATACTTCGTCGGGCAGCTCACCTCGGCAATGGTGAAGCCGTGCCAGAGGATTTGCGCCAGCATCTGATTGTCGAAAACAAAATCGTCGGAGTTGCTGGCCCAATCGAGCCGCTCCAATATCTCCCGCGAGAACGCCCGGTAACCGGTGTGATATTCCGAGAGTTTCGCCCCCAGCAAAACATTCTCCGCAAAAGTTAGAAACCGGTTGGCCACATATTTCCAAACCGGCATTCCGCCTTTGAGGGAATAGCCGCCCAGAATGCGGCTGCCCAGCACGCACGGATGCAATCCGTTGGCGATGATCGAGGCCATCGCCGGAATCAGCTTCGGCGTGTATTGATAATCGGGATGCAGCATGATGACAACGTCGGCGCCCGCTTCAAGCGCGAGCCGGTAGCATGTCTTTTGATTGCCGCCGTAACCCGTGTTGCGTTCATGGACGTGGACACGCACACCCGGCAGCGATGACGCGACCTTCACGGTATCATCACGGCTGCGATCATCTACGAGAATGATTTCATCCACGATGCCCTGCTGATGGACTTCGTCAACGGTTTGGGTGACGGTTTTGGCCGCGTTGTAAGCCGGCATCACCACGACAATTTTTTTCCCGAAATACATGGTCTTCCGAAATTTTAGCTCATCCTGCCTGAATCATTTCAAGCCGAGAAGCCAAAAATTGCGGAATCCGTGACAAAAACCCGCTTGCCCGCCCGCCACCGTTGACCTACGTTGTAGAACTGTGAAAAAGTCGGAGGCATCGTGTAAAGTTGTCGAGGGCCAGTGTGCCGGGCCGGAGGTCTGTCCCCTGAGCCGGGTCAAGGCCGGGACCACCGTTTGCATCAAGGAACTGGTGGCTTCGCCCGAATTGCGCGACCGGCTGCGCGAACTTGGACTCGGCGAGGAGCAACGCATCAAACTGTTGAGCAGCGAAGCCAATGTCATCTGCCAGGTCTGCAATGCCCGACTGGCCCTGAGCGAAAAACTGGCCAGGGCCATTTTGGTTGAACCCGTTCCCGCCGACGCACGATAAATTTATGCCCGAAGCTCCCCAGCCGCTGAGTTCGGTTGCCGTGGGCACGACGGCAACCGTCGCCGAAATCAAGCTCCCGCCCGAAAGCCGTCCGCGCCTCATGGAAATGGGATTGCTGGTCGGCAGCGCCGTGCAACTCGTTCGCTTTGCGCCGCTCGGCGACCCGGTGGAAATCAAAGTTCGCGGCTACAACCTCACGCTGCGCAAGCACGAGGCGGAACAAATCCTGGTAAAGGTTGCAGGTGGCACGTGACAAGTGACATGAAGCCGCAGTGATTTGTCCGTCCAACATGGATTCTTCCAAACCAATCCCGCGCAGTGGCGAAACCGCGTCCCCAACGCCGGAAACCAGCCAAAAGCCGGCCGATTCTCGTCACCCGTCACCCGTCACTCGTCACCCCTACGTCATTCTGACGGGCAATCCGAATTGCGGCAAGACGACTTTGTTCAACGCGCTCACCGGTCTGCGCGCCAAGGTCGGCAATTACGCCGGCGTCACCGTCGAACGCAAGGAAGGCAAACTGCTCGGCGCGCCCGCCAAGGCCGACATCCGCGTGCTCGATTTGCCCGGCACGTACAGCCTCAGCCCCAATTCGCTGGACGAGCAGATTTCGCGCGACGTGCTGCTCAACCGCCTGCCGGAACTGCCGCCGCCCGGTTTGATTGCGGTGGTGGTGGACGCCTCGAACCTGCAGCGGAATCTGTATTACGCCACCCAGGTCGTCGAGCTGGGCCATCCCACACTCATCGCGCTGAACATGGTGGATGTGGCGGAAGCCAACGGCCATCGCATTGATGAAAAGAAACTCACCGAAGCTCTGGGCGTGCCGGTATTGCCGGTGGTCGCCAGCAATGGCGTCGGCGTGCCGGAACTGCGGGCAAAAATCATCGCCGCCGTTCAAAGCCCGCCCGTGATGAAGCCTGAGCTGTTTTGCCAGTTGCCCGGATTGTTTCGGATTGAAGCCACCGGCCTGGCCGACCTGCTGGCGGCGACTTTTCAGGAACGGCGGATGCAGGCCACGGCGGAGGCGTTGCTGCTGTTGAGCAATGAAAAGGCGCTGGCATCGTCCAAGGAACATTATCCGCAAAAAATCCAGGACGCCGTGGCTGCCGCCCGCAAGCGGCTGGAAAACCACGGCATAGACTGGCGCGGCGCGCCCATCGAGTGGCGATATGCGCGCATCGCGGAAATCCAGCAGGCGGTCACCTCCGAACTCGCGCCGCCGGGCGAGACGTTCAGCGACAAGCTGGATCGCGTTCTTACCCACAAAATCTGGGGCACGCTGATTTTCATCGGCATCATGACGCTGATGTTCCAGAGCATTTTCACCTTCGCACACCTGCCGATGGACGCGTTGCAGGCGATGGTGGACTGGCTGGGCGGCGCGATTGGCAAGCTGATTCCGCCCGGCGATTTGAATTCATTGCTGGTAAACGGCGTGGTTGCGGGCGTCGGCGCGGTGATTGTGTTTCTGCCGCAAATTCTGCTGCTGTTTCTGTTCATCGGATTTCTCGAAGACACGGGTTACATGGCACGGGCTGCGTTTTTGATGGACCGGCTGATGAGCAAGATCGGGCTGCACGGGAAGAGTTTCATTCCCATGCTGAGTTCGTACGCCTGCGCGATTCCCGGCATCATGGCCACGCGCACCATTGAAACGCCCAAGGACCGGCTGGTGACGATCCTGGTCGCGCCGCTGATGAGCTGCTCGGCGCGCCTGCCGGTTTATACGCTGCTGATTGCGGCGTGCATTCCCGACATCAAAATCCTCGGCATCCTGAAACTGCAAGGCCTGACGATGCTGGCGATGTACCTGCTGGGCACGGTGATGGCGCTGTTGATGGCCTGGCTGTTCAAAAAAACCCTGCTCAAAGGTGAAACGCCCATGCTCATCATGGAATTGCCGCCGTACAAACGTCCGCTGCTGCGCGTGGTGGCGCGGCACATGTGGGACCGTGCGCGGCTGTTCCTGCGCCGCGCCGGCACGGTGATTTTGGGCATCAACATCCTGCTCTGGTTTCTGGCGACGTATCCCAAATTGGGAGTTGAATCGTTAAATGGTTCAACCGTTAAATCGGGAACGCAGCCGGCCGGTTCAACCATCCAACCATCCAGCAATCCAACCATCCCTTCTCCCGCCGAACTCGCGGGCGCACAACTGCGCAACAGCTTTGCCGGCCGCATGGGCCGAGCCATCGCGCCGATCATCGCGCCGCTGGGCTTTGACTGGAAAATGGGGATCGGCATCATCACGTCGTTTGCGGCGCGCGAGGTTTTCGTGAGCACGATGTCCACGGTCTATAACGTCGGCCAGGCGGACGATTCCGAGGCGGGCACAAAAACCCTGGCGCAAACGTTGCGGGCGCAAACGCGACCGGACGGCACGCCGGTTTATACCACGCTGGTGGCAATTACGTTGATGGTGTTTTATGTCTTCGCCCTGCAATGCGCGAGCACGGTGGTCGTGGTGCGGCGCGAGACGAATTCATGGAAATGGCCGCTGTTTCAGTGGGTCTATATGGGAATTCTGGCCTGGGGCCTGGCGTTCATCACCTACCAAGGCGGGCGCTGGCTGGGGTTGGGTTGAATGTGGGATGGGAAAGGGAACATCCAACATCCAACATTCAACACCCCACTCCGATAAACTCCGCCTCCGCGAGCACGCGACAAAGTCGGTGTCGCGAGCAGGCATCGAACAGCGCCACAGACGGCTGGCAAATAGTAACTCGTGTAGCGTCGAGCCTGCTTGCCGCGCCGGAGCATGGTAAAGGCGGGCGGCTCGATCCGGTTCGGCCATCAATCTTCGTCGAACTTCGGTGCGACCCGGTAGCCAATCCGGCACGGACCGTCCCGCGCGCAAATTCTCAAAGGTAGGGCGGGTCAGTCCTCTGCCCGCCGCCGCCTGCCAACAAACGCATTCTGGTTCATCACGATGGCGTCCCGCATTGCGGGAGAGTGACGCGCCCTACCATTTGCCGTTTTGAATCCATGCCCAAGGATTGAAAGTTTTCCGCGCGAAATGAAGAAAAATCAAACTGCGCTTTGACACGAATTCCACTAATTTTCACGAATTCAATTCGTGTTAATTCGTGGAATTCGTGTCTAAAATTTCTGGACTCGGTTTGGAATTAGGCGTATTCAACAACATCAATATAAATAAACTTAAGACTTATGCCTACGCTTGAAGAAATAATGGAGGAGGACTTACCCCAACCGCCATCACCTGAACATTTAGCGGCACTGCAAGATATTAGGGACAGATGCCACAAAGCAGGCATCAAAACTGAAGATGAGATTTTCTTTGATGGGGTTACCCCAGAGCTTAACCTGTCATTTCCTGCAGGAAAACAGATCGTTACAATTTCAGTTAACTCTTTGGAAGAAGCAAAAGCTTTATTAAATATTCAATTTGAAGATTTCCAACTGGCTGGAGATTATAGGGCAATTATCAATCAGAAACTAGGTTATATTGAAGCTGCATTTGGAGGATTATTTGGGCAGCCACAAGTCATGCTTATTAGAAGTTTGTTTGGTAAACAAGTTAAACAGAGCGGAAGTGAAGAAAGCGTCAAATTGCAAACTGAAAATATTATACATCTTAAAGACGCTTCCACACAAACGCCGATAGAAATAATTTTGTCAGATGCTTCTCCATATTTTTTGGGATTCGCGCCGGCTGCAGGTTGGGGAGAAAAATATACCCTTCAAATAATCAATTGTGAATTTGAGTCTACCGAACAGGCAATTAAGCTTTTAGAAAAAATCGCGCATTCTCTCTTTTTTCAAATCGATTTGAATTTGGCTTTACCATTAACATTAATCAAAAAAACGCGGACTAGATCGAGTCGAAGAAAGCAATTTATTCAGTCAGGCAAACAACTTATTTTTCCAACAACGCATATTGATGTTAAAGCAATGTCCCTTTACTGGTATGCTCGTTCTGCGCGAGCGATGCCATTGCTTCAATTCATTGGATTTTATCAAGTAGTTGAATTCTTTTTTCCATCGTTTTCAGCGCAAGATACAATTCGTAAATTGAGGAACTTCATTAAAGATCCTCGGTTTGACATTCAAAATGACCTCTCTATGGCTAAATTACTTGTGCTTGTTAAGCCGGCACGCAGAGGTTTTGGCAGTGAATTTGAACAACTGCTAAATACATTAAGAGCGTGCATTGTTCCTAACGAATTAAGAGAATTTTTGAATGAAGAGGAAGATCGAAAAGCGTTTTTTGAAACACATTATAAATCTGTATCCAAGAAACAACTTCCTTTGCGAGACGCTAATTCTGATTTGATTACAGAGACCGCTCATCGTGTTTATGATATACGGTGTCGTATAATTCATACGAAAGAAGAGACTAGTGAGGCTGAAATTGAACCATTGCTTCCGTTTTCAAAGGAGGCAGAATCTTTGACGAGCGATATAGAATTGATTGATTTTTTGGCAGTCAAAGTCTTGATTGCATCAAGTGCTAAACTTAATTTGTAAAGCATTTGAAACCGCCGCCCAAATCTGAAATCATCCTCTACCAGACGGAGGATGGCCGTACGCGCATCCAGTGCCGGTTCGAAAACGAGACGGTCTGGCTGACGCAAAAGCTGATGGCGGAGTTGTTTCAGAAGGATGTGCGGACCATCAACGAGCACATTCAAAATGTCTTTGAAGAAGGCGAATTGCCGCCGGATTCAGTTATCCGGAAATTCCGGATAACTGCCGCCGACGGCAAAACCTACGAAACTCAACATTACAGTCTGGAAGTTGTTATCGCCGTCGGCTACCGGGTGAAATCACCGCGCGGCACGGCTTTCCGCCAGTGGGCCACGGCGCGGTTGAAGGAATATCTGGTCAAGGGTTTCACGATGGACGACGAGCGGTTGAAAAATCCGCCGGGCAAGGGCCAGAAGGATTATTTCGATGAGTTGCTGGAACGCATCCGGGACATCCGGTCGTCGGAAAAGCGTTTCTACCAGAAGGTGCTGGAGATTTACGCGACGAGCGTGGATTACGATCCGTCGGCGGAGGCGTCGCAGTTGTTTTTTGCCACGGTGCAGAACAAGATGCACTGGGCCACGCACGGCCACACGGCGGCGGAGGTGATCCATGCGAGGGCAAATGCGGAGAAACCCCTCATGGGGCTGCTGGCCACGCGGCCGGGCAAGCGCATTCACCGCGAGGATGTGGCGGTGGCCAAGAACTACCTGACGGAAGAGGAACTGCAAACGCTCAACCGGATTGTCAACCTCTACATCGAATACGCGGAACTACAGGCGCTGGAGCGGAAGCCGATGACGATGCGCGACTGGATCATGAAGCTGGATGAGTTCCTGAAAATTTCGGGGCGCAAGCTGCTGGATCACGCCGGGAATATTTCCGCCGAGGCCGCCAAGGCGAAAGCCGAAGCCGAGTATGAAAAATTCCGCGCGCTGGAGGATGCCAAGCCGTCGCCGGTGGAAATAGCTTTTGAAGCGGCGGTGAAAAAATTGAAGCCATTGAAACCGGCGAAAGGAAAGAAAAAAACGTGAGTTCAAGTCTCCGAATCTGTCGTGGAAGATGCCGCGCTCGACTGGCTGAAAGCCTTGGGCTATCCACCCGATAAGCAAGACAAGGCGACCCAAACCGTTTTGGAGCAGGCCAAATTGCTCTGCGGCGATTGGGCCGGAGATTAACAGTTCACGGGTTACGACCCGGTTCTGTTGTCGCCCAAAATTCCGGCTGGAACCGGCATTGGATGTTTTTCAACTTTTTTTATACAAATTTCCCGCGAGTGGTGTCTATTGGATGAAACCGTGAACGGCGACGAACATTCAGACCGGTGCGAAAGGCTCTATGCGGCGAAGGCGGCGGAATTAATCATTTATGGCCGGGCGCTGGGTCTGAGCCACGGCGAAGCCGAGGATGTGTTGCAGGAAACCTTCCTGGCGCTGATGCAAAAACCGCAGTTGCTGCTCCAGCCGGAGCATTACTGCATGCGCAGTTTCAGGAATCGCGCGTTGAATCACCGGCGCTCGTTGTGGCGGCGGCTTACGCGCGAACTGGAATCGCAGCGCTGGTTTGAGAAATCGCCTCAGGAAAGTCCGGCCGAGTGCGCCGCCATGCGTTGTCTGGCGGAACTGCCGCTGGAACAGCGGGAAGTGATCGTGCTCAAAATCTGGCACCGGTACACGTTTGAGGAAATTGGTGAATTGCTGGACATTTCACCGAATACGGCCTCGGGCCGTTACCGTTACGGTTTGCAAAAAATAAAACTCCAACTGGAAGGAGCAGCTTATGAAAGAGATGAACTTGCTGGAAACTCAGTTGCGTTCCTGGCAGCCGCGACGCCCGTCGGCGAGGCTTAGGCGGCGGCTGTTTGCCACCCCGGCCAGGGTCATGCCTCAAATGGCGTGGTTTCTGGGCTGGCTGGCGCCGGCCACGGCGTGCGCTTTGCTCACCATCTCGGTTTTTTCTGGAAACAGCCTGCCCGGCGGTTCGCCCAGGCACGAACCCGCGGTCGCCATGATGTTGAGCAACCAGAATTATGCGGCATACGTATCGGGTGCTTTTCAGTCGGGGCAAAATAATCCGTCCTCCGTCACCTTGGGCTGGACGAACCGGAGCGGCTCCAACTCCAGCATGAACTCCATTTTACGGGGCGGAATGAATTGATAAAGATCAGGCAGCATTGAGGATTACCTCTGTCCACATTGAACATCCGCCGGCAAAAGGGTTTGCCACTGTCATTCACACATTAGCGCATTGATTTTTGTGGACAAATGCTGCGGTTGTCCTTCAAATATGTGGTTTTACGCAGCCTCAAATTTATCGCAAATGAGCAAAGATAATCGCAAAACACAAAGCACAAAACCACCGGGGTACGCCGGCAAGACGCCCCCACTGGCACTCATGCGAGTGCCTCCGCTCTTCCGTAAAATAGACTGGCTGGCAATGATCATCACCTTTGCGGTGATTTGGACCGTCTATTTCCTGACTTTGTCGCCCGAACAAACACTGGAGGATTCCGGCGAACTGTGCACCGGCGCTTTTTATGCGGGCATTCCCCATCCGCCGGGTTATCCCTTTTGGACGATTTATGCCTGGCTTTGGACGAAATTTCTGGTGGTGGGCAATGTCGCGTGGCGCGTGGAAGTGGGCGAAGCCACCGCCGCCGCCCTGGCTTGCGGCCTGGTGGCTTTCATGGTTTCACGGGGCAGCAACATGCTCATGGAGGGAATCGAGGAATTGAGGAACATTGCCAGCCCATGGGAAAACATCATCTGCGTGGTTTCAGGAACGGTCGCCGGCCTGTTGCTCGGCCTCGGAGGTGTCATGTGGAGCGAGTCGGTGGCCATCAATCGAATTTCCCCCTTCGGCGTTCCCTGGATGATGATCGTTCTGCTTTGCATTCTGAGGTGGATTTATGCTCCGCACCAGCGAGGCTACCTGTACTGCGCCATGTTTTTCTTCGGCATCTGCGCCACCATTCACCAGACCCTGCTGGTCGCGGCCATGGGCATTGAAATCGCCGTCGCCGCCACCCAACCCAAGCTCGGCCGCGATCTCTTTCTTGGCAACAGCATAGTTTATGTGATGGGATTGATCGCCAATAGCGCGCACTTCACCAACATGCTCGACACCGCCCCGATGGTGCTGGTCATCTACCACACGGTTGGCATCGCCTCATTTGCCACCTGGATTTGGCTGGCACTTGAGACCAAAGGCATTGCCACCGAATGGAAGGCGGCCATTATCATGGGATTGCTGTGGCTGGCGGGCGCATCGTTCTATTTTTACGAGCCGATTGCGGGCATGACCGATCCGCCGATGCAATGGGGTTATCCACGCACGGTCGAGGGATTTTTCCACGCGTTAAGCCGCGGCCAGTACGAAAAAGCCAGTCCGTCGGAACGTCATCCACGATCCGGGCCGTTTCATCATGCAGCTCGGCATTCTGGTCAGTGATGTTGCCACCGAGTTCAACTGGGTTTTGGTGTTCATTGCGCTGGTGCCGCTGTTGTTTTTCTTCAAGATGCAAAAGCGCGAACGCTCCTGGATCACCGGCCTGGTCGCATTTTATCTTTGCATCGGCGTGCTGCTGATGGTGCTCATGAACACGTCGCTCGAACGGCAGTCAGCGGAGTTGAACAAGGTGTTCTTTATCGCTTCCCACGGGATCATCGCCATCATGGCCGGCTATGGCATGGCGCTGATTGCCTCGTTCATGGCCACGCATTACGAAGGGTTCCGGCGCTGGGGATTGCTGGGGGGCACGGTCGCCGCGCTGGTAGGGTTGTACTGTCTCTGGGATGCGACCGGAAAGCATTATTTCGGACTCGCCGGCCAGGTCGGTCTCCTGGAGCTTCCGCACTGGATCGGGCTGGCTTTTGCCAAGGAACAGGGCGGTTTGTACCAGGGTGGTTTGCCCATTTATGCCAACCTGATTCTGGCTGCGATGCCGTTCGTCTTTCTATTCGCGCTGCTCATCTACCGCAATCGCGGCCCGGTGCTGATCACGCTCGCTCTCTTCACCGCCATGCCGTTGTATTCCGGATTGTGCCACTGGGCGCATAGCGAACAGCGGAACCACTGGTTCGGTTACTGGTTTGGACATGACATGTTCACCCCGCCATTTGTCGCGCCGGATGGCAAACTGAGCTACGACGCCAAGCTGCGCGAACAGCTAATGAAGGGAACCAACGGGGATCTCATTTACCCCGAAATGACCAAGGACACGATCCTTTTTGGCGGCACCGATCCCGGCCGTTTTTGTCCCACCTACATGATTTTTTGCGACAGCTTCATTCCGCCCAATTGCCAGCCGGCCCAGGACCAGAAATTTGACCGCCGGGACGTTTATCTCATCACTCAAAATGCCCTGGCCGACGGCACGTATCTGAATTACCTCCGCGCTCAATATTTCCGCAGCCAGCAGATTGACCCGCCCTTTTTCAGCGAACTGGCCCGCTCGGTGCTCAAGGACCAGGCCTACCAGACCAATCTGCTGGCGCGCCTCGTCTCGCCGCTGGACACGTTTTTCACCGCTCGCGGCGCCCGCATCGAAAAAAACTGGCGTATCTCCACTTCGTGGTTCACCGGCGCGGACCTCACCAATGTGCCCGCCCTGGTGTCCAAGCTGCATTCCAGCCAGGATCCGTTTTCCCGGTGGCTCTTCCAAAAACTCAGCAGGCCAACCCGGGACTTGATCACCAGCAAAGGCGACGAAAGCCAGTTGCGCGCGGCCTTGGTGGTTGAATTCAACAATTTGCTGGAAGCCGGGCCGATCTACGATCCCAGCCGGTTCACGCAATTGAAGCTCTCGGATTATCTCCAACAATTCATCGCGCAAAACCCCCAGGGCGACACCCGCATCCGGCTGAACCGGCTGCTGCTCGAAGCCGCCTATCCGGACGAAATCGCCAAAAGCATCGGCGGAGTTTATCCGGACCGCGAAATTTACATCCCCAGCCCCGAGGATTCGCAGCAATGCTTCTCGGAATATATGCAGGATGTGCAACGCCGGATGCAGTTGAACCAGTTGAGCCCGGGAGAAAACGCAAGCGTGGATCCCGCCAGCGGGAAAATGCAGGTCAGCGGCCAGGTCGCCGTGATGATGATCAACGGCCTCCTGTGCAAGGTCATTTTCGATCACAATCCCAACAATGAATTTTTCATCGAGGAAAGTTTCCCATTGCAGTGGATGTATCCGTATGAAACGCCCTTCGGCATCATCATGAAAATCAATCGCAACCCGCTGCCCGAACTCCCCGACAACGTCTTCAAGCGGGATCACGCTTTTTGGAGCAGTTATTCCGACCGGCTCGTCGGCAACTGGATTACTTATGACACCTCGGTCAAGGATGTCGTGGATTTCGTGGATAGGGTCTATTTGCGCCACGATTACCGGGGTTTCACGGGCGATCTCAAATTCGTCCGCGACGACCAGGCGCAGAAATCGTTTTCCAAACTTCGCAGTTCCATCGGCGGCGTTTACGCGTGGCGTTTGGCCCCCCAGTGCCCGGAAGAATATCGCCAAAAGACCGCCGCCGGGACCGAGGCATTGAAACGCGAGACTGATTTCGCATTCAAACAGGCATTCGCTTATTGCCCCTACAGCCCGGAAGCGGTCATCCGTTACATGAATTTCCTTTTGCAATACGGCCGTTTGGACGACGCGATTCTCGTCATCGAAACCTGTTCCCAGCTCGATCCGTACAATGATCAGTGGAAGGGAATCCTGAAGCAGTTGAAAGATATGAGAAACCAGTCCCCGGCCCAATCCCAGGCCGAAACCCAGGTGCAGCGCATGGAGAACGAAGCGCGCAACAATCCGGGCAACCGGCAAAACCTCCTGACCCTGGCCAACCTCTACCTCCAAATGCAGCGAACCAACCGGGTTATCGAACTGTTCGACCAGTGCTGGCCGACCCGCACGTTACATCCGCCGAAGCCGGCTTTATTGCCCAGGTTTATGCAAAAATGGGCAACCTGACCAAACTCCAGGCCGTCATCCAAAAAATCGTCACCCTCGTTCCCGATCAGCCCGAGCCGTGGTATGACCTCGCCGCTCTCGACACCATGCTCGACAAGCCTGACCAGGGCCTCCAAAACCTGCGCCGCGCGCTTGACCTCAGCGCCCAGCGGCTCAAGAGCAATCCCACCGCGCGCGATTTGTTGCTGGAAGCGCGCAAAGACCCGCGCTTCGACCCGCTGCGGAACCAGCCCGAGTTCCAAAAACTGGTCCCGCCGAATTAGCCAGCGCGCTTCATCCCAGTTGCTGGTTTCCGAACAATCGTCTAACTTGACGGCTCAAAATCATTTGCCTGAAACGACCGCATGAAGAAAACGGTAATGCCAACGCCCAAAACCGAAAAGCCTGTAGCCGCGCCAACGGCGCCCGCCGCTCCCGCTGCGGAGCTTGCGCCAGCGCAGTTGGAGGACCTCAAGACTCGCGCCGCCAAAGCCGACGAACATTGGGACCGTTTGCTCCGCACCGCCGCTGATTTTGAAAATTTCAAGAAACGCGCCGCGCGCGAGCGCAGTGAAGCCGCCCAATCCGCGAACATCGCACTGCTGCAAAAACTACTGCCCGTCCTCGACCATTTTGAAATGGCGCAAACCGCCGCGCAATCCGCGGAGAATGATAAACTGGCTTCCTTGCAGGCCGGCATTGCGATGATTCAGCAGCAACTCAAAGGCATCCTCGCCGAAACCGGCCTGGAAGAAATTGACGCCGCCGGAAAACCCTTCGATCCCATGCTGCACGAAGCCGTCTCGCAAATGGAATCGAAGGATGTCCCCGAAGGCCAGGTGCTCCAGCAAATCCGCAAAGGTTACAAATTGCGTGACCGCCTGCTGCGGCCGGCGGCGGTTGTGGTCGCCAAAAAACCCGCTGCGCCGCCCGCAATCTGAGCCATGTCCAAGCGCGATTTTTACGAGGTGCTCGGCGTCGGCCGCGACGCCGGCGACGAGGAAATCAAAAAGGCCTACCGCAAGCTGGCCGTCAAATTTCATCCGGACAAAAACCCGGGCGACAAATCATCCGAGGAAAAATTCAAGGAAATTGGCGAAGCCTACGAGGCGTTGAGCGACCCGCAAAAACGCGCGGCCTACGACCAATACGGCCACGCGGCGTTCGATGCCCGCGCGCGCGCCGGCCGCGCCGGTTTCGGCGGCGGCTTTCATGATCCGTTTGAAATCTTCCGCGAGGTCTTTGGCGGCGCGGGCGGCGGCAGCATTTTTGAAAGCTTCTTCGGCGGCCAGGACCCGTCGCAACCGCAGCGCGGCGACGACCTGCGTTACGATTTGGAAATCACGCTGGAAGACGCGGCGCTCGGCTGTGAAAAGGAAATCTCCGTGTCCAAGCTCGACCGCTGCGACGTGTGCAACGGCTCCGGCATGGAACACGGCTCGAAAATCCGGACGTGCTCGACCTGCGGCGGGCGCGGGCAGGTGCTCACCTCGCGCGGCATCTTCAGCATCGCGCAAACCTGTCCGCACTGCAAGGGCGCCGGGCGTGTTCTGGAAAAGCCGTGCAAATCCTGTCACGGCAACGGCAAGCTCCAGCGCAGCTCCAAAATCAAACTCCGCATCCCGGCGGGCGTGGACGCCGGTTCGCGCCTGCGTTCCTCCGGCAACGGCGAAGCCGGCTTTCGCGGCGGGCCGCCGGGCGATCTGTATGTCGTGCTGCATGTCAAGGCGCACGAAATTTTCCAGCGCGATGGCGACGACCTCCTCTGCGAAGTGCCAGTCAGTTTTGTCCAGGCGGCGCTCGGCGCGGAAATTGAAGTGCCCACGCTTGACAGCAAGGCGGTGATAAAAATCCCCGCCGGCACGCAGCCAGGCACCACCTTTCGCGTCAAAGGCCGGGGCGTGAAGAATCTCCAGGGCTACGGCCACGGTGATTTGCGCGTCCGCGTCCAGGTCGAAGTGCCGACGCGCCTGACCCCGGAGCAGGAGGCCAAATTGCAGGCATTCGCCGAATCGTGCGGCGAAGACGCCAACCCCATCAGCAAAAGCTTTTTTGACAAAGCCAGGAAATTATTTGGGTGACGGGTGACAAGACAAGACTTGTCACGCGTCACTTTGTTTATGCACCGTTTCCATTTGCCGCCAGGATCAACGCGGGGCGATTCGCTCCGGCTCGACGGGCGCGAAGCGCATCACGCGCTGCGCGTTTTGCGCCTGAAGCGCGGCGACCTCGTCGCCGTGTTGGACGGCGCCGGAAATGAATTCCTTTGCGCGGTCGAAAACAGTACGCGCGATGCCGTCACGCTGTCCGTGTCGCTGAAAAATTTCACGCCGCCCCCGCCCTGCTCCATCACGCTGCTGCAGGCCGTGCCCAAAGGAAAAATCATTGAGTCCATCATCCAGAAAGCCGTCGAACTGGGCGCGCGTCGGATTGTTCCGCTGTTGACCGAACGCGTGGTGACACACCTCGACGGCGCGGACGCCGGGAACAAACGCGACAAGTGGCAGCAGGTGGCCGTTGAAGCCATCAAGCAATGTGGCGCGGCCTGGCTGCCAAAGATTGAAACTCCGGCTACGCCCGCGGAATTTCTGGCACGCAAGGAAAGTTTCGATTTGTCGCTCATCGGCTCGCTGCAAAAGGAACGCCGCCACCCGCGCGAATGTTTTCAGGAATTTCAGGCGAAGCACGGACGTTTGCCGCAAAGCATCGGCGTCTGGATTGGCCCGGAAGGCGATTTCACGCTGGAGGAGCTGGATGCGATTCAAGCGGCTGGCGCATTGGCGATTTCGCTGGGCCGGCTCGTATTGCGCGTCGAAACCGCGGCAATTTATTGCCTTTCAATTTTGAATTACGAATTGAATTCCGCACCGGAGTCCAGGCTTTAGCCTGCCACACAGCTCGGCAAAGCCGAGCAATGACGGCTCAACTAATAATTGCCTCTGTCCAAACACGGGCGTAGCATCGCCCCACAACTTCAAACGGGAAATGTGGATATGAAAGATTACGTTCTGAACGAAAAACCGGAACCGGCTTCAAATGAAATGGTATGGGCATTTGACCTCGGCAATGCCAGGTCTGGCCGGTAGTGCTGGTCAATTGCAAGTGCTCGGTTGCCGGCCAGCGCAGGCAATAGCTTCGGAACATTCGCAACGAATTCAAGTTGAACGCATTCTGAAAATTAGCTTGCAATTATCCGGGGAATGGCTAAAGTTGCTTCGTCTGTTGGACAACTTGTCCTTTCAAGGCATGGAAAATCTTCAAGTGAACGTGGTTCAGTGATGATTTGAGACCCGATGGTCGGGAACAGTCTGGAAAAACGGTTGGTCTTGAACAGCAAATCATTAAATGAGCACGAAACTGTTTGTCGGAAATCTTTCCTTCAACACCACCGAAAATGACCTCCAGGAGGCGTTTGCCGCCCACGGCACGGTCGTCGAAGCCAACCTCATGATGGATCGGATGAGCGGCCGCTCCCGCGGCTTTGCCTTCGTCACCATGTCCACGCCCGAGGAGGCGCAAAAGGCGATTGCGGCCATGAACGGCTCAACGCTGGGCGATCGTCAATTGACGGTCAATATCGCCCGTCCCAAAGAAGAACGTCCTCGCGGTGACCGCGGTCCGCGCCGTGACTTCGGCGGTGGCGGCGGTGGCGGTGGCGGCGGCGGACGTTGCGATCGTTATTAATCATTGCTTTAGGCAGTTTTGGCCGGGGCGGCGTTCTTAACAGGCGCCGCCCCGGTCGTTTTAGCGCGCGGATTTTTTATTGGCCTTGACGGGGCTGACTTGAATAACATTCCGCTTTATTCATGGAAGAACATATACAAATCGAAGGACGCATTTTGACGGTGCTGGCCGGGACGATGTTTCGCGTTGAGCTGGACAACAAGCATCAGGTGCTCGCGACGATTTCCGGCAAGATGCGCAAACGATTTGTCCGCCTCACCGTGGGCGACCGCGTAAAAATGGAAATGTCGCAGTACCATTTGAACAAGGCGCGCATCGTCTGGCGGTTGGGCTGAACGGGGATATTTTCGTTGAGGCCGTGCTTGCGGCGGCCAGCGGCAACCGGCAACTTTTATTTCATGAACGCCGCCATTCTTGTCGCCGCCGGCAAAGGCACCCGCATGGGCGCGGGGGTGGACAAACTGTTTCTCGAAGTGGCCGGACGCCCGGTCGTCGCGCACACCTGGCGCCGGTTTGATGACGCGGAGTGCATCGGCGAAATTATTCTCGTTGTTCGCCGGGGGATGCGAAAGAATTTTCTAAGGCTGGCGGAAAAATATCATTTTAAAAAACCTTTTCGCATCGTTGGCGGCGGCAAAGAGCGTCAAGACTCGGTTTGGAACGGTTTGGAAGCGCTCTCCCCGGCGGCTGATATCGTGGCAATTCAGGATGCGGCGCGGCCCTGCACGGACGGAGAGTTGATTGCCGCAACGGTCCGGGCGGCGGATGAAAGCGGCGCCGCGGTGGCCGCGCAGCCGGTGACGGACACGGTCAAGGAATCCGCCGACGGCAGATTCATTCAGCGCACACTCGACCGTTCGCGGCTCTGGTCGGTGCAAACGCCGCAGACGTTCCGCGTTGAGGTCATCCGCCGGGCGCTGACGGACGTGCGCCATCGCGGATTGATTTTTACCGACGACACGGCGGCCTGCGAGTTGATTGGCCAGCAGGTCCGGCTGGTGTCCAGCGTGGCGCCGAATCCGAAAGTCACGGTGCCGGGCGATTTGCCGTTCATCGAGACCTTGTTGAAGGGTAAAACTGGATTTTGAAACGCCCGAACACAAACGGCTTCCAAAAACTTTGTGTCCGGTGGCCGTTGTGGTAGCTTGTTTTGTTTATGAAGCGACGATTGATTTATGGTTTGGTGATGGTGGCGCTGGCGTTGAATCTGGCGATTGGCACGCGGATTTATCTGGGTTCCGCGCACGCGTCGGTCAAGCAGGACACCGTCTATCCCAATCTGGAGTTGTTCGCCAGCGTGCTTGAAAAAGTGCGCAAGGAATACGTGGATGGCCAGAATCTGACGTATCACGATCTGGTTTATTCGTCGCTCAAGGGCATGGTCGGCTCCCTGGATCCGCACAGCGAATTCATGGACGTGGATGATTTCCAGCAATTGCAGAACGACACGGAGGGACGGTTCGGCGGGCTGGGCCTGGTGGTTTCGATGAGGGACAGTTACGTCACGGTGGTCTCGCCCATGGAGGACACCCCGGGATTTCGCGCGGGGATTTTATCCGGCGACCGCATCATCAAAATTGACGGCAAGAGCGCGGAGAAAATGCCGTTGCCGGAGGCGGTGAAGTTGCTCCGCGGCGAGCCGGGCACGCAGGTGAAGGTGACCATTCAGCGTCCGTCGTCGGGCCAGATGATGGATTTCACGCTCAAACGCGCCATCATCAAGGTGAACATGGTCGAGGACATCAACGGTAAAAAGGATTTTCCGCTGGGGAACGACAAAATCGGCTACGTCCGCATCACGGAATTCGGTTTCGAAGCCAGTGAGGAACTCGAAGCCGCCTTGAATAAACTGAAGGCGCAGGGCATGAGGGCGCTGATAATTGATTTGCGCTGGAATCCCGGCGGGCTGCTGGATGAGGCGGTGGACGTTTGCGGGAAATTCCTCCCGCGCGGGCAACTGGTCGTCACCACCGAGGGACGCGATTCCAGCCAGAATGCCACCCGGCGTGCCGATGGTCACGGGGATGAGTTGAACGGGATGCCGATGGTTGTGCTCGTGAATCTTGGCAGCGCGAGCGCGGCCGAAATCGTCACCGGCTGTTTGCAGGATTTGCATCGCGCCATCATTCTCGGCGATAAAACCTTCGGCAAAGGCTCGGTCCAGAGCATTTTTCAGCTGGATGACGGCTCGGCCCTGAAACTCACGACCGCCAAATATTACACGCCCAGTCACAAGGTCATTCATCAACACGGCATCATGCCGGACGTCGAAGTGCCGATGACGGAGGAACAGGAAGCCGCAGTGGTGCTGAAACGCGCGCCGGGCGGGCTCGAAACCCTCAGCGAAACCAATCGCGTCAAAATTGAAAACCTCCATGACGTCCAGCTCGAACGCGCCGAGGACCTGCTCAAGGGCATCATGCTTTACAACACCCTCAATGACGAGGCCCAGCCGCGGAAGCCGGAAAAAGTGGCGGCGAAATGAAATGTAGCGGCTTTCGGCAGAAAGCCGGACAATTTAATTTTTCGAAGCATAGCGGCGGTCTGCCGACCCGCCGCTACGATAAACATGACTCTTTTGGCGATAGAAACCTCCTGCGACGAAACCAGCGCCGCGGTCGTGCACGACGGCCGGGTTTTGTCCAGCGCCGTCTCCTCGCAAATCAAACTGCACGCCGAATACGGCGGCGTCGTGCCGGAACTTGCCGCCCGTGAACATCTGCGGAATCTGATTCCTGTCGTGCAAACCGCGCTGCATGAAGCGGGGGTACAACCTGATCAACTCGATGCCGTAGCTGCCACGCAAGGGCCGGGTTTGCCGATGGCCTTGCTCGTCGGATTCAAGGCCGCGCAAGCCATCGCGTTCTTTTTGCGGAAGCCATTCATCGGCATCAATCATCACGAGGCGCACTTGTATTCGCCGTGGATTGTTTCTGAATGGAGCGCCGAGCACCCGCTCGGCTCGATGGCAGAATCACTCGACGCTGGCCGGGACGGTGCTCGGCGCTCCGGGCTTGCCGCCGACTTCGCCGCCTTTCAACCGAACGTTTCGCTCATCGTCAGTGGCGGGCACACGATGCTGGTGAAGGTGGAATCCGAACTGAAACATCGCGTGCTCGGCTCGACGGTGGACGATGCGGCGGGCGAATGTTTTGACAAAACCGGCAAGTTGATGGGACTGCCGTATCCTGCCGGACCGGAAATTGACCGGCTGGCGGAACAGGGGAATCCCCAAGCGTATGACTTTCCGCGCCCGTTGCTCAACGACCCCGGCGACGACTTCAGCTTCAGCGGCCTGAAAACCTCCGTGCGTTATTTTCTCCGCGATCACCCAGGGATTCTGGACGACACGCAACGGATACGTGATTTGTGCGCCAGCATTCAGGCAGCCATCGTTGAAGTGCTCGTGAAGAAAACCATCCGCGCGGCGAAACGAAACCACGTCCGCTGCGTGACCGCCTCCGGCGGCGTCACCTGCAATCGCGCCTTGCGCCGCGAACTCGCGCGCGCGTGCGAACGCGAAGGTTTCGCCTTGCATCTTGCGGAAAAAAGCCTTTGCACGGACAACGCGGCGATGATCGGCATTCTGGCTGAACGAAAAGTGTGCGCGAACCTGCCGATGCCGTCCCTCGACGAAGAGATCAAGCCAGGCTGGGTTCTTGTTTATGTCAGGAAATCATCGCCCATGGCTGACCGACTGCCCATTTACGAAATCGAGCGCGACCTCATCGCCCGGCTGAAAACCGGCCGGCGGCTGATTTTGTCCGCGCCGACCGGTTCCGGCAAATCCACGCAGGTGCCCCAGATGCTTCTCCGGCACGGGTTGCTCGGCGACGGGCAGGTCGTGATTCTCCAGCCGCGCAGGCTGGCCACGCGGTTGCTCGCGTCGCGCGTGGCGCAGGAACTCGGCGTCCAGCTTGGCAACGAAGTCGGCTACCAAATCCGCTTCGAAAATGTCACGTCGCCGCAAACGAAAATCCGTTTTGTAACGGAAGGTGTTTTGCTCCGGCAAATGATTGACGATCCGAAGCTGCGCGGCGTTTCGGTCCTCATCTTCGACGAATTTCACGAACGGCATCTTTACGGCGACATCACGCTGGCCCGCTCGCTCGATTTGCAGGAGCAACACCGGTCCGACCTGAATCTCATCGTCATGTCCGCCACGCTGGATGTGGAGTTGTTGGAGGACTATCTTTCCCAACGTAGCAGCGGACGTGAGTCCGCTCATTCTGTTTCTCCGGAAAGTCAGAGCCGACTCACATCGGCTGCTACGAATAAATCTGGCTGCTCCATCCTGTCCTCTGAAGGCCGCGTGTTCCAGGTGGAAATCGAATACGCCGCGGAGCCGGGTTACGTGGACAAGCGACCGGTTTGGGAGCAAGCTGCCGAGGCTTTCAGTCATTACGTCGGCTACGGCGGGGAAGGCGACGTGCTGGTGTTTATGCCGGGCGGTTATGAAATTTCGCAGACCATCGAGGCCATCCGCCACACTTCGGAGTCAAAAGGTTTTATTCTGCTTCCGTTGCACGGCGAACTTTCCCCCAAAGATCAGGACGCCGCGGTGGCGCGTTACGGCCAGCGCAAAGTGGTCGTTTCCACCAACGTCGCCGAGACCTCGCTGACCATTGACGGCATCCGGCTGGTGATTGACAGCGGCTTGGCGCGCATTCCGCGTTACGATCCGTATCGCGGCATCAACACGCTGCTCATTGAAAAGATCAGCCAATCGTCCGCCGACCAGCGCACGGGCCGGGCGGGCCGCACCGCGCCGGGCGTTTGCATGAGGCTTTGGTCGCGGGAGGAACAGGGGCATCGGCTGGTGCAGGAACTGCCGGAAATCAAACGGCTCGATCTGGCCGAAGTGGTGCTCACGCTAAAAGCCGCCGGGGTGGAAGATTTGCGGAAATTTCGCTGGCTCGAACCGCCGAACGAACAAAGCCTGGTCCATGCGGAGGAACTGCTGCTGGATTTGGGCGCGTTAAAACCTGTAGCGGCGGTCTGTGACCGCCGAGGTGGCGACGCTCATAGAGCGCCGCTACAAATCACCGCCATCGGACGCAAGATGCTCGCGTTTCCGCTGCATCCGCGTTACTCGCGCATGTTGCTCGCCGCCCACGAACAGGGTTGCGTTCACCAAGCCTGCCTCGTTGCCGCGCTCACGCAGGGACGCGATCTGCTGCTCCGCAATGTGGACCGCGATACGAATTCGTTCCGCGTAGATTTGTTGGGAGAAAAGGCGTCGTCGGATTTCTGGATTCTCATGCGCGCATGGACGTACGCGGCCAAAAATCAATTCCGTCTCGACGCCTGCCGCCAGCTTGGCATCCATGCCGTGACCGCGCGGCAAGTCGGGCCGTTGTTCGAACAATTCCTTCGCATCGCCGAACGCGAGGGGCTGGACGTGAAACCGCGCGAGGTGAAGGACGAGGCGTTGCAAAAATGCATTCTCATCGGGTTTTCCGACCGCGTGGCGCGGCGGCTGGATCAGGGCACGCTGCGTTGTGAACTCGTTCATGGCCGGCGCGGCGTGCTGGCGCGCGAAAGCGCCGTGCAACACAGCCCTTTGTTTGTCGCCGCCGAAGTCCGCGAAGTTGAGGGCCGGGAAGTGAACACCATTCTTTCCCTGGCCACCGCCATCGAAGTGGACTGGTTGCGCGAACTTTATCCCGAAGACATGGAATCCGATTTGCACGTACAATTCGATGCCCAAGCCAAGCGGGTGCAAGCCGCGGAGTTGGTGAAATTTCGCGGCTTGGCGTTGTCGGCCAAACGCGTTGAACCGCCGCCGGCTGACCGGGCGGCGCAATTGCTGGCTGATGAGATTATTGCCGGACGATTGCCGTTGCCGAACTGGGATCACGGCGTCGAGCAATGGCTGTTGCGGCTGCGCCTGCTTTGCCAGCATTGCCCCGAGTTCCAGCTTCCGCCCATCACTGACGATGACCGCAGGCATATCATCGGGCAGCTTTGCCACGGTGCGGTGAGTTACAAGGACATCAAGGAACGCGAAGTGAAACCGGTCGTGATGTCGTGGCTGTCCGAGCCGCAGCGCGAGTTGCTGGACAAGCATGCACCGGAGCGGTTGACGCTGGCGAATGGACGCACGCCCAAGGTGGCTTACGAGGCGACCGGCGCGCCGTATATTTCGTTGCGCATCCAGGAGCTTTACGACGTGACCCAGACGCCGAAGATTGCGCTGGGCCGCGTGCCGGTGCTGGTGCACATCCTGACGCCGGGCATGAAGCCGATTCAGATTACGCAGGATTTGGCCGGTTTCTGGCGCGAGCATTATCCGCGCATCAAATCCGAGTTGCAGCGGAAATATCCGAAACATCTGTGGCGATGAAAACAATTTATCCAGCCGATATCGTGTCACAACTTTGCCCAAAATGCGGGTTGTGCTGCAACGGCGTTTTGTTTGCCGACGTGGAATTGCGCAAGGGCGATGACGCCAGACGGTTGGCTGAACTTGGGTTGTCGTTGGTGAAAAAGGGCCGCCAGCAGGCTTTCGCGCAGCCGTGCGCCTGTTTCGATGGCAAGCTTTGCCGGATTTACTCCAGGCGTCCGAAGCGTTGCCGGACGTTCGAGTGCGGTTTGTTGAAGCGCGTTCAGGCCGGTGAGCTTGAAGCGGATGCGGCGTTGAAAACGATAGCCCGGGCCAAACGTCAGGTGGAAAAAGTTTGCAAACTTTTGCGCGGCACGGGTTCGGATGACGCACGGCTCGCGTTGAGTCAACGCTACGAACGGGCCATGAGCGCGCCGGTTGATTTATCCGCCGGGAAGGCGTCAACTGCATTGCCCGGCAAGTTAATGGCCAGCTATCGCAATTTGATGCTGATGCTTAAGCGCGATTTTTTGACTGAGGTTTGTAGCGGCGGTCTGTGACCGCCGTTACAGCTCGATTTCAGAATTCCATTGCTTTGCCCGCTTCATTTTTCAGAGACAGGCTGGAAGCACGGTCCTACTTCACCAGCGTCCGGCAGAACCTGTCAATCCGTTCCAATCCTTTCTCCAGGTTCGCCATGCTGGTGGCGTAGCTGAGGCGGATGTAATCGTCCGCGCCGAACGCGATGCCGGGCACGGCGGCGACCTTCTCCGCTTCGAGCAGCTTGGCGCAAAAGTCGGTGGACTTGAGGCCGGTCTTGGAAATGTTTGGGAACAGGTAAAACGCGCCCTTCGCGTTCACGCACGAAATGCCGGGAATGGTGTTCAACTTCTGGTGCGCAAACCGGCGGCGCCTGTCGAATTCCGACAGCCAGGCTTTCAAATGGTCCTGCGGTCCGGTGAGCGCGGCGAGGCCGCCTTTTTGGGCGAACGATGTCGGGTTGCTGGTGCTGTGGCTTTGAATCGCGTCAATGGCCTTGGCAATCGGTTCCGGCGCGGCGAGAAAACCCAGCCGCCAGCCGGTCATGCTCCACGCCTTGGCAAAACCATGGACGATGACGGTGTGTTCCTGATGCGCCGGCGAGAAGCTGGCGACGCTTTTTACTTTCGCGCCATCGTAAAGCAGGTGCTCGTAAATTTCGTCGCTCATGATGAGCACTCCCTTTTCAACGCAGATATCGCCCAGAGCCTTGGTTTCCTCCGGCGTATAAACGCTGCCGGTGGGGTTGCTCGGTGAATTCAGGATGAACAAACGTGTCTTCGGCGTGATGGCGGCGCGCAATTGTTGCGGCGTGACTTTGAATTCGGTTTTGTCGGTGGTTTCCACAATCACCGGCTTGGCGCTGGCGAGCTTCACCATTTCCGGATAGCTCAACCAATACGGCGCGGGGATGATGACCTCGTCACCTTCCTGGCAAGTTGCCAGAATGACGTTGAAACAGGAATGCTTGCCGCCGCAGCTCACGATGATCTGCGATGGCTTGTACGTGAGGCCGTTTTCGCGCTGGAACTTGTCGGCGATGGCCCGGCGCAATTCCGGAATGCCGCTGGACGGCGTGTATTTGGTGAACCCGGCGGCGAGCGCCTTGGCGGCGGCGTCCTTGATGTGTTGCGGCGTGTCGAAATCCGGTTCGCCGACACCGAAGCCGACAACGTCCTCGCCGGCGGCCTTCATGGCCTTGGCCTTGGCGTCAATGGCGAGTGTGAGCGACGGTGACAGCGCCGCGGCGCGTTGAGAAATTTTATAGTTCATATTAATGCGGCGGAAAGATTACGGGCGATGCGTTGAAATTCAAGAAAGGAAATTGAACACATGGCAAGCTCACTTCGTCAGGATAATATTTCCGGGTGTATTCCTTGACCATGCGGTCGGTGGTGAATTGCGGCACGAGCGTGACCATCGCGCGGCGGATGCGCTGGATCCACTGGCGCGGGATGCCTTGCTCGTCGCGGTCGAAAAACATTGGAATGACCTGTTCGGTGAGCGTCTGGTAAAGATTGGCGCTGTCCACGCGATCCTGTTCCTCGACATTATCCGGGTTGGAATCGCCGCCGATGGCAAAACCATTGGTGCCGTCGTAGCCTTCGCGCCACCAGCCGTCGAGGATGCTGAAATTCAGGCATCCATTGCAGCCGGCCTTCATGCCGCTGGTGCCGGAGGCTTCCAGGGGACGGCGCGGGTTGTTCAGCCACACATCGCATCCGGAAACCATCTGCCGCGCGATATGTACGTCGTAGTTTTCTACAAACACCAGGCTGCCCACCAGATCGCCCTGCTTGCTGAGGTGAATGATTTGCTGGATGAAGCGTTTGCCCTCGTCGTCGCGCGGATGCGCCTTGCCGGCGAAAATAAACTGCACCGGACGCTGCTTGTCTTTTACCAGCTTCACGATGTTGTCGAACTGCTGGAAAATCAACGGCGCGCGTTTGTAGGTGGCGAAGCGGCGCGCGAAGCCGATGGTCAGCGCGTCGGGATTTAACAGGTGCTCGAAGCGGATGTAATCGCCGGGCGAGATGCGCTGGGTTTGATGCAGCAGGCGGCGGCGGATGAATTCAATCATCTCACGCCGCAATTTGTAGCGCAAAGCCCAAAGCTCCTCGTCGGAAACGAACGATGAGTCGGCCATTTTTTCCCAGAATTCCGGGTGGTGGATCGCCGACGCCCAGTCGTGTCCGTATTTTTCGTTCCACATCCGGACCACGCCCTCTTTCTTGTCCTTCATTTTTTCCCGCCAGAACTGGCGCACGGAACCTTTCATCCAGCCAAGCAGGTGAATGCCGTTGGTGATGTGGCCGATGGGAACTTTTTCGACGGGCGTGCTGGGATAAAGGGATTGCCACATGTGGCGGCTGACGTCGCCATGCAGTTCGCTCACGCCGTTGGCGGCGCGCGACGCCTTGAGCGCGAGCACGGTCATGCAAAACGGCTCATGCGCGTTTTCCGGATGCACGCGGCCCAGCGGCAGGATGTCCTGAAACGGCACGGGCAACTGGTGCTGGTACAGCGTGAAGGCAAAGTCCATCAATTCCGGGGCGAAGCGGTCGTGTCCGGCTTCCACCGGCGTGTGGGTGGTGAAAATACATTGCTCCCGCGTCGCGGCGAGCGCGTCGGAAAACTTTTGTCCGGCAGCCAGTTTTTCGCGGATCAATTCCAGCGTCAGGAAGGCCGCATGCCCCTCGTTCATGTGAAAGACCGACGGTTGCACACCGAGCTTGCGCAGCAGCCGGACGCCGCCGATGCCCAGCAACATTTCCTGCATGATGCGCATGGTGTTGTCGCCGCCATAAACGCGCGCGGTCAAATCGCGAAAATGCTGGGCGTTTTCCGGGCGGTTGGCGTCCAGCAAATACACCGGCACGCGCCCGACATTCACGCGCCAGACCTGAAAGAAGACGCGGTTCATGTCAATTTCCACGTCGCACACGAGCGGCTGGCCTTTCGCATCCAGCACCAGTTCGAGGGGCACATTTTCGGATGAACCAGATTGTAGAATTCGGTCTGCCAGTTGTTCAGGTCAATGGCCTGTTGAAAATAACCCTCCCGGTAAAACAAACTGATGCCGGCAAATCCGAGACCGAGGTCGCTGGCGGATTTCGCGTGGTCGCCGGCAAGGATGCCGAATCCGCCCGCGGAGATCGGCAAGGATTCGTGAAAGCCGAATTCGGCGGAAAAATAAGCGACGGGGTTTTGGAGCAACTGCGGCGCGTTCACCTGTCCCCAGGTGTTATTGCAGGCGAGATAA
>CAWHLR010000015.1:0-78389 GCA_963830235.1 uncultured Verrucomicrobiae bacterium
GGTCCTGTTGGCGTAAATCACGTGGCCGACGGCTCCGACGAATCTTTAGCCGGTGTTTATTTGGGCGGTGGCGGCGTTGTGGTCAATCAAACCAATGGTGTCATTATTGGCGGCTACGATTATGGCACCGGTGATGGCGTGTACATCACTGGCGGCTTCGGTTTCGTGACCAATTCCGGCTACATCCACGGTAACGGTGACGACGGCGTGGAATTTACCGCCGGCGGCGTTGTAAACAACCTGGGAGGCGGGTTTATTGGCGGCGGTGTCAATGGCTTGGATATCAATGGTCCGGCCATCGTGTTCAATGCCGGCACAATTAGTGGTGAAGGCAACGTCGGCATTTATCTGAATCAAGGCGGCAGTGTGAGCAACCAAACCGGTGGCAGCATTTCTGGATATTTTGATGGCGTGGAAATTTATGGCGCCCCGGGCATCGTGTATAACTCCGGCGGCTCGATCATCGGCACCAATGGCGACGGCGTTTACATGGATCAAGGCGGCACCGTGGTCAACAAGAGAACCTGGTCGTGGGAAAATGGAGTGAGCGTGGCGTCCATTGAAGGCGGTGTGAATGGCGTAGAGATCTCCGGCGGCTCCGGCTTCGTGACCAATTCCGGCTCCATCACCGGCGACAACGGCAACGGCATCAAGTTGAACAATGGCGGCATCGTGGACAACAAGAAGCATGGGTTCATTGGTGGAAATACCGACGGCGTGGCAATCACCAATGGCTGGGGCTATGTAATTAATACCGGAGTGATCATCGGCACCAACAACGCCGGCGTTCACATGCACGATGGTGGCCTCGTGGTCAATCAGACCAAACAGAGTCACGGAAACAATTCGGGATATGGTGACGAAGCCGCTGCGGCGAATAATTCCCAATTCTCCTCGTCAAGTGATCGCGGAATTATTCAGGGTGGCACATATGGAGTGGAAATCTCCGGCGACATCGGCTACGTAACCAATTCCGGCTCAATTACCGGTGACACCCGCGACGGCGTCAGGTTGTGGGATGGCGGCCTCGTGGTCAACCAGAGTCAAGAAAATAACTGGGGTGGCTACGGAAATACTCCGACATATAATAATGGCAATAACAACCCAACAATCGCGGGAAACAAAAAAGGCGTGAAAATCACCGGTGGCGAAGGCCTGGTCATCAATTCCGGGACCATCTGGGGCACTAATAACGACGGCGTTTACCTGGGCGATGGCGGCAGCGTGTACAACAAGCGCAACGGAACCATTTCGGGTGGCAACAATGGCGTGGAGATCTATGGCGACACGGTTATGTGTCCAACGAGGGCAATATCTCCAGCGCGCCAACATTAATATCTTCGAGTCCAACAGTAAGTTCTGCCGGCGTTCAGACCCCATCGGCGGGAACGGCGTTTACATGGACCTCGGCGGCACGGTGGACAACAAGCATCACGGAACCATTTCGGGCACTATCAATGGCGTGGAAATCGAGGGCGGCCAGGGTTATGTGTCCAATGATGGCGATATCTCCAGCGAAATTATTACTCCGGATTCTGTTGTCAAGTTCCGGTAAATCAATTGCCCTGATCAGCGGCAGCGGCGTTTACCTGGGCGATGGCGGTACCGTGGACAACAAGGGTCACGGGAGCATTGAGGGTTATGACGGCTATGGCATTCAAATTTCCGGCGGCGCGGGCGTGGTCGAAAATTCCGGCTACATCTACGGCGGCAACGGCATAGCCATCCTTCTGGATAATTACAGCAACTCGGTGACGCTTAAGACCGGCTCGGATGTCGAAGGTGACATTGTCGGCGGCATCACCGGCACCAATGTGGCGATTCTCCAGGGACACGGCGCCTTCGGTTACAACTTCACTAATTTTCAAACCCTGACCATGGGGCAATGGGGAAACAACTGGAATCTGACCGGCAATAGCACGTTCTCCTCCAACGTCACTGTGTTAAGCGGTTTGCTGCGGATCAATGGCGAGTTGACCACGCCGTTGCTGATCGTGTCCAATACGGTGGACAACTTGCGTGACGCGGGCTTGGGTGGTTCGGGCGTCATCGATGGCATCGTGGACAACTATGGCTATATTTCCCCGGGCAACTCCCCCGGCACATTGACCATCATTGGTTCGCTGACCAATTCGGGCGATTATTACGCGGATTTGCCTCCGACGGGAAATTACGACCAAATCCTGGTGAGCGGCACGACGACGATCAACGGGGGATGGGTCTATGGGCAGCTTACCCGTCGGATCTACGGTTCCAACACAGTTTATATTCTTCTGACGTCAACGAATGGAGTCACCGGAACGTATGACGGTTCCAGCATCACGCCAAACCTGTTCCTCTCCTCAACGCTGCTATACGACGCGAACGATGTTTATCTGGATCTGCGCCGGAGTAAATTCTCCACTGTGGCCCAGACGTACAACCAAAATGCCGTCGCGGGCGCATTGGATGGTATTGTTGACACTTATACTCCGGCCATGTCCAACTTGGTCTGCGAGATGTTCTGGATGCCTTCGGGCGCTGCGGCACGCGCGGCATTGGACAGCCTGAGCGGTGCAATTCATGGCACCCTCGGGATGCTCGATGTGCAGCAACAAAATGCCTTCAATAATTCGATCGCCCTGCGCACGGGTCGCATGAGCGCCGGCGGCGCAAACGGCACATCCGCTTCAGGCACCAAGACCATCCAGGTGGCCAGCGCCGGCGATACAACGATGCCTCCCATGCAGCAGGCCGAAACGAACCTGCTGGACTTCTGGGCGCAGGGCTTCGGCGCGTTCGGAAATTTGAAAAACGATGGCAACGCCATCGGCGGCGACTACACCATCAGCGGCATGAGCGGCGGATTGGATTATCGCCTGACTCCTGAACTGTTGCTTGGTCTGGCACTGGGCTACTCGCACAACGACGCGGACGTCGGCGGACCCGGCGCGAACGGCAAAGTGGACGCCATCCAAATCGGCGGCTACGGCGGGTACGTCAAAGGCCCGTGGCATCTGGACGGCATCTTGAGTTACGGGTTTCTCCGGACAGACACGGAACGGCAAATCAACGTTGGCCCCTCCATCCAACAGCAGGCCAATGGCAAATACGACGGCGGCGTGCTGGCATTGTCTGCCGAAGGCGGTTACGCCTACCAGCTCAATTGGCTGACGGTTGAACCCACCATCGGACTGGACTACGCGCACCTGTGGCAGGATCGTTTCACCGAAACCGTCACGTCCGGCGGCAATAATTATGGCCTGCACGTGGATAATGTGGACATGGACAGCTTCCGCTCCGCCTTGGGCCTGCGGCTGGCCGCGCAGTTCGGCAAGAAGGACGGCGTGCAATTCATTCCGGCCTTGCACGCTGCTTGGGAACATGAATTCGCGGATCGATACGCCGATTTGAATGCCAGCTTTATTGGCGGCAGCGGCGACTTTAACGCTCGCGGCGTGGAACTGGGCGCTGACAGCGGAATATTGGGCGCCGGCCTGACGGTGGCGTTCAACAAGACGATCCAGGGGTTTGTGAACTATGACGCCAACTTGAATTCACAACTCAATTCCCAGGGCATCTCCGGTGGTTTGAGCCTTTCCTGGTAGAAATCAAAAGGCAACGGCGTCAGGCCGTTGCAAAATTGATTTCCGGCCAGGCCGGAAGCAACTCTCAGCCTTCCCCTCAAACAGTGGGGGGAAGGTTTTTGGTTTTTGTGGTGCCAGCGCGAAAGATCGGCAAGATTTCCGTGTAAACTTTTGTGCGCCAATAGCAATATGAAGAATATGACTGAGGCGGTTCGGCAGGAACGCCGGATTTATCCGGCAGGATGTCAAGCGGTGCGGGTTCGCTGCCGCATGAATGCCGCGTTCCGCCCCATGCCCGGGTTGCGTTCCCTCCAAAAGACATTGTGCAGGTGGCATGTATTCTGCTAAATTGTACTTATGAAAATGAGACCCGCCATGAAGTCTTCATTGCCGGTCATGCTGGCCCTGGCGGTGGCGTTTCTGGCCGGCTGCGCCACCACCCCGCCGGTTGATTGGAACAGCCGTGTCGGGAATTACACTTATGTCCCAGGCGGTGATCGAACTCGGCCCGCCAGCCCGGCAGGCCAAACTCAGCGATGGCAAACTCGTGTGCAAATGGTTTGTCCAACCGCCGGTCGTCTCCGCGTTCAATAGTGGCATGTCCGATTATGGCAACACCGGCTTCGCCGCGAACCAAACCACTGGATCAGCTATAACAACCAGATGTTGCAATTGACCTTCGGCACCAACAGCACGCTGGCGGCGTGGTCGAAGAATTACTGAACAAAATTCAATTTAACGCCACGCCGCGGCGGACGTAGGTCGGGATGTCAAGGTCTTCACCCTTGTGAATCGTCGGCTCGCTCTTGTCGAAGCGACCCTTGGTAATGATGGCCAGGGGCAATTGCGCCTGACGCATTTTGGGGCCGCCTTTCCGTCCGCGACCACCGGCGCGTTGGGTCAGGATTTGTTCGCGTTGTTCCGGCGTCAATCCCGGCGACGGCGAACCGCAACGCGAACCCGGCCGTGCGGTCATCCCCCGCGCCGTCATGGTTTCGGATGCCTCGCCAGCCCCGCCGAGCGGAGGCAATTCCATGGCCGCCGGATTTTGCCTGGCGGCAATGACCGTCACGGACAAACGGTTCTTCAGCGTTTCATCCACCGCCGCGCCCATGATGATTTGCGCGCGTTCGCAATGACGCCCAATTTGTTCCATCACGCGGTTCACCTCGGCCATCGTCAAATCCTTTCCACCCATCAGGCTCACCAGCATAGCGCCGGACTCGGCCAGCGCCCGGCCTTCGTCGAGCAGCGGATGCGCGATCAATTTTTCCACCACGTCGCGCGCCCGCGCCGGACCGGTGGCTTCTACGGTGGCGAAAACGCTTTCGGAATGGCGGTCGCGCACCAAAGCGCACAAATCGTTGAAATGAATCCGGATCAAACCCGGCCGGGTGAGCAAACGCCAGACGCCCCGCACGCTTTCAACCAGCAAACCGTCGGTGATGCGGAACGTATCCAGCACGCTGGTGTTCTCGTCAATCAACTTGAAGGTTTTCTCGCACGGCAGGCAGATGACGCCGTCGGCAACGGATTTGAGCTGGTCCAGTCCCGACTGCGCCTGTTGCTGGCGGCGGTTGCCTTCGCACACAAACGGCAGGGTCACAAACCCCAGCACCAGCGCGCCGGCTTCCTTCGCTGCGCGCGCGAGCACGGGGCTGATGCCGCTGCCCGCGCCGCCGCCCAGGCCGGCCAGCACGAACACCACATCCGCGCCTTCGCACGCGGTTTTGAGCGTGGCAAATTGTTCCTCGGCAATCGCGCCGCCGCGTTCCGGGTCGCCGCCCGTGCCCAGACCGCGCAATAATTTCGTTTCAAGTTGAATTTTAATGGCGGCGGACGACGCCGCAAGCGATGGCGCGTCGGTGTTGAGCGCTACAAAACCCGCGCCCGCAAAATCCGCGCTGTTCAACAGAGTCGAGCATGGTGACGCCCGCGCTGCCCACGCCAAAAATTTTCACCGCCGGAACCTGGGCCGGTTCAAGGCTTGCCTCTGGAGTCTGGGGATTGGTTTTCATGATGAATCGGATTTATGACCGGCGCCAAAAACTGGTGATGGTGCTCTTGAGCCCCTGCGCCAGCGACGGCCGGCCTTCGCGTTTGCGGTTTTTAAACGAGCCGAATTTGACCAGGCCAATGGCGCTGACAAATTCCGGCTGGTCGAGCGCGGATTTCAGGCCGCTGACGGAATTGGTCTGGCCGAGCGACACCGGCATTTGCATCACCTTCTCGGCGAGCGGCGCGATTTGCGGAACCCGCGCGCAACCGCCGCAAAGAATTACCCCGGCGCGCAGATAATCGGTCAGCCCGGCCTGCTCCAGATCCTGCGCCACCAACTGGAAGATTTCCTCGAGCCGCAGCGACATGATGCGGCGCAGATGCTCGACATTGACCGTTTTCAACGGCAGGCCGAGATCGTTCGTGATGGTGATGGTCTGGCCCTTGATTTCATCGTCCACCAGCGCCGAGCCATATTCGCGCTTGAGTTTTTCAGCGCGGCTCAAGGGCACTTTCAAGCCGTAAGCCAGGTCGTTGGAAACGTGGTCTCCGCCAATCGCCAGAACGCCCGTGTGCCGGATGACGCCATTGGCATAGACGACGTAATCGGTCGTGCCGCCGCCGATGTCCATGACCAGCGCGCCCAGCTCCTTTTGTTCGTTGGACAGCAGCGCCAGCGACGACGCGAGGCCGTTGAAAACAATGTCATCCACCTCCAGTTGCAAACCCTTGACAAGGCGAATGGCGTTCTGGAGCCGGTTCGTGTGACCGTGAACAACGTGCATGTCCACTTCCAGCCGCGAGCCGAGCATCCCCACGGGATTCGTGACGCCGTCCTGGCCATCAATGAAAAAATGTTGGCGGATGGCGTGAACGATGATGTTTTCCGTCGGCAAATTGATGGCCTTCGCGTTCTTGACCACGTCCTGCACGTCGTCTTCGGAAATTTCGCGGTCGGCGGAAACCACCGGATGCACGCCGCGATTGTTGAATCCGCGAATGTGCGCGCCGGTGACCCCGAGGTAAACATTCCGGATTTCCACATCGGCCATCTGTTCGGCCTCGACGATGGCGTTGCGCACGTCCTCCTCGGCCTGGGTCGTGTCCACGATCTCGCCCTTGCGCACGCCGCGCGAGCGCGCCTGGCCGAGGCCGATGATGTTCAGCGAGCCGTCGGCATTGCGCTCGCCAACGACGGCGCAAACCTTGGACGTGCCGATTTCCAGACCGACGATGAGGGATGAATCATCAAACATTTTTCCTCCGGGGGTGTGCGGGGTTGACTGCCTTGGGAGATGCGGACGGCGCAGCGACGGCTTCCGTCCAGTGAACTGGAACATTGTTGGAAACCGCCAGATTAAGCGACGCCACTGACTGGTTCATGCGTTGTCCCAAATCGTAAATTTCGCGCCAGCGCCGCAATTGTTGCTCCAAATTGTTCAAACCGAAAGTTATTTCGCCACCCTGCCCCGTCGTCGCAACCACGACTCCCGGCAGGGACACGTCAATGCGCCGCAAATCCACCAGCCCGGCCATCGGCGAATGGCCGAACGCGCCGATCAAGGCCAGCGCCGCCTGCACCTGCGGCGATTCGACGCGATGGCCCGATTGCAATTGATACACATTCAACCCGGCATATCACCGGCAACTGGCTGCTCACCTGCGCCAGTGGAATCACGCACAGCCGCGGATCCAGCGGCTGCATGACATAGCCATCGGCATCCAGTTGGAACACCTCCACGGCAATGCCGCCCGCCGCGCCGGCGCGCGGGATGTTCACCTGCGCCACCGGATCGCGCTCCGTCACACTGATTTTCAGCGTGCGCGGCAGGACGCGCTCGACGGAGACGGAACCAATCGTCGAAACCAGCTCCAAATTCCGCTTCACCGCCGTCAAATCGAGCGCAATCAAATTATCGCCCAGCTTCACCTTCGACCACCGGCGCAATTGGTCCGGCGCAATCATGCCGTCGGTTTTCACCTCAACGTGCTGGATCGCAAATTCGGAGTTTTCATAGACGAATTTGTCCAGCGCCCACTCGCCCGTGCGCCAGAGCAGATAAAGTCCGAACACCGTGCCGAACAGGATGCCCGCCGACAGCGCCGCCAGCCGCGTGCGCGTCGCGCGCACCTGGTCGGAACGCAGCTTCACGTCCAGGACGTGCCCGCGATGCAACCGCCGGTTTTTATGTTCGCGCCTAAACCACATATCAACTTCATTTTTGTAGCGGCGCTCTGTGAGCGTCGCATCCGAAAAATTATTCCGGCGGTCGCAGACCGCCGCTACATTCCGACCGTCACCAGTTTCCGTTTCAGCGCCAGATCCACCATGCGCTGGCAGAGCTGCGCGTAATTCAATCCCGCCGCCGCCGCCGCCTTCGGCAGCAAACTCGTCTCCGTCATGCCCGGCAACGTGTTCACTTCCAGCACCACCGGTTCGCCGCCGGCGCGCACCATCACGTCCGCCCGCGCATAATCGCGTCCCCCAATCGCCTGAAAGGCGCCGAGCGCCGCCGCTTGAATCCGTTTTGTCGTCGTGGAATCAAAATCCGCCGGGCAAAAATATTCTGTGCGGCCGGCTGTGTATTTGTTCTTATAATCGTAACTGCCCACTTTGGGCCGGACTTCCAGCACCGGCAGCGGCTCACCGCCCAAAATGCTGACCGTGGTTTCGCGGCCAACAATTTTCTCCTCAACCATAACTTCCGAATCGAATTTCAACGCCTCCGCCAGCGCCAATTGCCAGTCCTCAACCCGCTCGACGAATTGCAAACCGACGCTCGACCCCTGCCGCACCGGCTTCACCACCAGCGGCGGCTGCCAGTCCTTCGGCCACGGAGCCTTTTCCGAATTCACAACCAGAAATCTCGCCGTCGTAACTCCAGCTTCAACGCACCGTTGCTTTGTCAGCACCTTGTCAAATGCGATGCGGCTCGCATCGGCATCGCAGCCGGTGTAAAGCGCGCCGAGTTCGTCCAGCCGCCGCTGCACCGTGCCGTCCTCGCCATAAGTCCCGTGCAACGCCAGAAAAACCACTTCCGTTTTTGGCGGCAAAACCCAGGATTCATCGCGCGGATCGAGTTCCTGGACTTCGTGGCCGAGCGAGCGCAACGCCTTCGCCACCGCCGCGCCGGAACGCAGCGACACTTCGCGCTCGGCGCTTGGTCCGCCCAGCATCACGGTGATGTTCAATTTCCGGCTCATTTGTTCTTCGCAAATTCATCCAGCGCCACCGCCGTTTTCGGAAATGCGCGTAAAATCTGTCTGTCCGCCGTCACCAGCGGCACACCCAAATCCTGCGCCAGCGTCACATATTCGCAGTCGTAAGCCGTGCATTTAAACGCACGGCCAGTTCCAAAACTTGTTCCGACGAGACGCGATACTCACGCCCGCCAATAACTTCTTCCGCCGAATGCAATGCCACCAACGCCGCTTCCAGACTCATGCCCGCGTATTGAATGTATTTTGTCAGCGTGCTTCGCAATTCCGACTGCCACAACAAAGGCGCAACCCAAACCGGGTCGGTTTCAAAAACCGCATCCGCCAGTTCCGAATTCGCATCGCGGACGGCGAAATACGCGATCAAATTGGTGTCAGTGACTATCACGGTCTTGACGTATCAGTTTCGTGATGTCCAACGACTTGCCTTTGAATTTCATAGTGTCCCGTCTTGCCCGCACCCGCGCGAGCAATGCCTGCGTGTCCACAGGCACGCTGCGGACGCTGGATTCCAAGACGGCGATGGCTTCCGTGTTCAAGCTGCGCCCGTGCGTCACCGCGCGCCGTTTCAGTTCGCGGTGCGCTTCCTTCGATATGCCCTTGATGGTGATCGTTATCATGCCGCAACCATAACGCAACCATTTTGGATGTCAACAAAATCCCACTTCAACTAGCATAGTGGCCGCTTGCATATTTTATGGTTTTTATCCTCTTGTTTTCCTTATCGTAAATTAAAATATGCTTCCACCACACGCCTTTCAGAGGAATGCTAATCTGGACAGCATGTTGCCCCGTTCTATCCTCGAAAACAGAAACTTCATCTATCCAGTAGCTTTCGCTGTGTCCAAGATCTTCATGTACTGGAAGTTTATTGATGAAGTCTTGATAGTCGTCAGTGATTGCCTTTGGAAGAGGTGGCAGATGTTCCCCGGGTGAAGCCAATCCATTCCAACCCATCGAACCCAATTCTTTCCAGCCTATCAATGGATTGGGTTGTTGGGGAGTGGAGTTATCACGAACGTAAAACACAATGCAGCACAAAATAATGCCGATTGTAATCGCCGAGAAAATTTGGACAGCTTTAGGAGTCTTCATCTTGGGAATTTGGAATTTAGCCATGACCGCCTTTACAAGGAATTGCCAGAAGCACGCAAAAACGATGAAGACAAATGTAATAACCAAGACATTGGCAATGACCATAAACGCTTCGGAATGTGATATCATTCTGCCTCCTGGTGTTCCCTCAAAACCCAGAGTGTCTGATAGAATGGCAGTTGGCATTAAAAAGATCAGGGCCCAAAAAAGACCATCCCCACCTTGGCCGGGATGTAAGGCTAAAAGAGAGAATCCTAAAGATAAAGCGACACCCCAAAGTGCAGCCTTAAATACGGCACGGAGTTTTTTTCTGGCATTTGGATTTTTCATCGAATTTCTTCGCCTATGATTTCCACTTCCGTCTGCAATTCGATTCCACGCGCTTCCTTGACCCGCGCCTTTAGAATCGCAATCAATTCCAGAACGTCCTGCGCCGTCGCCTTGCCGTCGTTCACGATGAAATTGCCGTGCTCGGCGGAAACCACCGCCCCGCCGACGCGCGTGCCTTTCAATCCCAGCTCGTCAATCAATTTGCCCGCTGGAATCGTCGCCGGATTTTTGAACGTGCAGCCGGCGCTCGGCGCGGCGGGCTGCGATTCCCAGCGCTTTTCGTTGAACACCTTCATGCGCTGCTCTATCTCCCCGCGCGGCGCGGGCCGGCATTTGAACACCGCGCCCAGCGCAATGTTCGTTTTTAAGGCGCCGCAACCACGGTATTCCACCGCCATTTCCTTTGGCGCGAGCTCGCGCATGTGGCCGGCAAAATCCATCAGGAGCACCGACTCGACGGCATCGAAGGTCGCACCGCCCATCGCGCCCGCGTTCATGCGCAACGCGCCGCCGACGCTGCCGGGAATGCCTTCGAGAAATTCCACGCCGCTCAAGCCGTTTCGTTTCGCCTCGACCGCGACATCCTTTAACTTTGCCCCCGCGCCGCAGCGCAATCGTTCGCCGTCAATCTCAATGCGGCTGAAACTGTCGTGCGCCAGGCAAATCACCACGCCGCGAAAGCCGCCGTCGCGCACGAGCAGATTCGAGCCGCGGCCAATCACGAAAAACGGCAGTTCACGCTCGTTGCAAAATGTCAGAACGCCCGCCAAATCTACTTCCGACGCCGGTTCAACATAAACATCCGCCGGCCCGCCAACGCGCAACGTCGTGTGCTTCGCCAGCGGTTCATTGCGGCGAACCACTGTTGCGTGCGAAACGCGTTCAGCAAGTTCGCCCTCAATGTTTGCTCCGGCTTTCATCGGTCGAATCATTCACCGTCATGCACCCGGCGACACCGTCTGCTTCCTAGACTTGCCAGCACAACCACAGGAACATTTTGAAGCCTGTTCCTGTTGACGCGCAATGGCAGCCAGCATGATGTCCGCGATTTGCTCCGCCGCCTTCGGCGTGTGCCATGGTGACAGCGCGGTTTGAATTTTTGCGCGGGCGGCCGCGTCTTCAACCAGTTCATGCAGCAAGGCGGCAACTTTCTCCGGGGTCGCGTTTTTTTGTTCGAGCAATCGCGCCGCACCGGTCGCTTCAAAGGCCCGGGCGTTGTAAAATTGATGATTGTCCGCGGCGGCGGGATAGGGAACGAGCAGCGACGGCAGGCGCATGGCGGCGATTTCCGCGAGTGACGAAGCGCCCGCCCGGCTCACGGTGGCCGTTGCCGCCCCCAGCGCCAAATCCATTTCGGCGAGGAAGGGCTTGACCGAGGCCTTGAAGCCGCGCGCGTCATAGGCCGCTTTCACTTTTTCCGCGTCGTTCGGGCCAGTGAGATGCAACCATTGCCAGGCTGAGGCGCGGTCGCCGAGCGACGGAAGCGCGGACAAAACCAGGTCGTTTATGCCGCTGGCACCCTGACTGCCGCCCATCACCAGAATGGTTGGACGGCCCGGATCAAGCCGGAACAGGGCGCGGCAAGTAGCGACATCGGTGGGGCGAGCGTCCCCGCGAGCCGGCTCGTCAGGAGCCTCGCCCCACCGAAATTGCGGACGGACGGGTGTGCCGGTCGTGGTCACTTTGCGGGCGCGCAGACGCGCAGCCGCTGATGGAAAACCAACAAACGCCTCATCCACAAACCGCGCGAGAAGACGATTGGCCCGGCCGGGAATGGTATTGGATTCGTGCAAAAAAGTTTTCGCGCCGAAATCTTTTCCGACCCAGATCGGCGGCGCGCTGGTGAATCCGCCCATGGCGAGCACGGCGGCGGGCCGGCGCTGGCGGAAGATTTTCTTTGTGGCGAACAGCGATTTTACGAAACTGCCGGCAAATGAGAAATAATTCCGATTTTGCAGTCCAACCGCCGGCAGCGTGAAGATTTCCATGCCGCACGAGGATTTCACGGCTTCCTGGTCCATGTCCTTGGGCGAAATGAGCAGGCCGACGGCACAGCCGCGCTTTTGGAGTTGTTCCGCGACCGCCAGACCCGGAAACAGATGCCCGCCCGTTCCGCCGCAAGCGATGGCGACGAAGGGCGTGTTGGCTCCGGGCGAACTCATGTGGCTTTGGCGGCGAAGGGATTTTCGTCAATGACCGCGGCTGGTTTTCGCGCCGCCTTTTCCCGCGCGGGCGCATGGCGGGCAACGCTGAACAACAGGCCGACGCAGGTGAACATGGCCAGCAGGTTCGAGCCGCCGTAGCTGATGAACGGCAGCGGCAGGCCCTTGTTCGGCAACGCGCTGGTGACAACACCGATGTTGATGGCAGCCTGGAGGCTGATCAGGAACGTGATGCCCACCGCCAGCAGACTGCCAAACGGGTCACGCGCCCGGAGCGCGATGTAAATGCCGCATACGGCGATGATGACGAACGCGAGCACGACGAGCAGCGTCGCGATCAAACCAAGCTCCTCGCCAATGATGGAAAAAATAAAATCGGTGTGGTCCTCCGGAACGAAGCCGAGCTTTTGCCGTCCGTTGCCGAGACCGAGACCATCCCAGCCGCCGGAACCCAGCGCAATCATGGCTTGATATGCCTGATAACCGACCCCTTCCTTGTGCTGCTCCAAATCCCACCAGCTGAAAATGCGCTTCAGGCGCATCGGGTCGTGCAAAATGGAAACCGCCAGTCCGGCGGCGGCGAGCAAAACGGGCGGAATGACATATTTCCACTGGACCCCGGCGGTGAGCAGCATCGCGCCGCTGACGGCGGCGAGCAGGATGGTGGTGCCGCGATCCGGTTCAACGAAGATCAAGCCGAGCGTCAACGCGATGAGCGCACCGGGGAAAATGATGCCGCGTTTCCAGGTCTGCATCTGCCGCTGGTAACGGTCGCCATACCAGGCGAGCATGATGATGAGCGCGATTTTTCCCAGCTCGGATGGTTGAAAGCGCACGCCGTGGAAATCGAACCAGCGGCGCGCGCCATTGATTTTTCTGCCGATGTGCGGAACGAGCACCAGCAGGAGCAAAAACAGCGCAAAAATAAAAACCGGCCAGGCAAACTTTTTGAGCCATTGATAATCGAGGGTGGTCGCCGCCACGCAGAGGGCCAAACCGAGCGCGCACCAGACGAGTTGCATCATCAGGTAATGCGCGCCGACCTGGGTCACACTCGAGCTGTAAAGCATCACCAGCCCCAGCGCCAGCAGGGCGGCGACGCAAAACGCCAAAGTTGTGACGGCGACTTTCATATCAACATCTCAAAATCCCGCAATGCGGGACCAGCCGCAATCCATCTCCGGCGATTAACGGCCGGCAGGCGCGCCAGCGGGCGCAGGCGTCGTGCTCGGCGCCGGCGCGGGCGTGGGCGCGGGCGCGGGCGCGGGCGCGGGCGTAACCGGAGCCGGCGCGGGCGCCGGAGCCGCAGCTTCGGCCTTCGCCGGAATGGTCAGCTTTTGCCCGACTTTGATGTGGTCGGTCGCCAGATTGCTGGCAGCCTTGATCGCCTTGACGGTGGTGCCGTGCGCCTTTGCAATCTTGGTCAGCGTATCGCCGGATTTCACCGTGTAAGCTTCGCCGCCGGTGCTTTCAACCGCCGGACCGGTTCCCGCCGCCGGGGTTGCCGCCGGTGTACCGCCAGCCGGAATCGAAAGTTTTTGTCCGACTTTCAACTTGGTCGGTGAAACGCCCGGGTTCGCGGCTTCAATGGCCTTGACGCTCACGCCATTTTTCTTGGCAATTTTTGCGAAGGAATCGCCCTTGATCACAACGTATTCCGTTCCGGCGGCTTCAGGTACAGGTGCCGGCGCAGGCGCGGGAGCGACAGCCGGCGGGACAGCGACCGGTGCATTGGACGCTTCAACCGGCGGAGGATTCGTATCCGCGACGGCCACCACGTTCGTGTCGGGCGGCGGTGTGTTTCCCGTGTCAGCTTGTTGTTCGCGTTTGCAGCCCTGGATGAGCATGCCCATGAGGCCGACACCGCCGACTGCGACCGCGCACAAGACGGCGAGTTTGAGGCGTGAACGGCGTTTGCTTTGTTCCTCCAACAAGGAGCCTTTGGGTACGAATGGGTTAGGATTGTTCATTGATTTGGCGCTGATTGCGTCCTTTCTTTCGAGGTGGGTTGATTTCTTTCGCAGCGAAATTCTCCCTCGGCAAATTCCGCGGCGGACTAAATTCATTTTGTTCATTAAATTCGGGCTAAAGTCATCGCAAAATTTCAAACCGGCTGGTGAAACCAGCACTCCGCCGGCCTTTGCGCGTCTGGCCGCTTGCGCCAAAGTTATTAACAGGCTGAGGCCGCTTGTGCAAGGAGCAAAGCGACCGGTCAAAACTGCTTTTTTGTCCAATGTCAGCGTCATTTTTTACCTCAGCTTCAGCGTCGCCAGCGCGACAACCGCGAACAGCACGCATAAAATGTAAAATCGCATCACCACCTGCGATTCGTACCAGCCCTTTTTCTCGAAATGATGATGCAGAGGCGCCATCAAAAAAATCCGCCGGCCCGTGCCGTAAAATTTTCGCGTGAAGCGAAACCAGCCGGTTTGCAGGATCACCGAAACGGCTTCCATCACGAACACGCCGCCGGCAATCACCAGCACAAATGGCTGGTGAATCAACACCGCGATGATGCCGAACGCGCCGCCGAGCGCCAGCGACCCGGTGTCGCCCATGAACACCTGCGCCGGATGGCAGTTGAACCACAAAAAACCCAGACCCGCGCCAATCATCGCCGCGCAAAACACCGTCAGTTCGCCCGCGCCGGGCACATAGGGAATTTGCAGATAGCCCGCCGCCCTGAAGTTGCCGGCCACATAGGTGAACACCAGAAACACAAAACCCACGATCAGCGTGCAGCCAGTCGCCAGGCCGTTGAGGCCGTCCGTCAAGTTCACCGCATTCGAACTGCCGACAATCGCCAGCACCACCACCGCCAAACCGATCCAGCCCGCGTTCGTCGCCACCGGATGTTTGCAAAACGGAACCATGATCTCCGAAACCAGTTTGCTCGTCGAAGGCGTCATCAACAGATAGGCGCCGATAAAGCCCGCCAGGAAGAGTTGGATCCACAATTTCACGCGGGGCGGCGTGCCCCCGCCGGTTTGCTGGATGATTTTTGCGTAATCGTCGTAAAATCCCAGCCCCGCCAGCACCAGCACCGAAAGCAGCGTCAGCAGCACCAGTTTGTTGTCCAATTGCGTCCACAGCACGGTCGAAAAAAACAGCACCGCCACAATCAAAATACCGCCCATCGTCGGTGTTCCCTTTTTGCTCAAAACCCGCGCGGCCAGACCGCCGGCTTCCTCGGCCTTGTCCTGATAATCCTGGCCGAACTTCAACTGCTTCAGCCAGTGAATGATTCTTGGCCCGAGCCACCAGCTCAACAGCAACGCCGTGATGGCCGCGCCCGCGCTCCGCACCGTGATGTAACGAAACAGCCGCAACGCCGAAAGGTGATCCGCCCAGGGCGTTCCCTTCGACCAGTCGAGCAACAGTTGGCTCAAATAATACAGCATGTTTCCAGTTCACGTTTTTTCCGGCTTCAGCGTCGCGGCAATGCGTTCCAGACGCACCGCCCGCGACGCCTTCAACAAAACCACATCGCCCGCCTTCAAAAAGTTTTTCACCGCCGTCACCGCCGCTTCCACGTCCGCAAATTCAATCACCCGGTTCATTCCCGCCGCGCGCGCCGCGCGCGCCGTCACCGATGCCATTTTGCCGATGGCAAACAACTGCCCGATGCCGAGTTCCGCCGCCCGGCGTCCGACCTCCGCGTGCGCCGCCTCGCTGTGCGCGCCCAGTTCGTTCATGTCGCCAAGCACCGCCACGCGCCGGCCCTGCAATGGCAGGTTGCAAAGCGTTTCCAGCGCCGCGAGCGTCGAATCGGCGTTCGCGTTGTAGGCGTCGTCGAGCACGCGCACGCCGCCCGCTTCCCAAAACTGCAGGCGCATCTTCGGCGGCTGGCACTCGGCCAGGCCGTCCCGCACCGTAAGACGGCCCAAGCCCAGTTCCTCACTGACCGCAACCGCAAACAGAGCGTTCGTCACCTGATGCCGCCCCAGCAAATTAATCCGGTATTCGCCGCTGAATTCAACCTTCGGCGCTTCCACCCGGAAGGTCGCGCCGTTTTTGTCCAAGCGGATTCCCTTCGCCTGCCAGTCGTTTTTTTCACCGAGACCGACCCGCACCACCGTCGCGCGCGTGCGCCGGACAATTGGGTCCGTCCATTCGTTGTCCCCATTGACAAAGAGCTTTCCATCCGCCGGCAGCAATTCCGCCAGCCAGCCTTCTTCCCGCGCGACGCCCGCCAGGTCGCCAAAAAATTCCAGATGCTCGCGGCCGATATTCGTCAGCACGCCGTATTTCGGCTGAATCATCCTCACCAGCGGCGCGAGTTCGCCCGGATGATTCGTGCCCGCTTCGAGCACCGCCGCCCGGTGCGATTTTTCCAGGCGCAACAGCGTCAGCGGCACGCCGATGTCGTTGTTGAAGCTCGCCTCGCTCCAAAGCGTGGCCAGCGACGGCCGCAACGCCGACGCGATCAATTCCTTGGTCGTCGTCTTGCCGTTGGAACCGCCCACGGCGACCACCGGCAAATCAAATTCCCGCCGGTACGCCGCGGCGAATTTTCCCAGCGCCACGCGCGCGTCGTCCACGACCAGCACCGCGCATTCCGGCAATGACGCGGGAACTTTTTTTTGCTCCACAACCACGGCAACAACGCCTTGGGCCGCGACTTCATTCAAAAAGTCGTGGCCGTCAAAGCGCTCGCCCTTGATGGCAAAGAACAAGTCACCCGGCTTGGCCTGCCGCGAATCGGTGCAAATGCCGGAGACGAGTGTCGCGCCCGTTCCGCGCCGGATTTCCGCCGCGCAGGCTTCAGCCACAAATTTCAAAGAACGCGTTTCCACTGCAATGGTTCCCATCGGTTCACTGGCCCCGCGCTCCCGCCGGTGTCCGGGGAGCGCCAGCAGCCACGAGCGGCGGTGACGCGACCGGCGGCTGCAAATTCTTGTCCGCCGGAATGTTCAAATAGCTGGCACAGCGTTCGGCAATGTCCTTGAAAACCGGCCCGCAAACCAAGCCGCCGTAATAACCTTCCTTCGGATCGTCCATCACGATGGAAATGCAAAGCTCCGGGTTGTCGGCCGGAAGAATCCGATGAACGAGGCGTAGAACTTGTGTTCGGCATAGGCGCCATTCTCGACCTTTTGCGCCGTGCCGGTTTTGCCCGCGACGGTGTAATCCTTCATCGCCGCGCCGGGTGCCGTGCCGTCCGGCGATACAACGGTTTTGAGCGCTTCAATCATCAATTTATCCGTGGAGTCGGCGACAATCTGCCGCACGCGTTGCGGCGAGTATTGCTGCACCACGTTGCCGTTGCGGTCTTCCAGGCGGTTCACCAGCATCGGCCGCATGAGCCAGCCGTCGTTGGCCAGCGCGCTCATGGCCATGGCCATTTGCAACCGCGTCACGGCGACGCCTTGTCCCATCGGAATTTGCGCGATGGAAACCTTGGTCCAATCCTTCACCGGATACAACAGTCCCCGGGCCTCGCCCGGCAGCGAAATGCCCGTGCGCTGGCCAAAACCAAATTCGCGCGCGTAATCATAAAGCCGGTTTTCGCCCAGGCGGATACCGATTTTCGCCGCGCCAATGTTCGACGATTTCGTGATGATGCTTTCGGTGGAAAGAATCCCGAGCGGTTCGTGGTCGTGCAAAACCCGGCCCGCAAAGGCAAAATGCCCCTGTTCACAATCAAACGTGTCCGTCAAGCGCACCACACCGTCGTTCAACGCCCCGGAGACGACAACAATCTTGAACGTCGAGCCGGGTTCCATGACGTTGCTGATGACCCGGTTGCGGCGCGCGTCGGCAGGCGAGGCGCCGGGATTGTTCGGATCAAAATTCGGCAGCGATGCCATGGCCAGAACCTCGCCCGTGCGCGGGCGTGTGACGACGGCGGTGATGCTGATGGGCGTGTGTTTTTGCATCGCATCGGCCAGCGAGGTTTCCACAATGTGTTGAATGGCCGCATCCAGGGTGAGGACAACGTTCAAGCCGTCGTGCGCCCGCACGTCCTCATCGCGCAACGCGACCAGTTCGCGCTTCTGCCGGTCGGTTTGCGTCACGCGCCAGCCCGCCACGCCGCTCAATGCGGAATTCAAAACCAGTTCCACGCCGTCCCGCCCGACAGTTTGTGAAACATGGTTGCTACCATTCTCCGTGCCCACGAAGCCCAGCACGTGTGCCGCCAGCGGGCCGTTCGGATACAGGCGCAACTGATCGTCCACCGGATCGGTAAAAATCGAACTCTGGCGCAGATCGCGAAAAAACGCACGGCCGGCACGGGACAATTTTTTCTCATCCACGCCAAACGACAGGTTGGTCATGGTCATCTGGATTTTCTGCCACGTTTCGTCCGTCACCTTGCGTTGCAACACCACGTAACGATTCGTGACTGTTTCTCCCTTTTGATTTTTGGCCAGGCGGGGAAGCAGGCGCTGATACAAATCGCCTTCGCTCAATTGGAGCAGCGGCGCGAGCGCGCGGGCGACCGCGGCCTGCTGGTTTCCCATCAAGACCGGGTCGGCGCAAACCGTTTTCACAAAAAGGCTCGTGACCAGGAGATTGCCGCGCACGTCGAGAATGTCGCCGCGTCGCGGCGCCTGCCAGAACTCGCGCTGGGTGTTTTGCTGCGCCTTGCCGGCCAGTTCGTCGTGACGCAGCACCTGCAAATCCACGAGCCGGTAGCCCAGCCCGGCGAACGCCAGGCCCAGCAGCACCAGCAGGGTCAGCACCCGTTTCAATTGCAGCCGTTTGGTCATCGCAAAAAACGGCCAACCGCCCGCGGCGATCGGTTCCTCAACCAATGGCGTCACGGGCGGCGGCCAAAATTTTCATGTTTTATGGAGTCATGACGCCAGCGGGTTTTTCCGCAAACTGGCGCGTCAAATTTTTATTTTCGGGCGGCGCAGATACCGGTTCCGCCAGCCGCAAAACTTGCATCGGCTGCGCCGGCGCCAGGCCGAGATTGAGCTCGTGGGCGCGGCGATCCAGCATCGTCGGCGACCGCAAAATGGAAAGCTGGTCGCTGAGCTGCCGGTCATCGTTTTGCAGCCGCGCCAGGCGCACTTCGCGCTGCCGGATCTGCTGGCCGAGCTGGTATATCTGGCTTTTTTGCCAGACGTAACCCACCGCCGAACCGGCGATGAGCAGGCACAAAAACAACGCCTTCAGCGCCGGTCCAAACCGGATCGCCGCCGACTGATTTTTTCGATTCCTGGCCATTTCCGTATCTGTAGCGGCGCTCTGTGAGCGTCGCACCTTCTCCGGCGGTCATAGACCGCCGCTACATTTTCTCCAGCACCCGCAACTGCGCGCTGCGGCTGCGCGGATTTTCGTTCAACTCATGTTCGCCGGGCTTGACTGCCTTGCGCGTCACCCATTTCATTTCAGGCGCGCGCGGCTGGCGCAACTCCGGCACATCCACCCCGCCGCTGAACGTGTAATCGCGCGTCCGTTCCCGGCCAAATTCCTTCACCGCCCGGTCCTCCAGCGAATGAAAGGTGATGACCGCCAGCCGGCCCCCGGGTTTTAAAATTTTCACCGCCGCTTCCAACCCGCGTTTCAAAGAACCCATTTCATCGTTCACCTCGATCCGCAGCGCTTGAAAAACCTTCGTCGCCGGATGCGCCTTTCTTCCGCGGCGCGGACTGAGCCGCTCAATCAATTCCGCCAACTGCCGCGTCGTCTCAAACTTTCGCTGTTCCCGGTCATGGGCAATCGCCTTGGCAAACCGCCGCGACTCGCGTTCGTCGCCCAATTCCCAAAAAATCCTCGCCAGTTCTTCCGTGCTGGCATTGTTCACCAGTTCCGCCGCCGTCAGCGTTTGCCGCGTGTCCATCCGCATGTCCAGCGGGCCGTCCTGCTGGAAACTGAACCCGCGTTCCGGCGAATCCAGTTGCGGCGAACTCACCCCCAGGTCCAGCAGCACACCGTCGCAACCCGCCGCCGGAATCCATCCGGCCATTTCGTCAAAATTTCCGCGCCGAATCTCAAATCGTCCGGCAAATTTTTCCGCGAGCCGCTTTTTCGCGGCTTCAATCGCGGTGCCATCGCGATCGCACCCAAACAGCCATCCCGTCGGTGAACTCGCGGCCAGGATGCTCTCGGCGTGTCCTGCCCCACCGAGCGTCCCGTCGGCGTAACGTCCGCCCGGCTTCGTCTTTAGCGCTTCCAGCACCTCCGCCGCCATCACTGTTTTGTGAACGAAATCGGGCACTGCGCATCGTTATTCCGTTGGTTAATCCACGGTGGCGTGAAACATCCGCTCGGCCAAAAATTCCCAGGGCCGGGTCGGCGGCGGCAAATCCGGCACCGTTGCTTCGCTCGCCGTGCGCGATTTGATCGGCACCACTTCCACGTCGGCATCGCTGAGGTCGTTCTGCACGACCTTCACACTGTCCAGCGACAATTCGGATTGCACCGGAGCCGGGGTGCTTGGCGCCGCCGGCGCCGGGCCGCGCAACATCGAAATTGGATTCAATTTGCTCGTCCAGCCGGCCGTGCGCGCCGGTTTGGGCGCCAAAGCCGGCAGTTTTTGGGTTTTGGCCGCAACCGGCGCAACGGCTTTGGGCATTGGCGCGACAATGGCTTCCGCTTCCGGCCTGGCCGGTTCCGCCTCGGACGGAGACTTGAATGGATTTTGCGCCAGGCCGAATTTGGGCAGATAAACATGTTTGTTGGCGCGATATGAAACATCCGCGCGTCCATTGATGATGCTTTTTCCGGCAATCAATAATTTTCCAAGATTCATAATTACTCCATTAGTTTGAAGGCTTCGTGCGCGAGCACGGCGTCGGAAGCCTTGACCTTTTCGTAACTGTGTGGATTCCAAATCTCGAAGCGGTCCAGCAACCCCACCAGCATGGCCTCGTCCTTGATGCCCGCCGCGCGCGCCATGCCTTCCGGCAGGCAAATCCGTCCCGCCTTGTCCACGCTCACCTGCACCGATTCGCTGCCGATGAAACGTTTCAAAACCACTTTGTTCGGGTCGCCATTGGACATCGCGTCAATGGCTTTCACCATCTTCGCCATTTCCGCCGGCGGCAAAACGCGCAAACACGGACCCTCTTTTGCCTTGGGCCAGAGCATCAACGTCAGTTCCGTGCCCGGCTGGTCGGGCCGCCACTTGGCCGGGATCTGGACGCGCCGTTTCTCATCCACTCCATGCTGATAGAGCGAATTGTAATAGGTCGGCTCTTTGTTCACGTTGACGCTCATTTATCCACTATAGTAACCTCAAACCGCACTTTTCTCCACAACGACCCACTTTTAACCACTTTACCCCACTTCGTCAACAAAAAAATTTGATTAATTTTAGGGGGTTATTCCGGAGTTATTCACAACCCAAAAGCCGGGGTTAAAAACTCTGGATAAAAATCTTATGCATGACGGCTTGAAACTTCAAACCCGACACTTGAAACTCACCGTGTGCGAACCGCCGATTTCCATTTTGATCTGCCACCCGGACTGATCGCGCAACATCCCGCGCCGCAACGTGATGAATCAAGACTCCTGGTCTTGCATCGCGCCGAGGGAAACGTCGCACACGGCCAATTCCGGGATTTGCCGGGCTTTTTTCGCGCGGGCGACGTGCTGGTTCTCAACCAATCGCGCGTGATTCCCGCCCGGCTGCGCGGAACGAACGCCCGGACCGGCGGCAAATTTGAACTCCTGCTGATCGAAGAAAATGCGGCCAACGATTGGTGGGTGATGCTGCGGCCCGGCAAAAGCGCCCGCGTTGGAACCCAAATCATTTTTCCAGGCAACCACCCAACCGCGCGGATTTCCGCCACGGTCGTGGAAATAAACGAGGAAGGGCACCGGCGGCTGCAATTTTCCGGCACGCCGGACATCCGCCGCGAATTGGACTGGCTGGGCGAAGTCCCGTTGCCGCCCTACATCACACGCGCCCATCCGAACGAAATGGTTGACGACAAGGATCGCTATCAAACGGTTTACGCCCGCACCGACGGTTCGGTCGCGGCCCCGACCGCCGGCTTGCATTTCACGCAGTCTTTGCTGGATGAAATTCGCGCCTGTGGCGTGAAAATTTGTTTTGTCACATTGCACGTCGGACCCGGCACGTTTGCGCCGGTGAAAACTGAAACGCTGGCCGCGCACAAAATGCATGAGGAACAATTCGAGCTTGACGCGGAGACCGTCCGGGTGGTGAACGAAGCCAAAAGTTCCGGTCGCCGCATCATCGCCGTGGGCACGACCACGGTGCGCGTGCTGGAGAGCGTCGCCGCGCAAAACGATGGAAAACTCAATGTTTGCAAGGGAAAAACGCGCATTTTCATTTATCCTCCATTCCCGTTTCAAATCGTGGACGCGCTGCTGACGAACTTTCATCTCCCCTGCTCCACGCTGCTGATGCTCGTCAGCGCGTTTGCCACGCCGGGTGAAACGCGCGGACGCGAGTTGGTTTTATCCGCCTACACCGAAGCCGTCCGCAAACGTTACCGTTTCTTCAGCTACGGCAATGCGATGCTGATTTTATGAGTTCAAAGCCCAAAGTTCGAAGTCCAAAACCGCCGTTCGTCCTGGTAAACATGGCGATGACGGCGGACGGAAAAATCGCCACGGCAAACCGCGCGGGGTCGTCGTTCGGCAGCGCGCGCGACCACGAGCAACTGCTCAAGCTGCGCGCGACGGCGGACGCGGTGATGGCCGGGGCACGCACGGTGGATTCGGCGGCCATCAACTTGGGGCCGGGTCCGGCCCGATTCCGGCGATTGCGGCTGAAAAACGGGCTGGCCGAATATAATTTGCGCGTCATTGTGAGCGGCAGCGGTTCGCTGAATCCCAATGCGGAAGTTTTCAAACACCGGTTCTCGCCCATCATCATCCTCACCACCGGGCGGGCATCAAAGGCGAAGCGGTTGCAACTGCAAGCCATTGCCGACGAGGTGAAAGTCTGTGGCCGGCGCGAAATCAATTTTCGCGCCGCGTTGGGCTGGCTTCGTGAGAAATGGGGCGTCAAACGATTGCTGTGCGAAGGCGGTGGCGAGCTGAACGACGCCTTGTTTCGCGCCGGTCTGGTGGACGAACTGCATGTGACATTTTGCCCGATAATCTTTGGCGGACGCCGCGCGCCGACGATTGCAGACGGGCGCGGTTTTGGTCATTTGGCCGGCACCACGCAACTCCGGATCAAGACCATCCGGCGCGTCAGGGATGAGCTGTTTGCCGTCTTCAATTCAGCCTGATCCGGCACTCCAAGTGCCGATTTATTCACAATTCGACGGCATAGCTTGTCACCAAACCGTAACCGTGCCAAACTTGACAGGCACAACATCATCCCTGAGGTTACATGTATGACTATTGGCCGCAATAGTGGCCGTGCAGCGCACCAAGCCATGGCCAAACGCTTGCCCGTTTCAACGCCAATTTGAAACCCAAAACACTGATATTTATGAAAAAAAACTGCTCTTGGATGCAAACCTGTTTCGCCCGCATGGCGAAAGTCACCCCGGTCATTTTGACCATCACCGCTCTGGCAACGATTGGCCAGGTAAAAGCAGCGGACAAATATTGGCGGATAGACGGTGTCACCACTGGCAAGTGGACCGACTCGGCTTGGGGAACATCCTCCGGCGGGCCTTTCAATGTGGGATGGACGGCGGGCGACAATGCCATTTTCAATGCCCCGTCCACCAATCTCTACGTGACGGCCACTACGATTGGAAACGTCACCGTCAATGCGAACACCACCGTGACCGCCGCCGGCACATTTACCAACGGTGGAACGATCAGCACCTTCACGGTTGCCAGCGGCGCAACCTTGACCTGGACAGGCCAAACTTTCGCGACAAACGCCGGAACCGGCTTCATCAAAAATGGGAACGGCACTTGGGACATGTCTTCGGAAGGCGGCGCTTATCCCGGCCCGTTCACGCTGAACGCCGGAACCATGATTGTTTCAAAGAAAAACAGTTTTGGCGCGGGAACACTCAACCTCAACGGCGGCACCATTCAATCTTCAGGCAGCAGCACTTTTGCGCCAACCCTGCTCAATATCGGCGGCGACTTCACCTTCACCGGCACCGGCAATGACGCCTGGTTAATGGCAACCAGCCTTGGTGGCGCGACGCGAAACATCACGAACAACACCACGAGCGGCAGCCGCATGCTGATCGGAGTGATTTCCGGCAACAGCGGAGTGGGGCTTAATTTTTGGGGCGGCGGTGCCGGCACAATCAATATCGGCAACGCGGGAAACACCTTCACCGGACCGATCAACATCAACGGCGCGGAAGTTCAATTTCAATACGATGGAAGTTTCGGCGCGGCTCCAGGGTCGCCCACGGCTGGCGCGATTGTCATTGATGGCGGCCGGATGACCTCCGCCGACACGAACGGAAACGCAGTCGCCTATACTTTGAATTCCAATCGCGGCATCCAGGTTGGCTCGACGGCGGGCACTTCGATCAGTGTGAAATCAGCCACCGGATTCCTCACCTACAATGGCATCATTGCCGACAAGCCGGCTTCGACGGGCATTCTGGTCAAACAAGGAGCAGGCATCCTTTCTCTCGGCGGCGTGAGCACTTACTCCGGCAACACATTCATTAACAATGGCATGGTGCAATTGACCACCAGCGACAATCGCCTGCCCACTGGCACTGCGCTCAACCTCGGCCAGTCCGCCAGCGCCAACCTCGGCGAGTTCGATCTCAACGGTCGCAACCAGGAAATCGCAGGACTTAATTCCGTCTCGGGGATCAATGTCAGCCTCTCCCTGAAAAACACCGTCACCAACTCCGCCACTTCCGCCACGCTCACGCTCTCGGGCAGTGGCACCTATGCTTACGGCGATGGCTCCACCAACAACTCCGGCATCATCACCGGTCCCATCAACCTTATGATAACCGGTTCCGGCACCCAAACCTTGGGCGACACCAACACCTACACCGGCAACACCACGGTCAATGCCGGCACACTCGCGTTGAGTGGCGCCGGTTTGATTAACAAGACTCCGGTCATCACCGTGGCGGCGGGCGCAACCATGGATGCCTCTGCCCGCGCCGACGGCACCCTGACGCTGTCCGGCGGCCAGACGTTAAACGGATTTGGAACGGTGAAAGGTCTGTTGACCGCGACCAGCTTTTCGACGGTTGCCCCCGGTTCGGCGGCGGTCCTGGGAGTGTTGACCGTGACATCGAATACAATGCTCGGTGGCACAAACGTGATGAAACTCAACAAGACCAGTGGAACCAACGATGTGTTGTCTGCAGGCGGCACCTTGACCTATGGCGGGATGCTCAATGTGACAAACCTGTCCGGCACGCTGGCCGCGGGCGACAGCTTCAAACTGTTCAATGCTTCGGGTTATGCGGGATCATTCAGCACAACCAATCTGCCGGCGTTGGGCAACAGTCTGGTTTGGGACACCAGCGCGCTGGCAAATGGGAGATTGAATGTGGTGTCAAAACCATCGCCGCTCATTACCAGCTTCAGCCTGTCGGGAACAAATTTGGTGTTCAGCGGGACGAATGGCTATGCCAACGGCAACTATGAACTGTTGACGAGCACAAACGTGGTGTTGTCGCTGACGAACTGGACAGCTATCGCAACGAACACCTTTGACAGCAACGGCAACTTTAGCCTCACCAACGGTATCAATCCCGACGAGCCGCAACAGTTTTACATCCTCCTGCAATAGCCGGCTGGTAACAAACCGGTTGGTCTTTGGCGCTGCGCCGACATCGTGCCGGGGTGGCCGTTGCCAATACCAGTGGGTATTTTCATTTGCCGGAACCTGACCGCGCTTCCTCCTGGCGAGCAAACAGCCACAGCAAATCACCCAGCCGGTTGAGATAAACCACAATTTCGGCGTTCAGCAGTTCGCCCGACTCCTTCAATGCGCACACGCGCCGTTCCGCCCGGCGGCAAACCGTTCGGGCCGCGTCCAACGTGGCGGCGTTCATCGTCTCACCGGGCGTCGCCCAGCCCTGGAGGTTAATTTTTTGCGCCTCGATCTCGCGGACGAGCGCGTCGAGCTTCGCCGGCATTTCCGGCGTGACCAGCGAATAGCCGTCCTTCACGTAACGCGGCAAATCCTCCGTCACCACCCCCGTCTCGCCCATCAGCACCACCAGGTCCTTCTGAATCACGAGCAGGTTGTCGCGAACGAAATCATATTTTGCCGACGCGCGCGCCAGCCCGAGCGTGGCGTTCAACTCGTCCACCGCGCCACACGCCTCGATGCGCGGATGGGTCTTTGGCACCCGCCGGCCATATATCAACGCCGTCGAGCCGTCATCCCCGGTCTTGGTCACAATGCTCATTTGAAAAACGACAAATGACTAAACCCTAATTACGAAGGAATGTCGAAACCCAAATAGTCAATGCCTGGCCGGTTTGATTTTGAGCTTTGGTCATTGGAAATTATCTCGTCATTACGGTTGGAAATTAGTGATTCCGTTTTCACGGCCCGTGTTTCACCGTCGAAACCTTGTTCCTGCCCTTCCCGGTGGCCGTCGGTTTTTTCGCCGCCGGATGATTGGTGGCTGGCAGCATCGGCGGCGGAGATAAAACCGATTTTTGATAAGTCAGAATGCCAATCAAGATTGCCTGCGCCATCTGATGGCGGTACACGGCGTCGTAAATCTTTTTGCTTTCGGACGGATGCGACATGTAGCCGCCTTCCACCAAAATCGCCGGCATCGCCGCATCGCGCAACACGGCGAACCGCGCCCGGCGTACGCCGCGGTCTTTCGCACCAAGATTTCTCACCAGCGATTTCTGGACCTGATACGCCAGCAACAGACTTTTGTCTTCACAACGGTTTGCCACCGTCGCGCCGAAATTGGCACCCTCGCCCTGCGCATCGGTGGAACTGGCGCCGACGGGTGTGATGCAATACGTCTGCGGCCCTTCGACCTCGTTTTTTCCCGCCGTTGTCGCATTGAAATGCAGGCTCACGAACAAATCCGCGCCGCGCCGGTTCGCCAGCGCCGGCCGGTCGGGCAATTCAACAAAGGCATCCTTGGTGCGCGTCAGAATGACATTGAATCCCGCCTTTTGGAGCTGGTCGCGCAATTCCAGGGCCAGCGCCAGCGTGTAGGTTTTCTCGCTGTGCCAGAACGTGTGATTGCCCGTGTCCTTGCCGCCATGCCCCGGGTCGAGGCAGATGGTCGTGATGCGTCTGGCGTCAGCAAACCGGGGCGGAAACAACAGCGGACGGATGGCCGTGTCGAGATCCATTTGGGCGACGTGCAGCGCGCCGTGGTCCGACGCCACCGGAAAGGACAGCGCCACCTCGGTCCCGTTGACCTCCACCATGCGCGAATTCCTGTCAAACACCAGCCGGGCCGTGCGGTTGGTGGCCACAACTTCGTCTCCGCGTTTGAACCAGAGACATTTCAAGCCGTTCGCACGCGCCCAATCCGCCAGCGGCACATAGCTTTGGCCGTTGATAAAGGCGGCGTGCGCCGGCGACAGACAGGCCGCCAGGCACAACGCCAGCGGCAGCGCGAATTTTTTCAGTCCGGCGAACGGTTTGGTCATGCCCGGCCAACTTGCCCGCGCGCCGACGACGATTCAAGGGAAATGGAGGCCATTGACAGGAAACGAAGCAATGAGGCCGCAACTGTTTTCATCTGGCCATCGGATTTCGATCATCATCTCTCGACAAAAACCCCCATCCCTGTCACGCCGTGGCGAAACAAAGACAGATCGTCTGTCAGCCTTCAACAACCCATCATCGGATTATTTTGACGAAACCCGTCAATTTCTTTCCGGTATAGAAGTTTATCCATTTGCCGGCCTCGTCCAAATAAGCCAGGCAACTGAATTCCTTGCACTGAACCCAAACGAGGTCCTTGTGATTCGGATCCAGCCCGCTGGTGGGGCTTTTTTTTGCAAGTATTTGGACTCTGTTTTTCATTGGAACCGTGATACGTTAGCACGCCTGCCCCGTCCATGCCAACGACAACATTTCGCTCGGTAAACGGCGATGTGGACGCGGATAAATCTTCGGCGCACACCCAAAAAACCAGCCGGCCTCCCGGCTTCACCGTTCGAACTTGACGGGCACCGAGAGATCGAATCCGGCACGCTCCAGTTGCTTGGCATCGCGGATTTTTGATCCGTTGATCGTGACGTTCTTGAACAGAACCGGCGCGACGTTCGTTCCCATCATCAGGCTGGGCTTGGTCGTCTTGTAGAAAGTGCAATTCTCAAAAGCAAAGTTCGTCAGGGGATTTTCGCCGCCGTCAATATAAACCTGCCCGCCGTCATTCTCGAACGTGCAGTTCACAAACCGGAAATCATCCATGGGCGCATTGCGGCTGAATTTGGTGCCCGAGGAATAGCCCCGCCCCCTGAAATACGCCGGCGTCAGTTGAATCCAGACGGCGAACTTGTTGTGGTTGGCGATGAAGTTCACATCCTCGAACCGCAAATGCCTGACCGCCGGGGCGCCGCCATATCCGATGGCCAGACCGGCGGTGTAGGTGTAATTCACAAATCCTTTCACGACAAAATCCTCGATGCCCCGGGGCTCGCCCGTATTGGAATCGGTGCCGCGATAAAAAGCCCAGGTATCGTCCATGGACATCGCAAACCCGTTTTCAATCAGGACATGGCTGCTGGCGCTAAAGTCGTAATCGTCGTCATGGTACTGTTGCTTGCGGTTGACGATCTTGAGGTTGCGGGTGGTGAAATTGTCGGTACCGATGACGAACACGGTCCAATAGGCGGACCGGAGAAGCAACAGGTCCTCGAAGGAAATGTTGCGGCAGTTGTTGACCACGTAGCCCCGGATTCCGGTGCCATGCGGGTCCAAAACTTTTCCATCCGCGTCCCGCGCGCGTCCGTCCGAGGTGTCGGGTTGGAAGTCATGCCACAACCACGGGTAGCCTTCCATGTCAATGGTGCCCGGCCCCATCAGACCGGCATTTTCGACGTGGTCAAAGATGAAAAAAGCCCTGAGCTGCCTTCCACCGGAAGGCGTGGGCACTGAGGGGTAATCCGCATTCCGGCTGGACCCGCGAATCACAGCACCCGCGTCCACGCAGAGCTTGACGTTGCTCTTCATAAACACCGTGCCCGAAAGATAAATACCCGGCGGAAAATAGAGCACGCCGCCGCCGGGCCGGGCGGAAACGTCGCTGATGGCCTGATTGATGTTCGTGGTTTCGAGGGTTTTGCCCGTGTTGTCAACATGGTAGTCCATGATGTTGACCACGTTCGTATCGCCGAGCTTGGGAGTGTTCTGCTCCGGCGGTTCGGCAAACAGCATCAGCCCGGTGCTGTAAAACATCGGCTCATCGTTGAAAAAAATGACCAGATAACGCGGCTGGTCCAGGTCGAAGCTGACAGTGTTGCCGCTGATCTTCGGCTGGATGCCGTAGGCAAGCGGCCTGATATTGCAGGTGAGCAGCTTCCGGTCGCAGACAAACGAAGTGATCTCGACGTGGACCTTTCCGGTCATGCCGAAGCTGGCGTAGTCCATCCAGTTGAACTGGTCGAAGGTTAGAAAATGATGCACGAACACCGGCTTGCCGTTCACCGTCACCTGGTAAGACTCGCTCGGCACCGCGCCCGGGTAAGGCGGATAAGGCGTGACGTCGGCGAAGGCTGCCGCCGGCAGGAGCATTAAAATCAATCCAATCGAAGGGGCCAACAATCGGGAGTTCATGGGCAGAAGTTAACATGGCAAATGCAAAAGGCTAAAGGCTAAAATTGCTATTGGTGTTAAATGTTTGATTTTCGGTCGCAATGGTTTTTAATGCTCCAAGTTAAATTTTGAAATGAACATCCACGAGTATCAGGCCAAACAGTTGCTCGCCAAATACGGCGTCGCCGTCCCGCTGGAAATCCCCGTCACATCGCTCGATGAAGTCCGTGCCGCGGCGGAAAAGATCATCGCCAGCGGCAGCGCGCGGGCGGTCGTCAAATCGCAGATCCACGCCGGCGGACGCGGCAAGGGCACGTTCAAAACCGGCTTTCAAGGCGGCGTAAAAGTGGCAGCGTCGGTGGATGAAGCAGTGTCGCACGCCAAAAACATGCTTGGCAACGTGCTGTTCACCAAACAAACCGGCCCGGACGGCCGCCGCGTGCAGACGCTGCTCATCGCCAGTGGAGCGAAAATCAAAAAGGAATTTTACCTAGCCGTGCTGCTGGATCGCGCCGTGGGCCGTCCGCTGGTAATGGCCAGCACCGAGGGCGGCATGGACATCGAGGAGGTTGCCGCCAAGGCGCCGGAAAAGATTTTCAAGGAATGGATTGATCCCGCCGTTGGCATCATGCCGTATCAGGCCCGCAAGATCGCCGCCGCCCTCGGCCTCAAAGGCGATTTGTTCAATGCCGCCGCCAAATTCGTCACCGGCGTTTTCAACACGTGGTGGGAATGCGACGCGTCGCTCGTGGAAATCAATCCGATGTGCGTTGTTGAACTGCCGGACGGCAAGGAAACCGTCGTGGCGCTGGACGCGAAAATTTCGCTCGATGACAACGGCCTTTACCGTCACCCGGACATCCAGGCGATGCGCGATTTGAACGAGGAAGCGCCGCTGGAAATCGAGGCCGGCAAGTTCAACCTGAATTACATCAAGCTCGACGGCAGCATCGCCTGCCTCGTCAACGGTGCCGGCCTGGCGATGGCCACGATGGACATCATCCAGCATTTTGGCGGCAGCCCGGCGAACTTTCTGGACGTGGGCGGCGGCGCAAGCCGGGAACAGGTCGCGGCGGCGTTCAAAATCATCCTGCAGGACCCGAACGTGAAGGGCATTCTGGTGAACATTTTCGGCGGCATCATGGATTGCAACGTCATCGCCACCGGCATCGTCGCGGCGGTGAAGGAAACCGGCCTGAAGCTGCCGCTGGTCGTCCGGCTGGAGGGCAACAATGTCGCCGCCGGCAAGAAAACCTTGGCCGAATCCGGCCTCACGCTCATCACCGGCGATTCCATGGCCGACGCGGCGCAGAAAGTGGTGAAGACGGTTGGAAAATAGTTTTATGCTCAAAATCACCGAAATCGCCTTCAGTTGTTATCCCGTCACCGACATGGCGCGGGCGCGAAAATTTTACGAGGGCGTCCTAGGCTTGAAACCCACCCACACCGTCGGCGAACCTGGCGGGATGCAGTGGACCGAGTATGACATCGGCAGCGGCACGCTTTCCCTGGGCTGCGGCGCGCCGGATTGGAGGCCGCGACCGGACGGCTGTTCCGTCGGCCTGGAAGTCGAGGATTTCGACGCGGCCATCGCGCACCTGCGGAAGAATGGCGTGAAATTCCGGATGGAACCGTTTCCCACGCCCGTTTGCCGCATGGCCTTCATTTCCGATCCCGACGGCAACACGATTTGCATCCACAAACGTAACAAATCGTAAATTTAACCATGTCCATTCTTGTTAAACCGAATACCAAAGTCCTCGTCCAAGGCATCACCGGCAGCTTTGGCGCGAAACACGCGCAGCTCTCGATTGATTACGGCACGCAGGTCGTTGCCGGCGTCACGCCCGGCAAGGGCGGCCAGGTTTTTGAACACGCCGGCAAGCGCGTTCCGATTTTCGACACCGTCGCCGAGGCGGTCAAACAAACCGGTGCAACGGCCTCGGCGGTTTTTGTTCCCCCACCCTTCGCCGCAGACGCGATTCTCGAAGGCGCGGACGCCGGGCTGGAACTGGTGGTGGCCATCACCGAAGGCATTCCCGTGCGCGACATGATTCGCGTGAAGCGGGCGCTGGCCGGCAATGGCAGGACGCGGCTCATCGGCCCGAATTGTCCCGGCGTCGTCACTCCCGGTGAAGGCAAGGATTCCCACGGCGGCTGCCGCATCGGCATCGCGCCGGGTTACATCCATAAAAAAGGACATATCGGTGTCGTCTCGCGCAGCGGCACGCTCACCTATGAAGCCGTCTGGCAGCTCACCACCCGCGGCGCGGGCCAGAGCACGTGCGTCGGCATTGGCGGCGACCCGGTGAATGGCACGTCGCATTTGGACGTGATTCAATTGTTCAATGCCGACCCGGACACGCACGGCATCATCATGATTGGCGAAATCGGCGGCAGCGCCGAGGAAGAAGCCGCCGAGTGGATCAAGCAGAATTGCAAAAAGCCGGTGGCGGGATTCATCGCCGGAGCGACCGCGCCGCCCGGACGCCGCATGGGCCACGCCGGCGCCATCATCAGCGGCGGCAAAGGCACGGCGGCGGCCAAAATCGCGGCGTTCCGGGACGCAGGCATCGGTGTCGCCGCCACGCCGTCGGAAATGGCGGACACGTTGTTGAAGATGATGTGAAGCGTGATGCGTGAAACGTAAAACGTGATTCGGCATTGCGCATCCGTCAGGCATCACGTATCACGTTTTACGTATCACGTCGCATGTCACTGATTGATTTCATTTTAAACCTTGCAGGTCTGCTGCTCTGGCTGAACTGGCGGTCGGTTCGCCTCGATCCGCTCGGCAAACGGAAGCCCGCGACCTTGATTGGCACGCTCCGGCGGGCGGAGCCGAAGCGTTTGCGCCGGTGGCATTTGCTCGCGGCGCTGGGCGGGCTGTTGCTGCTGCGGGCGTTATTTTACTGGCAGATCGGTTCGGCGGCGCACTGGACGGGCACCTTGAACTTGAGTGTCATCACACTTTCGTTCCGCAGCGATTTTTTTGCGCGGATGCTGTGGTTTTCCATTTTCAGTTTCGGGCTGACGCTCGGCGTGTTTTATCTCTGGCTGCTGCTGCTTTCCATTTTGGCCGGGCCGGAACCCCTGCCCTTTCACCGGCTGGTGCGGATGCAACTGGGCCGGATTGACGACTGGCCGCGCCCGGTGAATTTTTTTTTGCCGCTCATGGTCATGGCGGCGTTTTGGTGGCTGGCCACCTGGTTGCTGGCGTGGTTGCAAATCCTTCCCCCGCCCGTCTCAGCGAGCCATCGGATTGAAGCCGCGCTGATCGTCGGCTTGAACAGTTACCTGGTTTGGAAATACGTCATCGGCGCCTTGCTGACATTGCACCTGTTGAACAGTTACATTTACTTCGGCAAACATCCGTTTTGGAGTTATGTGAATACCGAAGCGCGGACATTGCTGTCGCCCTTGCGCGCGATGCCGTTGCGGGTGGGTCGGGTGGATTTCGCGCCGGTCGTGGGTTTGGCGCTGGTGTTTCTGGCGGCTGAACTGGCCGGGCACGGACTCTTTTTTCTCTACGGTCGGCTGCCGTTTTGAAATTTCATTCCGCGATCAGGCGGTTGCCTTGGGGAATTTGGCCGAGATGAAAGCGCCCGCGCTCGGCTCGCTGACAATGGAAAGCGTGCCGCCGTGCAGGGCGACGAGCCGTTTGGCAATGACCAGGCCGAGTCCCAATCCCTGCTGCTCCTGCATCGTGCGGTCGAATTGCATGTAAGCGCCGACGCGCGTGATTTGCTCGGCGGAAAATCCGCGGCCCTGATCACTGATGGCAAAGGTGATGGCGTTGAACGCCTCGGAGAGCGTCAGGCGGACCGGCGTGCCGGGATCGGAAAATTTGAAGGCGTTTTGCGTGAGTTCGTCCACCACCTTGCTGAGATATTCCTCGGACATCGGCATGGGAATGTCCGCCAGTTCGCAGGTCAAATCCTGGGAACGGTCGGCGAGCGCCGCCTGGGCGGTGGCATGCCGTTCAATCAGCGCCACCGGATGTTCCGTCCGGCCGATGCGCAGGGCATTGACGTTTTTCGGGTCGGCGGCCAGCACTTCCAGTTGCGAGTAAATCAAAAAGTTTTCAATCAGCCGCTCCAGCCGCTTGCCGGACTGGTGGACGACGTGGCCCATCTCGGCAATTTCGCTGGGTTGCAGTTTATCGGCGTCGGCGGCAAGAATTTCGCCATAAGCGAGGATGCCGTTGAGCGGCGTGCGCAATTCGTGCGGCAGCATCAGGCTGATGTTGTCGCGCAAATGCGCGAGCTTGCGCTCGGCCTCATCGTGCACCGTCTGGGCTTTTTTCAGCCGCGCGTCCACGGCGGCGTAAAGCGCATCGGTGGTGAAAGGCTTCGGCAGGTAATCGTCGGCGCCCAATTCCATGCCGTGCCGCATGCCCGCGTTGTCGGCCAGGCCGGTCATGAGAATGAACGGAATGGCGGCCGTGGGCGCTTCCGTGCGCAACGAGGACAGGCACAGGTAGCCGTCCACCTTTTCCATGTTCACGTCGCAGAGAATGAGGTCGGGCAGTTCCTTGCGCGCCTTTTCGATGCCGTCCGCGCCATTGACCGCTTCGATGACTTCAAACCCCTTTTGTTTCAGCGCGAGATAAATCATCTCGCGCAGCCATTCCTCATCGTCTATGACCAGAATCTTCTTCATTCAACTGTGATGCCCAAAAACAAGCAGGAACTATGCCCTTCCGCCAACGAAAACAGCTTCATTTCTCGAAGGCAAAATCAGATGCTGCGATGCACAATTACCCGCATTTTCCCATGGTTATTCGCGATTATTTGCGTTCCCCCAGCGGCACATAATGATTGAGCGTTGGCCCGGTGTAAATCTGCCTCGGCCGATAGATGCGGCTCTTGGTTTCTTCCATGATTTCCTTGTAATTCGCTATCCAGCCGGGCATCCGGCCAATCGCGAAGATCACCGGGAACATCTCCACCGGAATGCCGAGCGCCCGCATGATGATGCCGCTGTAAAAATCCACGTTCGGATAAAGCTTGCGCTCCACAAAATACGAATCGCGCAGCGCGGCCTCCTCCAGATGCTTGGCAATGTCCAGCAATGGGTCGCTGATGTGCAGCTTGAACAAAACGTCGTCGCAGGCTTTTTTGATGATTTTGGCGCGCGGGTCGTAATTTTTATAAACCCGGTGGCCGAAACCCATGAGCCGCCGGCCGCTGTCCTTGTCCTTGGCCGCCGTGATGAACTTCGAGCCGTCGTCGCCGGAACTGTGAATCTCCTTGAGCATCTCAATCACCGCCTGGTTCGCGCCGCCGTGCAGCGGCCCCCACAACGCGCACACGCCGGCGGACGCGCTGGCAAAAAGATTCGCCTGGCTCGAGGCCACCATGCGCACGGTCGAGGTGGAGCAATTCTGCTCGTGATCCGCGTGCAGCAGGAAAATCAAATCCAGCGCCTTGACCACTTCCGGTTTCAACTCGTAGTCCTCGTACGGCATCGAGAACAGCATGTGCAGGAAGTTGGCGGTGTATTTGTAGGCCTTCTTCGGATAAATCATCGGCAGCCCGAGCGACTTGCGATAGGAGTAGGCCGCGATGGTGCGCACCTGCGAAATCAGCTTGGCCACGCAAACGTCGAATTCCTTCGACTTGCTCCATTGCCAGCGCATGATCTGCTCGTCGAAACAGCTTGCCGCGTTGATCATTGCCGAGAGAATCGCCATCGGATGCGCGCCCACGGGAAAACCCTCGAAATGAAATTTCATGTCCTCGTGGAGATATTGGTTCTCCGTCAGCAGATCGGAAAAACGCCGCAACTGCGCGTGGTTCGGCAAATTGCCGTAAATGACCAGATAGGCGGTTTCCACAAAACTGGATTTCTCCGCCAGCTCCTCAATCGGAATGCCGCGATAACGCAAAATGCCCTTTTCGCCGTCAATAAACGTGATTTTGCTGACGCACGAACCCGTGTTGCCATAGCCGTCGTCCAGCGTGATGTAGCCCGTGTTCGCGCGCAGGGATGAAACATCCACCGCCTTTTCCCCTCGCTGCCTTCAAACGTCGGCAGCACATACGTCTTTCCGTCCAGTTCGAGTTTTGCCTCTTTGCTCATGTGTTCTCCGTTGGTCGTATTATCTTAATGATGCTTTTTTTTAATAGTTTGCTTTGAAAAACGTTTTTGGCAAGGGATGAAAGTGAAATTTCGTAGAAATTTACGAGCCGATTTCGCTGGCGTGGTGTTCTACATTTTGACTCAATTCCGACAATATGAAACGCTGGGCTGTCCTCACCGTCTTGCTTTATGCGCTCGCACTGCTGCTGCTGACCGTTCCGATATTGCTGATGGCCTTTGGCGGCTGGGCCGGGAATGGCCATGGCATCAAGCTGCTGACAATGCTGAAAACGTATTTGCATTGGGGCTACTGGCTCTGGCTCGCCGTGCTCATTGCCGGACAGGCCTTGCTGCTTTTGCTGCCCATCAACATTGCCGAACGCCGCCTGCCCGCACGCCGGCCGGTGAAGGTTCCCGTCATCGTCACCGGCTTTTTTCTGGCCAGCCTGCTTTTCGCCGGACTGCTTGACGTTTTCTGCGCCGCGTTCAAGGAAGAAGGCTTTGGCATTTTCGGCTTTCTCACGCCACTCAAGGCAAATGAACTGGCTCCCTCCGACCTGCAAACCGTGGTTGGAATGATCATCACCATCCTTTTTTTCTGGTTCATCTGGGCCGTGATTTTCCGGAAATCCGCCAAATCGGACGACCCGGATGCCCTGCTCCAGCGCAGCACGCGCTGGCTCCTGCGCGGCAGCATCCTCAAACTCCTCGTCGCCGTGCCCAGCCATATCATCGTGCGCCGCCGCGACGATTGCTGCGCTCCCGCCGGCACGTTCTGGGGCATCGCCACCGGCATTTCCGTCATGCTCCTCTGCTTCGGACCGGGTGTGTTCTTCCTGTTCGTCGAGCGGTTCGAGCGGTTGAAACCGAAACCTGCAAAACGGTGACCAGATTCAGCCCCGACAGGGTCGAAATATTTGTGGAAGAATGTCCCGATGACTTTTCCACGACGTTTTCAAAATCCAATTGTAGCTGCGGAGCAGCGACCGACAGTAGCCCACGGTGAAACCGTGGGTTTCCGACCGCCAACCAACCAAGCCCCGGAAAGGGGCGAAAGAAACGTTTTGCCGGCCTGTTTTCTGCCGCTCCTGACGGAGCTTGATCTCTCGACGGCCAAAAACCCACGGTTGCACCGTGGGCTACTGTCTTGCGCGCCTCCGGCGCTCAAGGCGGCAATTTTGGATTCCAGAACGCGCTGGACAGAAACTTGAACGCGAAATACAGTCGCAACGATTAAACGAGACAGGCTGCAAAACACGGCGTCCATTATTAATTAGAAACACCACGCATCAGTCATCTATGATAAGCACCATCAGCGAAACGCCGCCTTATCGAGTTCAGTTCACCGATGGACGGCACTCGGCATTGGCTGACACGACGCAAGACAAAGGTGGCAGAGAGTCCGGTTTTCGTCCACACGAGTTGCTTGAGGCCGCTTTGGCTGCCTGTATGAATATGGCGGCAACGATGTACGCGGCGAAACATGCCATTCCACTGACACAGGTTATCACCAAAGTTACGCTCGACCGTTCTGGTTCGGAGCAGGTTGTTTTCCGCTATTCCGTCGAGTTGAGCGGCGACCTGGCTGTAGAGCAGAGACAAGCCATCTTGTCGGCCATGCGTGTCTGTCCCGTTCGCAAGACATTGATGAGAGGCGTGAGATTTTCGGATTAGCACATAAGCGCCGTGTAATTTAAAGATTGGCTGCATCCCTCGTCCGCCAATTTCACCTCCCTCGCGCAACAAAATTTCTTTTGCTTTCCCGCGCCGCGCCTTAACTTGCGCGGACGCAAATGGCCCTAAAACTGTTCAACACGCTCTCGCGCTCAATCCAGGAGTTCGCGCCGCTCGATCCGGCGGGCAAAAAAGCCGGCATGTATTGCTGCGGGCCGACCGTCTATGACTTCGCCCACATCGGCAACTGGCGCACGTTCGTCTTCGGCGATCTCGTCCGGCGCACGCTCGAATTCAAGGGCTACGCCGTCACGCACGTGATGAACATCACCAACGTCGAGGATAAAATCATCAAGCGCGTCCGCGAGAGCAAAACCTCCCTCCGCGAATTCACCGGCAAATTTGAGGCCGCGTTTCTCGAGGATCTGAAAACACTGAATTGCCTTCTGCCCCACCACACGCCGCACGCCACCGACCACATCGCCGACATCATTGCGCTCATCGAAAAGCTCATTGCGCGCGGCATCGCCTACAAAGCCGCCGACGGCTCGGTGTATTTCAGCATCGAAAAATACCGCGGCTGCGGCTGCAACTACGGCCAGTTGCTCAAGCTCAACTTCGATGAAATGCGCGCCGGCGAACGCGTCAAGAGCGACGAGTACGCCAAGGAATCCGTCGCCGATTTCGCGCTTTGGAAGGCCCGCGTGCCGGAGGACGGCGACGTTTTCTGGAAGAGCGAATCCCTGGGCGAAGGCCGTCCGGGCTGGCACATCGAATGTTCGGCCATGAGCATGAAGGTGCTCGGCGAAAGCTTTGACCTGCATCTGGGCGGCGAGGACCTGATTTTTCCGCATCACGAGGACGAAATCGCCCAGAGCGAAGGCGCCGGCGTGCAATTGCCCGGACAGCGTTTTGTTAAATACTGGCTGCACGGCGCGCATCTGCTGGTCGAGGGCAAAAAGATGAGCAAATCGCTCGGCAACTTTTTCACGCTGCGCGATTTGCTGGCCAAAGGGTTCACCGGCCGCGAAATTCGTTATTCGTTGCTCACCGCGCATTACCGCGAGACGTTCAATTTTACGTTCGATGGCCTTGCTGGCGCAAGAAGCGCGCTGGCGCGTATTGACGAATGTGTTGGCAAACTGCGCGAAGCTGCAGCTAATCACAAAGAGGCTCAAGAACCAGAGAATGAGTTCATTCAACAATTTACTGAAGCCCTAAATGACGACTTAAATATTTCACGCGCATGGGCTGTCGTTTTTGACTGGATTCGTAAGAAAAATACGTGGCTACTAACAGAATTTGAAACTGAGTCTGAGTCTGTGCATTCACTTGTATCAAGATCCCCCGCTCCTGGAGAAGAAGCGCACATGGCTTCGATTTTGGCTACTAGAGAAATGCGTGCAGCCAAAGCGGCATCAGCTTTGGCAACATGGAATAAAATAGATTCCGTTCTTGGCGTCGGCGCGAAGGTGGAAGCCGAGGTTCCCGCCGAAATTCTCGCGCTCGCCGCCGCGCGCACGGATGCCAAGAAAGCGAAGGATTTCAAGCGCGCCGACGCGATCCGCGAAGAGTTGAAAGCCAAAGGCTGGGTCATCGAAGACACCGCCAAAGGGCCAAAGTTGAAGAAAATTTGATCAAGTGGGAAAACATTCAACATTCAACATCGAACTCCGAACATTCAAGGTTGGAAAAAATGGGTGTTGGATGTTGAATGTTAAGCGTTGAATGTTTCCAATTCTAGCATGAAAAACCTGTTCATCACTTTTGAAGGCACGGAAGGGTGCGGCAAATCCACGCAGGTGGAACTGCTCGCGCAACGGCTCAACGCGCTCGGCCACCGCGTGCGGACACTCCGCGAGCCGGGCGGCACCCCCATCGGCGAGGAAATCCGCCACACGCTCAAGCATAGCAAGGCGAACGTGACCATGACCTACGAAACCGAACTGCTGATGATGAACGCCAGCCGCGCGCAACTCGTCCGCGAAACCATCCGCCCCGCCCTGGCCGTCGGCGAGATTGTCGTGTGCGACCGTTTTTACGATTCCACGACGGCGTATCAGGGTTACGGACGCGGCCTGGACCTGGCACTGGTCAAAAACGTGATTGATTTTGCCGTCGGCGACACGCGGCCCAACCTGACGGTGCTGCTGCACGTGACACCGGAGGTCAGCGCCGAACGCCTGCAATCGCGTCAGGCCACCCTGCCTTTCGTCCGCGACCGGATGGAGGAAGGCGACCGGTATTTCTTTGAGCGCGTGGCCCAGGGTTACGAAGCCATCGCCGCCGCCGAACCGAACCGGGTGCGCGTGGTAAACGGTGCGGCGCCCGTCGAAGTGGTTTGCGAAAACATCTGGGAAGTCGTCCATCCGGTTTTACCGCACGTTGGCCGCTGGTAATCGCGCTTGCCGAATTTCCAGCAGCGAATACTGTTAAACCATGATTGAAAAAACGATTGGCGAGATTGAGGCGAAAATCCGCGGCGCGGACACCGTCAGCGAAGAGCGCAAACGCGAGTTGCTCCAGTTGCTCGGCACGCTCAAGTCCGAGGTCGGCAACTTGGCGAAAACCCACGACGAACAGGCCGAAAGCATCGCCGGCTTTGCCCAGCTTTCCGCGCACGAGGCCACGCGCACCAATCAAAATCCGCAAACACTCGAACATTCGGTTCAGGGATTGCGCTCGTCGGTGGACGGCTTCGAGAAATCCCATCCCAAACTCGTCCAGATTGTCAACGCCATCAGCAACACGCTGTCAAATTTGGGGATTTAGAAACCCGCCTTCGTCCTCGTTCTCGTCCTCGTCCTCGGTTTTTTGCGTTTCGATTACGAGAACGACGACGAGGACGAGGAGGATTTTTATTCCTCGCGCGGCTCCAACGCCGCAATCGCCGCCATGATTTCGTCGGCAATCTGCTGGTAAATTTCCTTGAGCCGCGTCTTGGAACAAGTTTTCGCCTCGGCACGCAATTGTTCAAACCTCATCGGCCGGCCATATTTCACCGCCACCGGTCTGGGCCGGGGAACTGTGATGTGCCGCCCGTAAGCTTCGTACGTCCCGAACGTCCGCACCGGGATGACCACGGCGTCGGATTTGATGACCGTCAGCCCGATGCCGGAGCGCGCCGGCTGCAATTTGCCATCGCGGGTCCGCGTGCCTTCGGGAAACAAAATGATGACACCGCCGGCAAGCAACCGGGCGAGAATGGCCTTCAATCCCGCCGCGCCGCCGCCGTCGCGGTCCACCGGCACGGCGCTCCACGAGCGCAACAACGCGCCCATCCCGGGAAATCGGAACAAACTTTCGCGCGCCAGATAGTTGATGCCCCGGTGCAGACCGGACCCGACCAGCGGCGGATCGAGAAAACTCGCGTGGTTGGAGGCCAGAATGACCGATCCGGTCAGCGGCACACGCTCCGCATTGAACACGCGCCAGCGGAAATAAAACCGGTACATCGCCCGAAAACCGAGCCAGGCAAGGCGATAGCTGAAGTTCATAAATGACTAATGACTAAATCCGAATGACTAAAGAATTTCCAAATGACAAAATGACCAATGCACTGGCCGGGTTGCTGATTCGGGCTTCGGGCTTCTTTCGTCATTATGGTTTAGGAATTAGTCATTCCAGCCAGCGGCGTCATTTCTCCGCCGCCAGGCGCTTGCGGATTTCTGCCAGAATCAAACCGCTCGTCTGCTCGGATGTCAGACTCGAATTATTAATCACCTTCGCCCCCAGCGCGATCATCAACGGCGCCACGGCGCGCTGGCTGTCGCGCTGGTCGCGCGCGGCGAGATTTTCCTGGACGCCGTCGGCCTCGCGGCGACGCGAACGCTCCTCCAGCTTTGCGTCGAGATAAAATTTGAAATCGGTTTCCGGAAAAACGTTCGTCCCGATGTCGCGTCCTTCCATGACGAGGTTGCCGAACTGCACGCATTCTTGTTGGCGTTTGACCATCCATTTGCGCACCTGGGGAATCGCCGCGACGTGCGCCACGGCGGCGGCGGTTTCGGGCGTGCGGATTTCCTTTTCGGGAAAATAACCGTCCACCAGCAATCGCACGCGGTCCTCCACGCAGACCAGCGACGTTTTCCATTTGCGGCACACGGCGGCGACGGCTTTGGCGTCATGCACATCAATCCGCTTCTTCAGGCAATGCCACGCCAGCGTGCGATACATCGCGCCGGTGTCCACGTAAATGTATCCGAGCGCCCTGGCCACGAGCTTGGCATTTGTGCTCTTGCCGCTGGCACTCGTCCCGTCAATCGCTATGACAATCGGTTGTTTCATCAAATCAATTTTGTAGCGGCGGTCTGTGACCGTCGCAAAATTCCGGCGACGCTCATAGAGCGCCGCTACAGTTTATTCCGCAAACAATTCCTTTATTTCCAGCTTTCGCCCCGTCTTGGCATCCAGAATCGTCGCGCCCAGCCCCTGTGGTGGTAGCGCAGCCAGTTTCTGGAAAAAATTCGGGAATGTCTTCTTTACGCACGCCGGATTCCTGATTTTGATGCCCGGCACTTTCAATCCCAGAATCGCAAAACACATCGCCATGCGATGGTCGTTGTAAGTCTCAATCTCCGCGCCGTGAAGCGGGGAAGTAAAAACCTCTAACGTATCTCCTCTTTCAACAATAATCGCACCGCATTTTGTTAATTCAGTTTGCAAAGCCTTTACTCGCTCGCATTCCTGTAAACGCAAACGACCCAAATCAGTGTAAAACGATAATCGTGGTTGCGTTGGCGAAATTACGATTCTAGTCATTATGCTATCACCAAGCTGGTCTTTTCGTGAAAGCGTTCGCGGCCATTTAAAAAGAGTGAACAAAGGAAACCATGAATCAATTTGGAGTTCGGTATTTGGCCAATTACGAATGCGAACATCGCTGGGTTTTGTTTTTGACCGCGGCCTGTTAAAAACAAAATCTGCCCCAAAAAAATAACTGCCACTCGAAGTATCCGGTTCGATTTGAAACTTCCCGCCGCTTTTCGGAAACGTTTCAATCATCTTTGAGGTCATCGCCACATACGGCGATTCTTCGGCATTCTCACCGACGATTTCAACTTTCCAACCGCCCTGTTTTGCGCAGAGCAGCAGCGCCGAGGCAAACTGCGAGCTTTCCTCAATACTTACCGTAGCAGCCGACGTGAGTCGGCTCTGATTTTTCCCCGAATAAGTTTGAGCCGACTCACGTCGGCTGCTACCACCAAAAATCACCGCCGGCAGTTTATCATTCTCCGAATCCACGCGATAACCCAGCTCGCGCAAGGCATTGAGCAAAGCCGCCTGCGGACGCTCGTGCATCCGCGGCACGCCGTGCAGCCGGTAAACGCCCTTGCCCAGACAAACCAGCGCCGCCAGAAACCGCGCCGCCGTGCCCGCGTTGCCCACGAACAGTTCCAACGGATTTTCAACCGTGCCGCCGCCGGGAATGGTTCCGCCCTGGCCATAAACCGTGATGGTGCGATTGCAAACTTCATCAGGATCGGGCGCGACGTTCACCATGAAGCCGAGGTCCTGCAGGCACTCGACCATGATTTGCGTATCCTCGCTCCAGAGCGCGCCGGTCAAAATCGTCTCGCCATCCGCCAGCGCCGCCAGCACCAGCGCGCGGTTCGTGATGCTCTTCGACCCGGGCACGGTGATCTCCGCGCGCACCGGTTTGTCCAGCGGCACGATTTCGATCAAATCAGGTAGAGCCATGTTCGTGATGCGTGAAACGTGATGCGTGATTCACGTTTCACGCCTCACGTTTCACGCTTCCTTTCATTCCGGTGACGGCGATGCGCAGCCGGCGCACCAGTTGTCGCGGCGTTTTTTGGCTGTTTCAAAAAACTTCGTAATGGCCTTTGCGTCCCCCTTTTTCACCAACCGCCGGAATTTTTGCAAATCGGCAATGAAGGCGTCCAGCGACCAGCCAAGGTTTTTCCGGTTGGCCAGGGCGATGTCGCGCCACATTTCGGGCGAGCCGGACGCGATGCGTGTCGTGTCACGAAACCCGTTGGCACACAACGCGGCCTGATGCTTCGGTTGAATCGGACTCAAGACGTGGCTGGCTAAAGTCGCCGCGACGACGTGCGGCAGGTGGCTGGATCGGCTCACGAGTGCGTCGTGGAATTCGGGCTTCAATTCCAGCACCCGCGAACCAACCGTCCGCCAAAACTGCTCGACCTTTTTCAGCGCGGCTCGGTTTGTTTTCTTCGTGGGTGTGACGATGCAAACCGTGTTGCCGAACAAATCCGTTCTGGCCGCGCTCACCCCGGTTTTTTCCGCGCCGGCCATGGGATGACTGCCGACAAAGCGCGCGCCGGATTTTTGAATCAGCGATTCGAGTTCGCGCACGACGCTGGCCTTCACGCTGCCGACATCGGTGACAATGGCGCCGCGCTTCAAGGCCGGGAGCATTTCCCGCACGCGCGAACGCATCTGCGCGAGCGGTATGCACAGGATGACGAGATCGGCGTCCCAAACGGCCGCCAGCAAATCGGTGGTGGCAAAATCCACCGCGCCCGCCCGCTCACAGTCCTTGAGGCTGGCGGTGCGGCGGACAAAACCCGCGGTCTGGCGCGCGAGTTTCCGGCGTTTGACAGCCAGCCCGATGGAACCGCCGAGCAGACCGACGCCGATGATGGTGATTTTCCTAAACAGCACGGCCCGAAGATAGCGGATGAAGGCTGGCGGATGGAAGATGGAAATGAGGCGTGATTCGTGATGCGTAAAACGTGAAACGTGAATCACGCATCACGCATCACGCATCACGTTTCACTCCTCACAGCTTGACGCTGCCATTTTTACGAGCAGCTTCAAGACACGCGTCCTGCACCTGCTGCGTTTTCAGCACCCACATCGGCCAGTCGCTGTTGAGTTTGCCGGAAAAAACCTGGCGGGTGTAGTTGCGGAACATGATGGTGTTTTGGGCGGTCGGATGGCCCAGCTCGGCCGACTCCGGGATGGGTTTCCGCCTTTGACTGGCGCCGGCCTCCCGGACACGAATTTCGGTCCGGTTGACCTCGAAAGCCGGTTCGCGGCTGTTGAACGGGTGGACGAAATCGGGAACTCGCAGCCAGCCTTTCCGGCCGCTGATAAAAGCCCATTGCTGGTCGGCGGCAAGGAAGGAACAGTAAAATTCGGCGGAAACGTTATCATCGAAAAAAAGGTCGCCGGAAAAATCAGTGGGCGCGGGCACCCGGCCACCGGTGGGTTTGGATTCCGAGAGAATCCGGCCGGTGACCGTGTGCGGCAACTGCCAGTTCATTGTCCAAAGTGAAAACCGGATGCAATACCAGCCCAAATCGCCCAGGCAGCCGGCCGGTTCGAGCCGCCCGTCCAGGCGAATGTTGCCGCGGGAAAATTCATCGTTGCCGCAAAAACTAAATGCCGATGAAATTCGCCGGATGGACCCGACGCTTTTCTTATCGTCGAGCACTTTACGAACGCTCGGCAAACGCGGGCTGTGCATGAACATCACGCCATCCATGAATTGGACGTGATTTTTCCGGCAGGTGTCCGTCATTTCCTGAACGTCAGCGAGACTGACGCCGCACGGTTTCTCACAAATGACGTGCTTGCCCGCCGCCGCCGCACGCAAAACCCATTCCTTGCGCAACCCGGTCGGCAGCGGCACGTAAACGGCGTCCACATTCGGCGATGCGAGCAATTCCTCGTAACTGCCAAGCGCGGCCGGTTCGGCGGCGAACGGAAACTCGCGCTGGCCCTCGCGGATGAACTGGCGGCTGCGCTTCGCGTCGCGGCTGGCGACCGCCGAAATGACACAGTTGCCGGAATTGAAAACCGCCTTCCAGTTTTGCCGGCCGATGTTGGCCGTGCTCATGAATCCGATTCGTAATTTGCTCATAAATTCAATCGTAATCCTCCTCGTTCTCGTCCTCGTCCTCGAATTTCGAATTTTCGATTACGAGAACGAGGACGACGACGAGAACGAATTTTTCGCCGCTTCCCGAACCCGCTCCAAAATCACGTCCGCCAGGCGCGGGTCGCCGCCCACGGCGCGCGAATACCAGACGAGCCGGCCGTTCTTCTCCGTCGGATTGCGCCACGACGGCTGCCCGGCGGCAAGCCGTTGTTCAACCACCGGCTTGGCCTCGCCGAGCATCACGGGAATGTCTTCCCGCACGTGCAAACCGTCGCTGATAAAAAACGGCACCACAACCAGATTTTTTGTCCGAGCAAGTTGATAGCATTCGGCAATGCGCGGCGATTCCTCCATGAAAACCGCATGGACACCGGCATACCGGATCATCGCCCGAATCAATTCGACCTGGCGCTCGATCGCCTTCCGTGAATTTTCATTTTTCTCCGTGCCGTGTCCGGCGACGAACAGCGTAAGGTCTTCCGGCTTTGCTGCGCGCGGAAACGGAAATTGTTCCACGGTTTTTTTTGCGCACGACAAAATGACTTCTGTCATGCTGGCGTGAGTTCCCACCGGCTGGCAGTAGAAAATGGTTGAGGGTTGAGAGCTGAGGGTTGAGAGGCCGGGAGCAAAGCCGAGTTCACGCGGGATGACTTCGGTGCTGAAATAGCCTTCGCTGATGAACAGCGGCGCGATGAACACGCGCGGCCTGGAAATTTCCGGTAAAACCTTTTTGATTTGCGGCTCCTGTTTCCAAAACGCCTCGCGGACGGCGGCAAAGATTTTCCGCCGGCGCAATTCCGCCGCGTGCTGGAAGACCGGCGCGGCGGAATTCTCGTTTTGCGTCGTGCCGTGGCCCAGCACCACCAGCGCGGCATCGGAAAAATTGTCACCGTTCACGGGGCAAGGTTGGCGCACGCGTCAGCCATTCGCAAGCCGGACTGGAATTCCTTTTTTGCCGGAGCGCGGAGCATCGCTCCGCGTTTCTACGGCGGATGGCGGTTTAGACATTCGCGGAGCAATGCTCCGCGCTCCGCACGGGAAGAATGCTTTGAAACCTTTTGACACCTTGGGCCTCCTAAGTTCAAATTGTCCGCGAAATCAACCAAAGCCATGAATATGACAAATTCGATCAAACTCACCACCATCGCGCTGGCCGCCACGTTGGGATTGGCTGTCGCCGCTTCAGCCGCTAACGTCATCGGCAAGATTCCGCCTGCCTCAACAAAAACGGGCGTGACTTATGCCACCGACATCAAGCCCATTTTTGACCAATCCTGCGTCAAGTGCCACAGCGGCGACAAACCCAAGGCCCGGCTAAAGCTCGACAGCTTGGAGGCCGCGCTCAAAGGCAGCAAGGACGGCAAGGTCGTTACGGCCGGCGACGGCGCCAACAGTTTTATCGTCAAGAGCGTCGCGCACGTGACGTCCGACAAGGACACCTGGATGCCACCGGCACACAACCGGGCGAAAATTGGACCGCTCACGCCTGACCAGATTGGTTTGATCCGCGCGTGGATTGATCAAGGGGCGAAGTAGGACGTGACACGTAAAACGTGATGCGTGACGCGTGAAACGTGATACATTTTGACAGTGCCCCCGTTCGGAGTTGCGCGCTTACGCAGTTCGGGCAAACACAATCAATGTGGTCGTCCCGCCAAGCGAGACGGAACTCCGAATTGTCTAACGTTTGCCACGTTTCACGCATCACGTTTGACTTCATTCGTTACGGCGAACGGAGGCGGTAGAAACGGCTGCGGTAATTGGTCCACTGCGGATCGCTGAAATAACACGAGCCGCCAGTGAGCGTGTTGGTTTGCACCGGAGACCAGGTGGAATTGGCCAGGTTCGTGCAGGCTTCCACCACCACGACCATGCCGCTGGCCCAGTTGATATTGAACCCAAACCGGTTCGACCGCACACCAAAGCTCGCATCGTTAGCCTGCATCTGTGGCAACCACAGTGCCGTCGGAACGTCCGCAAAATGTCGCTCCCCAGCCCGTAGTCCCTGGCAGGTACTAAACGGTCACATTGTTGTCATAGGAGAACACATCCGCACCTATGCCGGGGGCATTCCCTTGGAAATAGACTGGTTAGGCTGGTGCAGCCACCAAATGCGTTGTATCCGATGCTTGTGACGCTGTTGCCGATTGTGACGTTGTTCAGGCTAATGCACCAAGCGAACGCATAGTCCCCGATGTTGGTGACACTGTTTGGAATCGTGACGCTGGTCAGGTTGGTGCAATTAATGAATGCACTTCCAATACTGGTGACCGGCAGGCCATTGATCGTGTCTGGGATGGTCACCGCACCGCCAGACCCGGTGTATTGGGTGATGGCAATCGTGCCGCTATTGGTCGTGTAAGTAAACTGGGCCTGTACCACGGCGGGCAACGTCAGCAGCATCAGTAGCGACAGCAGTCTCGCATTGCAGACGGTTCTTAAACGCGCAGCCACCGTGTTCAGGCGATTTGTGATCGCAAAGGAATTGTGAGTTCTCATGGTCGTTGGTCTCCGGTTTGAATTCGCCTTTTCTGTTTCGTTGTTCCCAAGCAGGCTTCCAGTGGTGCTGGTCATGGTTCCACCGTCGCATGTCCCGGCGCCGGCTTGTAGTCGTCAAAATTCATGTCGTAAAAAATACGTCGTAAAAATTATGACACGGCCATGGCGCCGCTAGCGCTACGACCAATTGGCATGAGTTTGGCGCTTTACCGGCCTGAACCCAGAGAAGATGATTGGAAAATCCGCGGCGATGGTTTTCCAGTCAAGTCAGTGTTTATAGATGCGGCCGGAAAGACCGTCAGCGAAGAAGATTATCATTACAGCGAAGCAGAATTCACGGATAGCGGGAGGCATGGTTGGGAACGTATCACCATGCATTTTGACTGCGACAGCAAGAAAATGATTTTGTCCTACACAGGAACAAACAAAACGACAGAGGCGACGTCTGGCTGGCCAGACGCCCGAAGTGACCGTTGCGGCGTCTCGGCAGAGCGCCGCATTTTGCTCCTGCAATTTTTAGATGGCGGCTTTCTCCCGAAAGCCGCTACGCTCCGGAACTCGCGGCGCGTCTGGACTGCGGTGGCAGAGCGCAGCGACGACACCGCTTTTCGACTGTGGACAGAGCTTCCAAAGCGGCGTGGCACTTCGCTTCCCGCCACAGTCCAAAATCAGTGGTTGCGGCGCGAGCCGCGTTAGGTCCCATCTGTGGCTGAAAAAACTTCGCTCGCCCCCTACCGGTCACGGTCCGGGCCACTCGGGCAGTTGATCGAGGAAATCCTTATGGACGCCCTTGACCCAGACATTTTCCTTGGTGATTTTCGCAGCGGTGACCGTCGTTCCTTTGGCCGCCCCGTAAATGGCACCGCCCAGCAACAGCACTGCGCCCACCAGCGCCAGCCAGCCGGATGACCAAACCGCAGCGGCAATCACCAGGCCGAACCCGCCCAGCACACCCAGCCAGCCGATCAGGAGGGCCATTTTTCGCTGTGCGCGGTGTTTCTCGCAAAGGCCGACGTGCAGGATGGCCTTCTTGCGCACGATCAAGATCACGATGAGCAGAATCAGCAGATTGCAGAAGAGCAACAGATAATAGGCGGGATGCTGCCAATAGAGAACCCGCTTGAGCTTGAAACCATTGGCCGGTGCGTTGCATTTGACACAGCGATCCGGAAACGGAGTTTCCGAACGGGTAACCAGTTGCCGGCCCAGCCGCCAGATGCCGACTCCGGAGGGCGCGGCTCCTTCGCTGAGTCGCTGGAGAAAAATGGGTTTGCATTGCGCGCAAACCCAGGACTGGTTCAATTTGATCACTTCGCCCGGCGGAAAGGTCCGGCCACATTCCACACAAATGACGCCTGATGGCATCCCGGGAGGTGGCGGCAGGCCGGCGGCCCGAACCGCATGCAACGGCTGCCAGTCGGCCATGCCCTCGTGCCAGACCGGAGTGTCGCGGTTGATTTTTCCGGAACGAACCAGTTCATCCAACTGCGTTTCAGGCACGGGACCCGTTTGTTGACCACCCAGCGCGTAGTACCAGTTCATGGTCCAGCCTAGCTCCAAGCACGCGGCAAAAACAATTCAAAAATCCCGAGCCATGATGGCCCCGCCGACCCCGCAAGCCACGCAGGTTTATATCGCCTCGGGAAATGGGTTGCCTTAGACTCCGGGGCGCGTGCTGAACCCCTTCATTCATTGGATTGAAGCCAAAGGGCCTTACGCGCCGTGGCTGTTTCTGGCGCTGTTCATCGCCGCGTCATTCCTGATGGTCTGGCGGCTGGAAGTTTTGAGCGCCAAGGGCTTCGAAGGCACGGTGCTCGGCGCGCTCGTCATGCCGTATTGCACCGGCATGGGCAACCTCATCTTCGCGTTCATCATCGGCCACCGGGGCGGCAACGGCGGCGATGTGATGATCAATTCGCTGGTCAACAACGTCACGAACATGACGCTGGTGCTCGGCCTGCCGGCGATTTTCTGGGGCATCCGCATTTTGCCGTCGCAGAAGAACAAGAACAAGGGTGCCGGCAAGGTGCAGGCGCTCAACCGCCTTTCGGTGCTGCTCACGCTCACGGCCGTTTTATTTTTTACCGGCACGGTCTGGGCGCTGGGCCGCAACGGCCAGATTGCCTTCAACGAAGGAATGGTTTTGGTGTGGCTGTTTCTTTTCTGGCAGTTCACCCACGTGATTGAAGTGCTCAAGGGCAACGTGCGCCAGGGAAAATCGCTGGGCTGGACCCTGCCGTTCGATCTGGCATTGCTCGCCATCGGCGCGTACGGGATTTATGTCAGCACGGACAGGCTGGTGGACTGGATTTCAAACATTCATACCGGCTTCATCAGCGCCAAATACCTCGGCTGGATCAGCGGCTGGGTCATGGTGCTGCCCAACGCCATCCTCGCGTTCTACTACGGCTGGCGCGGACAGCCGGAAACCGTTTATGCCTCGCAAGTCGGCGATGCCCACGTCTCCATCCCGCTTTGCATCGGCATTTACGCAATGTTCCACACGATGGTCATGCCGCCGTTCTTTGAAATGGGAATGCTCATTCTCTTCGGCGCAACCCTGGTGCATCTGTTCTTCGTCGCCGCTGTGGGGCAATTGCCGCGCGCGACGGGCTGGTTGCTGGTGGCGGCCTACGGGGTGTTTCTCTACCGGGGCCTGCTGAAATGAAGGGTCACCGCGAAGCGGTTAGTTCTTTTTAAAAAACGTCGTGTCGCTGGTGACGATCAGGGGATTGGCACGGATTTCCTCGCTCAATTCGGCAAACGACACCTGGGCGCTGAGCCATTGCGGATCCTTGGCAATCATGTCCATGGTTTCGTGCGTGTTGTTGCAAATCAAATAAATCCCCATGCCCAAAACCATGAAGGCCTCAAAGCTCGTGCCCACCCCGTGGCGCGCGAAGGCAAAATCGCCGACGCCGTAACTGAGGTCGTGCAATTCCGCGCGCAAGGTGCCGAGATCGTGGGCAAAATTTCTTAGAAAATCATCGTTGCGCGGACCGATGTAGGCCAGCACCCGCGCCTTGTTTTCAGCGAGGGACACCACCGCCCATTCATCAAAAACAGTTCTGCCATAGCGCTCATCCATCTGGGTGGCGCACGACTTGATCCGGCTTTTGGCTTCGTCCAGCGTCATAATGCGGATTCGTTGATGCCTAGAGCAAAGCAAGTTTGCCGCCGCGAGACAAGGGAAATTCGGAGAAACAATGGAACGCGGAATCCGGGAGCAGGGCAACCTGTGTGAAAACGCCGTATTGAATCAGCGCCAGCAGGACACCCGCAAAAGCAATTTTCCGCGGCCCCGGCGGCGAATTTTGCTGTGCCTGCCGCCGCAAATTCATACGCTGTCAGAAACATGCAGCCACCAGCGCCTCCCAAAAACCGGCCCGCGACCACCGTCGCTGAAAAAATGGGGGCGTGGTTTCACTGGCTGTTTGCCGCCCTGCTCGCCGCCGCCTTTGCGCTGGTGCTCGCATCGAATGGCCTGGCGTTCGATCTGCCCGGCAAGCCCGGCTGGCCGGAGGCGCTGCTGGTTTTGCTGGCCGCGACCGGCACCATCACCGCCCTCGCCCGGCAGTTGCCGCTGCAAAATGTCCTGCTCGCCGCCTTCGTCATTGCGCTCGTGGGCGGCGCCGTCCACGCGCTCGGTGTGACGATGGGAATTCCCTTCGGCCCGTTCCTGTTCGGCGCGGAAGCCGGACCGCAATTGTTCAAAACACTGCCATGGGCAATGCCGTTCATCTGGGTCGTCGCGGTTTTGAATTCGCGGGGCGTGGTGCGCCTGATTTTGCGTCCGTGGCGGAAACTCCGAAGCTATGGCTTCTGGCTCATCGGCCTGACGGCGGCATTGACGATGCTGTTCGACCTCGCCTTCGACCCGTTCGCCTCGCGGGTGAAACATTACTGGCTTTGGCTGCCGACCAAGTTTCCACTGACCTGGCAGGGCGCGCCAGCAGTGAATTTTTTGAGCTGGGCGGCGGTGACGCTGCTGATGCTGGCGCTGGTCACTCCGGCGCTCATCAATAAAAATCCGGCCCGGCGCGTGCCGGATTTTCATCCGCTCGCCGTATGGCTCGGCGCGTTTTTGCTCTTCGGAGTCGCGTCCGCAACGCACGGAATGTGGCTGGCCGTCGCGCTGGACGGAGCCGTTGCCATTTTGGCCGCCACGTTTGCCATTCGCGGCGGACGGTGGTAATTCGTCATTTTCGATTTACGATATACGATTTACGCGGCGGGCGCGGATTGGGAAACGATTCGTAAATCGTAAATCGCACATCGTAAATCCAATCGGAGTCCGGTCCACCGGTCACTACGGAGAATCGAGGTTTTCCAGCACGGCGTGTTTGGTAATTTTCAGGCGGGCCACGCGCGGACCGTCCATCTCCTCGACGCGCAATTCACAGACGCCCATCGTCAGCACGTCACCGGCCTTCGGAAAACCTCCGAGCTTTTGCGTCATCCAGCCGCTCGCAGTGGCGACCGTTTCCTCGAGGTGCGTTTCACCGATGATTTTTTCCAATTCATGCAACGGCAGCGTCCCGGCGGCCTCCCAGACATTTTCACTCACCAGCGTCAATTCCGATTTTTCCTGATCGAACTCGTCCTGAATCTGGCCGACCAGCGCTTCGAGCACGTTTTCGAGAGTGGCGATGCCGGTGGTGCCGCCGTATTCGTCCACGACGATGGCAAAATGCAATTTTCGTTCAAGAAACAACTGGAGCAGCTTTTCGAGGCGCGCGGTTTCCGGCACGTAAATCAACGGGCGCGCCACCGGGAGCAAGTCCGCCGCCGTCCGTCCCGCCGCGACTTCCCGCACCGCGGGATAAAGGTCTTTGATGTGCACGACGCCGCGCGTTTTGTCCAAATCGCCGCCCTCGCAAAGCGGAAAACGCGAGTAGCGGGTCTTTTCCGCCAGCGCGAGGCATTCGGCCAGATTCGCGTCGGTGTCGAACGCGGTGATTTCGTGGCGCGGCCGCATGACCTCGCGCGCGAAACGATGGCGCAAATCCAGCGCGTTGAGAATGAGGCTGCGCCCGCCCGCCGTCCCGGCTTGCGGGACCGACGCAACCAGAAGGCGCAATTCCTCCTCCGACTGCACGCGATCCGTTGTGCCGTCGGGTTCAATTCCGATTCTTCTCAAAAGCCAGCGGGCCGCGTAGTTCAGCAACCGGTTGAACGGATAAAACGCCAGGTAAAACCAGCGCAACGGATACGCCGCCCCCAACGCGACCGGCAAAGGTTTTTGGATCGTCATCCATTTGGGCGCGAGTTCCCCGACCGTGATGTGCAGAAAGGTCAGCGCGCTGAAACCGATGGCAAAGGAAATGGAGTGCAGCCACGCGCTGGACACAACGCCGAGCGGAACGAGCAATGGTTCCAGCAGGGTGGTGAACACCGGCTGGCCCAGATAACCCAGGCCCAGACTGACCATCGTGATGCCGAGTTGCGTGGCGCTGAGATAGGAATTCAGATTGCGGACGATGTGCTGCGCCATTTTCGCCCGCCGCCAGCCCTTGGCCACGAGGACGTCCAGTTGGGTTTCGCGGATGCGGACGAGCGCGAATTCGGCGGCGACAAAAAATCCGTTCAGCAGCACCAGCGCCAGGACGGCCAGGATTTTCAGCGTGACTGAAAATGACGGCGTCCCAGTTCACAATTTCACCTCGCCGAACATCAGCTTGAAAATGTCTTCCAGGCTCACCACGCCCAATTCGCTGCCCGTCGTGCGCCAGCACGATGGCCAGCCGCTCGCCGGCGCGCTGCATCCGGCGTAGCGCGACTTCCAGCCGGGTGTCTTCGCCGAGAAACAACGCCGGCGTCATGTGCGCGGCGGCGGGCTTTTGCAAATCCAGATCATCGCGGAACAGCAGCGGCCCGAGCATGAGCAGTCCGGCGATGCGCGGGCGTCCGTCGCGCATTTCCCGGACCGGCAGGCGCGACAATTTCCGTTCGCGCGCCAGCGCCAGCACGTCGGCGATGGACGTTTGCGTTTCAATGGTCACCGTTTGCGCCAGCGGCGTGGCGATCTGGCGGACGGTGAAAGTTTGCAAATCCAGCACGCGATTGATCATCGCGCGCTCGTCGGTCGTCAACACCTGCGCGGATTCCTGCATGACCGCGAGCATTTCCTCGCGATTGCCAAACAGCCGCCCGGTCAGCGCCCGCCCGCCCGTCCAGCGCAACACCAGCTTGGACACGTCCTCCACTATCACGACCAGCGGGCCGAGCATGAAATGGATGGGCCGGAAAGGATTCGCCGCCAACAGGCACAGTTGATTGGGATACGCGCGGAACAGCATCTTCGGCAGCAAATCAAACAGCGCGTAAAACAAAAAAACCACGACCGCGAAAACGGTGATGCTCCAGACGCGCTGCCCCAAAAACCATTCGTGCAGCTTGGCCACCGTCCAGCCGAGGATGATGAAATTGGCAAGCGTGTTGCCGACGAGAATCGTCCACATGAATTTTTCCGGATTTTCGAGAAAGCCGTGCAGCAGTCTGGCCGAGGGCTTGCCCGCGCGCGCCAGGCGCCGCACCCGCAGCCGGTTCAGCGCAAACACGCCCGCCTCCATGCCGGACAGCAGAAACGACGGCCCCAGACAAGCGGCAAAAACGAGCCAGTTGATGAGGTTCGTGTTCATTTATTCACCCGCTGAACAATCAATTTGCGGATGCGCCGCTCGTCGGCGGCCTCCGCGGTGAGGGTCAGACCGCGAAACGTTGCCGATTCGCCCGCCGCCGGCACCACGCCGAGCAAATGCGCGAGCAACCCGCCCATCGTTTCCACCTCGTCCACGTCACCCAGCGCGGGAAATTCGCGGCGAAAATCGTCCAGCCGCATCGTGCCGCTCACCCGCCAGCGGTCCGGCGCGAGTTTCTCCATCACGAAACCTTCCGTCTGCGTTTCGGTGCGGATTTTGCCGACGAGCTGGCTGAGAATGTCCTCCATGGTCACGAGTCCCGCCGTGTCGCCGAATTCGTCCAGCACCACCGCCAGGCCGCGCTGCTGCTTTTGCAGACTCTTGAACAGGTGCAACAGATTCATCGTCTCCGGCACGAACGAGGGAAATTCAATCGCATCGGCCAGGTCAATTTTCGGATCCAGCAGCAGTGCGCGCGTGTTGAGAAGGCCTACAATGGTGTCCGGCGTTTCGTCGAAAATCGGCAGGCGGCGGTGCTTGAATTTTTTCGCCGCCGCAATCATCTCCTCGATCGTCGCATCGTCCGAAATGCACGCCATGCCCGCGCGCGGGCGCATCACATCGCGCGCCATGCGCTGATCCAGGCTGACGATTTGCAGGATGATTTCCTTTTCCGATTCCTCGAGCGTGCCCTGGCGGTAGGCCATGTCCAACAACTCCTGGTATTCGGCATCCGTCAACGCCCCGGGGCCCTGGGTAAGGTCGGTTTGCGGCACGATGACTTTCAAAATGGCCGTGTTGAGCTGCTGCGCCGCGCGATGCAACGGCTTCGTGACTTTTTCAAAAACCAGCATCAGCCACGCGACCCGCAAGGCCCAGCGTTCCGGTCGCCGCACGGCCAGCGTTTTGGGCAAAACCTCGCAACCCAGAAGCGTCAACACCAGCAGCGCGAGCATCGGCAGCCAAAGCGTCCAGTGCGCGTTGAAGACCATCCGCAACGCCACCGCGAGCATCGCGGCGTTGGCGAACGTGTTGCCCAGCGCCAGCGTGGCCAGCAAATCCTGGGGATGTTCGAGCAGTTGAGTGACGATTTTGCCCGCGCCCGGGCGCTGTTCGGCCAGTTGCCGCGACTGCCATTTGCTCAGGGAAAACAAAGCCGTTTCCGCCAGCGCGAAAAAGAAACTTGCGCCCGCGAAAATCAGAATCGCCGCTATCGCCATCCCCATGCGCTTACTATGCCGGGAAAACCGCGCCAAAAAAAGGAGAAATGGGTGACACGAATTTCACAGATTTTCACGGATTAAATCTGTGTTAATCCGTGAAATCCGTATCTCACCTTTCCAAAACCGCCGTGGCTGCCGCGTAATTGGCCGTGTGGCTCAGACTGACGAGCAGCCGCTTTGCCCGGCGGGACTGGAATAATTTTTTCCCCTTGCCGTGCAGGACCACGAACGGCTCGCCGGATTCCTTGCGCCGGATTTCCATGTCCTGCCAGCCCAGTTGCGCGCAGATGCCAGTGCCGAACGCCTTGGAAATCGCCTCCTTGGCCGCGAACCGCACGGCCAGGAACGGCGCGGGATTTTTGTGCGAGAGACAATAGCTAATTTCGTCCGCGTGCAAGATGCGGTTCACAAACCGCTCGCCGAATTTTTCGTAAGACGACGCGATGCGCGCCACTTCGATGATGTCAATGCCAACGCCGAGAATCATGGGATTTACGATTTACGATTTGCGATTGACGCGCAAGCAAACTCGGCTGGACAAAAATAAAACACTCTCTAGGCTCAAACGCGAATCCATGAAAATCATCCGTGTAGCGTTTGCCTGCGCCTGCTTATTGCTCCTGTGCTCTTGCGCGACGAAAAGTTCAATTCATCCCCGGCTTCCCGCAGATGTGCCCATGAACAAAGATGCCGGCCGCGGAAGTTTGTTGATTGTGACGCTCCGGTTGGACAACGGTCAGAAGCTGCCATTTATCTTGGACACCGGCGCGAGCTTCACGCTTTTTGATAAATCCCTGGAGCCAATATTGGGGAAGCCCCTGGGCGCAATGGACGGTGAACTCGCTGGCGTTAAGAGCACCAATAACTACTTTTACACGTCACCGAAACTCTATCTGGGAGGTGCTCCGTTGATAATGACCGGCCCGAACATTGTAGCCTGGGATCTCCGGCCGCTATCATCTGCCGGAGGCCGTCCGGTGATGGGAATTCTCGGTATGGATGTTCTTGAACACTATTGCATCCAACTGGATTTTGCCGCGCGGAAATTGCGCTTCTTGGACGGCGACCGCGCGGACAGGCATAATTGGGGGAAAGCGTTCCCGATCGTGGAGATCAACGCCCAAGACGCGCGTCCGGCGGTGAGCGAAAATTTTCTCGGGATGCAAGGCCCGCATTCGCTCATTGACAGCGGCTGTGATACTGACGGCTGGCTGAGGCCGAAGTATTTCCAGCAATGGACCAACGGGGCGGCTGCGGGGACGAACGGAGAATTTTATTGCCCCAACGTCATGTTTGGCGGAGAGAAGTATGCCTTTGTTTCCTTGCTGGCACCAGACGTTGAGACGGCCTCGTCCGGGTCGGATGGGATTGGACTTCGCTTTCTGGCGCGGCATCTGGTCACCCTGGATTTTCCCAGTCACACGCTTTATCTCAAACGAACCAGCATCGGTCCGTTGGCGGATGAAGCCACGGCTAGCGCGGGGACTTTTCTGAAGGACTTGCTGAAAAAAGGCCGGTTACCCGGCTGGTCCAAGGATGAGCAGCTCCAGCCGGGTGGAGTGAAATTCTATTTGACTGCCGACTCGACAACAATTGAGTTCCGGAAGAAAGACGATCCGTCCACGTATCACTACACCGTGATTCGCGCTTCAGCAAAGGGTTCCTGGAAGCTGCAAAAAGCCTGGCAGACAGATACAAACGACCGCTTGATTAAGGAATATCTTGTTCCACAGGAAACTCACCCGCGATAATTTTTCATCAAGCGCAGCATTTCCTTGACGGCTTTTTCCAGTCCCACGCCCACCGCGCGGCTCATCATTTCAATTCCTCGCCGGTGGCAATTTGTCCGGGGTGAAGAAAAGTTTTAACCAATTCACCCTCGCCGCAAATGGTCATGCCGGAAAATTTCTTGTGCCATTTCCCATTTGGAACTTCAGGTTCGGTGTCCAGCCAGTCAGCCAGCAGGCCAAGCTGGCCGGTGGAAATGTTCCGGCGTTGGATGCGGTCCAGAAGATGCGCCAGCAATGGCGGAGGAAGATTGTGGCGGCGGACGCGCGGCATGGCTATTCGCCGTAAAAACCGCTGGTGATCTCGGATTTCAACTTTTCAACTTCGGCCGGATCCTCCGAATCCGCCATCCGTTGGGCGAGCGCGGACAGCTTTTTTCCCGGCAGTTGGCGTTTGCGCGCAAGCTCTATGGCAAATTGAATCACCCGCGACTGTTCCGCGCGCGGCAGGTGCTTGATTTCTTCAATCACATTGGTCGCCGTCATATTGAAACATTAGCAAATGCTTGTGCTGCGCGCAAATTCAGTTTTTCACCCGCAATAACTCTTCATCAAGCGCAGCATCTCCTGGACGGCTTTTTCCAGCCCCACGCTCACCGCGTGGCTGATGATGCTGTGGCCGATGTTTAATTCCACCAGATGCGGCACGCGATGCAGCGCGGGCAGGTTCGCGTAATTTAATCCGTGCCCGGCATTCACCTTCAAGCCCAGTGCGTGCGCCTGCTGCGCGCCGGAAATTAACCGCTGCAATTCGTCCTGCCCTTGAACCGTGGCAGCCGACGTGAGTCGGCTCTGACTGATTTTTGACTTTGATGTTTGAGCCAACCCACGTTGGCTGCTATGGAAGAATGCCTCCGCAAACGCGCCAGTGTGCAGTTCCACAAACTGGCTCCCGGTGCGCGCACTGGCTGCAATCTGCCTTTCATCCGGCGCGATGAACAGACTCACCTCAATGCCCGCGTCGTTCATTTTCTTGCGCGTGTCGGCAATGGCCTTTTCATTCGCCACCACGTCCAGCCCGCCTTCGGTGGTCACTTCCAGCCGCCGTTCGGGCACGATGCAAACGATTTCCGGCTTCAACTTCAGCGCGATGGCGATGATCTCCGGCGCAATGGCCATTTCGAGGTTCAGCCGCGTTTTGACCAGTTCGCGCAATTTCCAAACGTCACGGTCCTGGATATGCCGGCGGTCCTCGCGCAGGTGCGCGGTGATGCCGTGCGCGCCCGCAGCTTCGCAAATCCGCGCGGCCTCGACCGGGTCCGGCTCGCCGAATCCGCGTCCGCGATAGCGTGCCTCGCGCAGTGTGGCGACGTGATCAATGTTGACGCCGAGTTTGAGCATGTCAGTGCACCGGCGCCGAGGTGGGCGCGGCCGGGACTTGCGCATGTGGACGCCTGACTCTCGCGGGGCGGTCGGCCGGCAAACGCAAATCGCAGCCCGGAAAATTCGTCGCCTCAAGCCAGCTGGCCAGGGCGGTGAGTTCAATGGCCGTGAAGCCCGCCGGGGGCTTTGCGCGTGAACGACAACTCATTCGGCGCGGTTTGCGTTACTTCGGTCACATTATTGCCGAGCGTGGGACCGACGCGATTGAGCCACTTGCCGGCGGCGGATTGCGCGTCGAGTTGTTTGTGCCGCGTCAGCATGAGTCCCAGTTGGGTCAGTTGCGGCAATACTTTCAGCCGTCCGGCGGTGATTTCCCAGTGGTAATAGACCAGATTGGTCTGCGCTGAGCTGCGCGAGCAATTCCGGCGACAGCGGCCGGCCCCGGATGGGATTGGCAAAAAAACCGCCGAACAAAAAGTCGCCAGCCGGCTCATGCACCGCCTCCACGTGCGGCGCGACGAACGGCACGCCAGTCCAGGCAGTTGGTTGTTGGTCTTTTCCATCGTCAGCGGCATCACCAGATGTTTTTGCCAGTTGGTCTGGGCGGACACCTTTTGTTCAAACTGCGCCAGTGCCTTCTTCCCATCCGGCACCGGCACGGCGGCAAAAGTCTGGAGCGGGATCCGCCCCATCGCCCAGATGAAAATCTGGTTCGGCACCGGCGAAATGTCGAATGACTGCGCCCAGCTTTGTTTTTCCAGCCAGGGCGCGATGCCCCGCGCCGCGGTGAAGCTGACGAGCGGCTGGTGAATCGTGTTCGTCGGTATCCGCCATGGTTCCAGCTTGCCCGCCAGCGGCTGCGGGAAAATCAGTTTGCCATTCAAGCGCAAATTGCCGTCCAGCCCGGTGAATTGCAGTTGCGTTTCAGGCAAATCAATGGGTTTAAGCTCCGGAAACCGCGGGCCAGACGCGGCCAGTCCAAATCCGCGGTCAGCCAGTCGTTTTTCTCCGCCGGCGCGGGACGCTTTTCGGCCAGTATCCGCCGGACCAGTTCGTCACTCAACGGAAGTGCGTCCTGCCCGCCGCCGAAGACAACCCAATCGCCGGCGCGGACGAACCGAATCAAATTGGGCGGGCTGTGTTTTTTCAACTCCCAATTGCCGGGCTTGTCCTGGGCCGCCGGAATGCCCGTCCACATTTGCATAACGGCTGCGAGATTGGTCCTGCCAAAGCTCCGCGCGGGCGGCATCCAGCCGGATCGCCAGCGCAAATTCCGGCGACCCGTTCGTCGTGTCGCGGAGTTGCAGGAACCATTCCGCGCTCAACAAATCGTCGAGCAACGGGCGAAACTGCGCCGCGCCATCGCTTGCGCCGGCGGGAATTTTCGATTTGAACCACGCGCCCGGCGCGCGGGAAAGCTTGTCCAGCGTCTGCGTCGCGCAGCGCCAGCGCCTCGGGCGAACACCAAAGATTGGTGAAGGCGACGGCGTTGGTATCGGCGGAAATTTGTTCGGCGCCGGCGAAATGAATCCGCGCCATCAAATCCGGTGACGGCGGCAATGCTTGGACTGCAACCGCAGCCATCAATCCCGCCCCAAGCAAAAATGTAAAAGATTGTTTCATCACAGGTCTTTTCTGTGCCAAATATGCCGCTATTTGGCAAATCCAATCATATTCTGATTGCCCCGCCGGGCCGGATTCGGTTTTCATTCGCCGTGCGCAAACTCCGCCCGTTCCTCAAATACTGGCTGCCGGTGGTGATCTGGATGGCGTTGATTTTTTCAGCGTCAGCCGATTCGCATTCCTACGAACATTCCTCGCGCTTCGTCGAACCGTTTTTGCACTGGCTGTTTCCGCAAATGTCTCAATCGTGGGTCGAAACCATCCATCTCTTCATCCGTAAATGTGCGCACCTCACCGAATACGCCATGCTCGCGCTGCTGCTCTGGCGCGCGGTGCGCCGGCCGGTGAAAAACGATCCGCGTCCGTGGAACTGGCGCGAAGCTCGCCTCGCATTGTTGCTCGTCGCGCTTTACGCGGCGAGTGACGAATTCCATCAATTGTTTGTGCCCAGCCGCGATGCCGCCGTGCTTGATGTGCTCATTGACACCGTCGGCGGCGCGGCGGGCTTGCTCGCGCTATGGCTTTTTGGCCGATGGCGAAAATACTGGTGACCGGAGCCATGCAACGCCCGTTTATCGCCATCGTTTGCGGTTACGCCAGCGGGCTGTTGCTCGGTGAAATTTTTCAGCCTCCACTCGTCGCGTTATTTGCCGCTTCGTTCCTCGTCCTCGTCCTCGTCCTCGTCCTCGCCTGCCGCGCCGAAGCGTCTGCGCGAAGGCGGGTCCTCATCCTCGAAAAACTTCGCCCGCTATTGATCTGGCCGCTGCTGGCGCTCGTAGGCTGGACCAATCTGGCCAGCCGAACGGCCATTGTTTCACCCAACGATTTGCGCGCGTTGCTCGGCGACACCAACGCCATCGTGACGGTGCGCGGGACTTTGATCGAAACGCCGCACCGGCAAACCGAACGCTCGGTCGCCCAAGTGCAAATCACCGCGCTGCGCCGCACCGCCGGCTGGCAGCCGGCCTGCGGCTCGATCGTCGTCACCACGCCGGGAGCGCTCGGCGGCAATTTTTTCGCCGGCCAGCCGGTCGAAATTTCCGGCGTCATCGGACAACCGCCCCTGCCTTTGGCCGAAGGCCTTTTTGATTATCGTGATTACCTCCGGACGCGCGGTATTTATTACCAGCTCAAAACCGGTTCCACGAACGACTGGCAGTTGGGCGCGGCGCCGCTGACCAAACCACCGCTGACCGACCGTTTTTTGAATTGGTCGCAACGCACGCTCGCGCTCGGTTTGCCGGCGGAGGACGAACCCCTGCGTTTGCTTTGGGCGATGACGCTCGGCTGGCGGACCGCGTTGACCGCCGATATCAGCGAACCCTTTTTACGCGCCGGTACGATGCACCTGTTCGCCATTGACGGCCTGCGCATCGCGCTGATTTCCGGGATGCTCGTCGCGCTGTTGCGCCTGCTGCAAATCTCGCGCGCGTGGTGCGGCCTTGTGGCCATTCCGCTCATCTGGTTTTACACCGCCGCCACCGGCTGGGAATCCTCCGCCATCCGCGCCTCGGTCATGATGACCATCGTCATCGGCGGCTGGGCGCTGAAACGCCCGGGTAATTTGATCAATTCGCTGGCCGCCGCCGCGTTCATCATCTTGCTCTGGGAACCACGCCAGCTTTTCGAGGCCAGCTTCCAGCTTTCCTTTTTCGTTGTGCTCGTCATCGGGCTGATGCTGCCGCCGTTGAACAAAATGTTCGACCGGTTCTGGCAAGGCGATCCCTTGCTGCCGAATGAATTGCTCCCGCGCTGGCGGCGCGCATTGATTGCGACGCTACGGATGTTTTCTCGTTATTTTGCGCTCTCGTTTGCGGCGTGGATCGGCTCGATTCCGCTGGCAGCAAAGTATTTTCACCTGTTCAGCCCCATTTCAACGCCCGCGAACATCGTTGCCGTGCCGCTCGGCACACTCGCGCTGATGAGCAATCTCGGCGCCCTCGTGTGCGGAACGTGGTTCCTGTGGGCGACGGGATTGTTCAACCACAGCGCGTGGTTTTTCATGTGCGCGATGACGTGGGTCAGCGAACTGGCCACAAAAATTCCCGGCGCGTTTTTCTATGTGCCCGCGCCATCATGGCTGGAAATCGTGATTTATTATGCCGTCCTCGTCGGCGCCTTGAGCGGCTGGCTGTTCGCGCCCAAACGCCGGATAGTGAGCGCGCTGGCGCTGGTTCTGGTTGTCGCCGGCTACGCCTGGCATTGGCAGGCCACGCGCCAGGAAATCGAATTGACCGTCCTGCCGCTCAATGGCGGTCACGCCGTCTGGGTGGACGCGCCGGGACGGAAAAACGACTGGCTCATAAACTGCGGCGACGCGGACGCGGTCGGGTTCACCCTCAAGCCGTTTTTGCGCGCGCAAGGCGTCAATCATCTTTCCCGGCTGGCCCTGACCCACGGCAGCGCGCGGAACAACGGCGGCGCGGAATCGCTCAACGAACTTTTTGGCGTGGATGAACTCGTCACCAGCCCCATTCCATTTCGTTCTCCCGCCTATCGCGAAGTGCTCGCCAGGTTCAACCAACCGCCGAAGCGGCACACCATCATTCAAGGCGGCGACCAGGCCGGCGGCTGGCGGATTTTGCATCCCGAAGTCGGAGGTGATTTTCCGCATGCGGATGACGCGGCGCTGGTGCTGCAGGGAAATTTTCACCGCGTGCGCGTCCTGCTGCTGTCCGAACTGGGACGCAGCGGACAAAGCGCGCTGCTCGCGCACACCAACGACCTGCGCGCCGACGTGGTCATTGCCGGTTTGCCGGACGAAGGCGAACCGCTGTGCGACGCGCTGCTCGACGCTGTGCAGCCAAAAGTCATCGTGGTGGCCGACTCGGAATATCCCGCGAACCGGCGGGCGAGCCGAACCCTGCACGAACGCCTGGAGCAAAAAGGAATTCCAGTGATTTATACCCGCACCTCCGGCGCGGCGAAAATTGTGGCTCGCCCCGACGGTTGGGAGTTGAAAACGATGGACGGACAAAAATTCACATCACAAAAGTAGCCGCGTTTGGAGCGCGGACAGCCTTGTCCGCGTGTTGAAATTCTCTGGAAAACAAAACCGGCGATCCGAACTTTTGGACCGCCGGTCAAACTTTTTCTCCGCCTACAACTCGCCCTGCGCCGGAGTTTTCACACAGCCTCGCGATTTGATACTCCAACCCCACCCGGTGGGGGGCAATGACCCAAGAAACAAGACCGGGTGGTTTTGTTGATTATCAACGGCTTGCGCGTCTTGTTTCTCAGGAGGCTGTCGTCTTTTCATTTCTCTTCTTGTCTCTTTGGCGCTCACGATAGCAGTAAAAGTAATAAATTGGCACGCAAAGCGGCGGGATGAAAAACATGACCAGTGCCCAAGTCACACGCACGATGTTGTCCTCCTCGTTCTTGATGCAATCAACGAGCATCCAAATCCAAAAGACAAGGAACGCCCAACCGAGTGCGACACCGAGATAATGGAGGGTAGTATCCATACGCAGCCTAACATTATTATTCACCCAAAGTCAGCCCGATTGGTTTGGGGCGGTTTTTCCCAAGAGTCATGGCGAAATCTTTGACCTGAGATTTGAGCCTGTCAACTTCATTTTCAAGAGTTTACACGGGATAGGTGCATCTCATTCTTGAACCTTTCATTAGCACCGGGCTTCAGCCCGGTGGGTGCTGGTGATGCGGCTCCAAGCCGTTTCAACGGCTTTGTGGCCGCGGGAGCGGGAAACGGTTGAAACCGTTTCCATTTTCTCCGCGCACGATTCACCCGGCTGAAGCCGGGTGCTAATGAAAAAAATAGCGGTTGGCAATTTCGAGGACGAGGACGAGAACGAGGAGGAGGAATATCCAACATTCGACTCCGATAAATCGCGAGCAGGCACTCAACTTTCAACTCTCAACACTCAACTTTGAAGAGAGACAGGCTGGAAGCGCTGTCCTACGCCCGGAGGCGGGCATCACGGCATGCCCCACGCCACGCGTTTTCTGGCGGCGAAGGTGGCCCGGCTTTTTACCAAGCTGACGGAAACGTAATGGGCCTGCGGAATCGGAAATTTTTTCACTTCCACCATTACATTTTCCGGGCGGAATTCAGTCAAAACCAGATCGGCAACGTCCGTCGCCACGGCTTCAATCAGTTTCCAGCTCCGGCCCTCGCCGAACTTCATCAATTGCTGCGCGACGACACAATAATCAATGGTTTTCGTAACCCGGTCGTTCATGGCGGCGGAGGAAAAGTCGAATTCCATGTCCACGGTCAGCAGCAGCCGCTGCGGTTTGGCGCGCTCCTCGTCCGGCACGCCGACGTGGTAAAAGACTTCGAGTTCAACAATGGTGATTTTAGACATGGCGGAAGATTTACGATTTACGATTTACGTTTTTTGATTTTTGATTTGGGAAGCACCCACGCCACCGGCTTCCGGGTTTTCAAAACTGCTTCGAGCAGGATCCGGGTCGGCGCGTTGAGCGGCATTTGAGCGGCGACCAACAGCGTGACCCATTTGGATTCGCGGGCCTCGTGGTTCAGCTTCACGCGCGGTTTTTTGCCGGCACAGCGGCAGGTGTAATTCAGCAGGACAAAATGCGCGTCGCGATAGAATTCCTTGGAATGGATGCAGTCCTGCACGAGCACAAATTGAATGTCGGTCACGTTGAGGCCGGTTTCCTCCTTGATTTCGCGGCGGAGCGCGGTTTCGGAGGGTTCGCCCCATTTGATTTTGCCGCCGGGAATGCCCCAAAGATTGGACCATTTGTGGGTGCGGATCATCAGCACTTCGCCCGCGCCGTTGAAAATCAGCGCGCCGACGGTGGCGAGCGGCGGATGGGATTCCTCAAATTTTCCCACCGCCGGCTTGAGATGGAAATCATTCTGCTCCAGCACCCGGCGCAGTTCGCCGAGATGCTCGACAATCAAATCCGGCTCCGCCGCGCGCAACTGCTCGAGCGTGTTGTAGCCGGTGAGCACGGCGCAGGAATGAATGCCGCCGTGATGCGCGGTCTCGATGTCGTGCTGCATATCGCCGATGAACAGCGTCTCCTCCGCAACCAGATGATTTTCGGCGAGGATTTCGTGGATCTTTTTCCGCTTGTCCCAAACATCCGTGTAGGGCTTGTCGAGGTAGGGGCCAAAGCCGGTGACGCGGCATTGCACCAGGAAATGTTCGCGATGCACCGTGCTCAAGAGAAACGTGCGCAGCTTCTGCGCCCGGCAAAATTCCAGGAAGGCGCGCGCATACGGCAGCTCGTTGACGGTGTCCTGCGCCTGCCGGAAACTGCTGTGAAACCAGTCTTCAAGCTGTGGCAACGGGACGTGCGGCGTGTGGCGGTCGTAAAAATTCGTGAACGGCAGGGAAAACTCGGCGCGAAATTCGTCCAGCGACATCTCCGGGCGTCCGGCCTGGGTGAGGACGAAATTGGATGCCTTCAAAACGGCGGGCAAATCGTCCACCAGGGTGCCGGACCAGTCAAAGATGATGTTGCGAATCACCTGCCGAATTTAACCGCCAAGACGCCAAGACGCCAAGACAAAGAACATTTTTCCTTTGCGCCCTTGGCGACTTGGCGGTTAAAAACAACCGTGCTCATCGCCTTTAACAAACCATTCGGCATCGTTTCGCAATTTACGCCGGACGGGTCGCCCAACCGCACGCTGGCGGAATTCGGTTTTCCGAAAAACGTTTATCCGATTGGCCGGCTGGACGCGGATTCCGAGGGCCTGCTGCTCCTGAGCGACGAACCGGAATGGAACGAGCGCCTGCTGCATCCGCGCCACGCCCACGAACGCGAGTATTGGGCGCAGGTGGAACGCATCCCGGCGCCGGAAGCTTTGAAGAAACTGGGGCGAGGCGTTTTGATTCAGGGCCGGAAAACGTTGCCGTGCCGAGCGTGGATTCTGGAGCCGCAGCCGGAAATTTCAGTCGTAGCAGCCGACGAGAGTCGGCTCCATAATCCGAATAGTCAGAGCGGACTCACGTCCGCTGCTACAGTCATTACGATCCCACCGCGCGACCCGCCGATCCGTTTCCGCAAAAGCGTGCCGGATTGCTGGATTGGGCTGGAGTTGATTGAAGGCAAAAACCGTCAGGTGCGCCGCATGACCGCCGCCATCGGCCATCCCACCCTGCGGCTCATCCGCGTGCGCATCGGAAGTTTTTGGCTGGGCGATCTGCCCGCCGGTCAGTGGCGGATTCTCACACCCCGGGAATGTAAATCTGTTTCAGCCACAGATGAAACACGGATTAATCACAGATTATATTAGGAACCCATGAAACCATGAACCCGCTTCTCTCCTGCTTTCCTGGTTTCCTTGTTCAATAAATCAAACCCAAAATCCGTGTTTTATCCGTGGCAAATATTTGCCTTCATTGACGCCGCCGGTTCGCGGCGGTAACTTCTTGCGATGATTGATGTCGCAGAAATCCATCCGCGCGGCGCGATGACGAAGAGCCGGTTCGAGCCACTGGCGAAGGAGATTTTTGCGCTCAAGAAGCAACTGAACGCCGTGATCCTCGCCCACAATTACCAGGTGCCGGAAATCCAGGACGTGGCTGATTTCGTGGGCGATTCGCTCGGCCTTTCCCAGCAGGCGGCAAAAACCAACGCCGACGTGATTGTCTTTTGCGGTGTGCATTTCATGGCCGAGACGGCCAAGATTTTATGCCCGGACAAGATCGTGGTATTGCCGGACAAGGACGCCGGCTGTTCGCTGGAAGAAGGCTGCCCGGCGGACCAGCTCGCCGCTCTGCAAAAATCGAATCCGAATTTCTGGACGGTCACTTACATCAATTGCAGCGCGGCGGTGAAGACGTTGAGCGACGTGATTTGCACCAGCGGCAACGCGGTGAAAATTGTTGAGGCCGCGCCGAAGGACAAAGATTTGCTGTTTGTACCGGATGAAAATCTCGGCGCCTGGGTGATGGAACAGACCGGGCGTCCAATGACGCTTTGGAAGGGCAACTGTTACGCCCACGTCGAGTTCAAGCGCGACCAGGTGCTCCGTTTGCGCGCGCAATTTCCCGACGCCAAGGTGGTCGTTCATCCCGAAAGCTTGCGCGAGGTGCGGGACCTGGCCGACGCGGTCTGCTCGACAGAAAAGATGATTACTTATTGCAAGAACGACCCGGCGAAGCGGTTCGTCATCGTGACCGAGTCGGGCATCATTCACCGGATGCAGAAGGAATGTCCGGGCAAGGAATTTCTATGCGCGCCGGTGTTTGACGTGATGCGGATGCCGTCGGACAACTGCCGTTGCAGCGAATGCAAATACATGAAGCTGAACACGCTCGAAAAGGTCCGTGATTGCATGAAAAAACTCGCTCCGCGCATCGAACTTCCGGAAGAAATCCTGCGCCGCGCCCGCCTGCCGATTGAGCGGATGCTGGAGATTTCGGCGCGGTAAGCAGGTTCTCCCAAAACGCCCTTCGTCCTCGTCCTCGAACGCCTTGATAAATCGAGGACGAGGACGATTTTTCCGCGCGATACACATTCTCGGACACGCTTTTACGGGACTGAAGCATTGTCACCGAATTGTAACTTCCCCGCCGCATGGCCGTAACTTCGTTGTTTCATTGTGTCATTGCACTTTGAAACAACGACCATGAAAAAACCAAAAAAACAAAATCACACAAAAGTTGCACTGTTTGCCGGAGCCGCAGCGATCATGGCCCTCACCCCGAACTCTCACGCGCAGACGTCCGTGGACGCGCTGAAATTCACATTCACGTGCTATGTAAACGACTTGATCAACAATCCGCTTCCGCCGGCCAAGACCGGCGCGCTTCACATCATGGCCGACCTGATGTGGAAATTTTAACCCGAACGTAACGTGATTAATTGACCCAAACTGATTAAATTCCAAACATGAAAAAATTGATTCTCCTCCTCTTGGGCTGCGGCTGCTGGTTCGCCGCGCAGACCGGCGCGCAGGCGCAATTGCTCATCAACGGCGCGGGCGCGACCTTCCCCTACCCGATTTATTCGAAGTGGTTCGACGAATACGCGAAGCTGGACCCGTCGGTCCGTTTCAACTACCAATCCATCGGCTCCGGCGGCGGGCAAAAGCAAATCACCGCCCGGACCGTGGACTTCGGCGCCTCCGACGGCCCGATGAGCGATGAAAATCTGGCCAAGGCGCCAGGCAAAATCCTGCACATCCCCACCGTCGCCGGCGCAGTCGTCATCACCTACAACCTGCCGGACAATCCGAAACTCAAACTGGACGGCCCGACGCTCGCCGATATTTTTCTCGGCAATGTCACCAAGTGGAACGACCCCCGAATCGCCGCGCTCAATCCTGACGTTAAATTGCCCGCCACCGACATCGTGGTGGTGCATCGCTCCGACGGCAGCGGCACCAGTTTCATCTTCACCGACTATCTGAGCAGCGTCAGCCCGGTCTGGCTCGACTCGGTGGGAAAAGGAACGTCCGTGAAATGGCCCACTGGCGTCGGTTTGGGCGCCAAAGGCAATGAAGGCGTGGCCGGCCAGGTCAAACAGCTTCCCGGAGCCATCGGCTACGTCGAACTGATCTACGCGAACCAGAACAAACTGCCATTCGCCGACCTCAAAAACGCGGCGGGCAACTTCATCACGCCGTCGCTCGACTCAGTCACCGCGGCGCTGGCCACGGCAAAGATTCCCGACGATTTCCGTTTCTCGATGGTCAACGCGCCGGGCGACCAGGCGTACCCGATTTCCGGCGCGACCTGGCTGCTGGTTTATGAACAGCAAAAGAACGCCGACAAGGGCAAAAAACTGGTCGAGTTTCTGAACTGGGCCTTGACCAAGGGCGAAGCCTTGGCGCCGTCGCTCGACTATGCCCCGTTGCCGGCTGCCGTTCAACAGCGCGTTCTGGAACGGATCAAGACAATAAAATACTGACTTCGCTCCGGCGCCGGATAATTTTACCGGCGTGAGCCGGACGAAGAGCGCAGTTCCTCCCGCTCTTCGTCCTTTTGATTTTAACACGGTTCGTAGCAGCGGACGCGAGTCCGCTCAAATTAAAAAGAATGGGCCGGCTCACGCCGGCTGCTACGATGTATGAGAAACCATTGAAAATGTGAACGAGTCCGTGCCAGTTCAACCAGCGGCCGTGCCAGCGCGCGTCGGCTCCCACTTCGGCGACCGCGCCTTCCAATGGCTCACGCTGCTCATGGCGTTGTCCGTCTTTGCGCTGATCGTGCTGATTGGTTACGAGCTGGCGCATGGCTCCGGCATCACCCTGCGCCGGTTCGGCTGGCATTTCCTTGCCAGCAGCGACTGGGACCCGGTCAACGAACAATACGGCGCGGTGCCGTTCGTCTTTGGCACGCTCGTTTCGTCCGCCATCGCCCTGCTCATCGCCGTGCCCATCAGCATCGCCACCGCCGTTTATCTCACTGAACTCGCCCCGCTCTGGCTGCGGCAGCCGCTCGTCATGTTCATCGAACTGCTCGCCGCCGTGCCGAGCGTCATTCTCGGCCTGTGGGGAATATTTGTGATGGTGCCGTGGCTGCGCGACCATTTGTTTCCGTGGTTGCAAAACACCCTCGGCTTCCTGCCGTTCTTCAAAGGCCCGATTTACGGTGTCAGCATGCTGGCGGGCGGCATTATTGTCGCCATCATGATCATCCCCATCATCACGTCGGTTTCGCGCGAAATCCTGCGCTCCGTGCCCGGTCTGCAACGCGAGGCCGCCTACGCGCTGGGCGCGACGCGCTGGGAAGTCACGCGCATCGCTGTGTTGAGCTATGCCAAGAAAGGCCTGTTCGGCGCGGTCATTCTCGGACTCGGTCGCGCCCTCGGCGAAACCATGGCCGTGACCATGGTCATCGGCAACCGTCCCGAAATTGCGAAATCACTTTTCGCACCCGGCTACACGCTGGCCAGCGTCATTGCCAATGAATTCACCGAAGCCACCACCGACACCTATTTGAGCGCGCTGTTTGAAATCGGCCTCGTGCTGCTCGGCGTGACCGTGCTGGTCAACGCGCTGGCGCAATTGCTGTTGAAAACGTTCGCCGGCCCGGGCGTGAAACCACAACAATGATTCCATTTATGATTTACGATTTACGATTTACGATTGAGGCAACGAGGCGCGGCTTCCGTTCGACCCGGGCAAAATCGTCAATCGCCAATCGCCAATCGCCAATCCCATGACCGCCCCCAACCACGCCTGGCGCAAGTTCAAGAATGCCTGGATGCAGGTGCTCACGTTCGCGTGCGCCATCCTGGTCGTCACGCCGCTGGTGCTGGTCTTTTATCATCTGGTAAAGGAAGGTTTCAGTTCCATCAACCTGGCTTTCTTCACCCGATTGCCGGCACCCGTCGGTGAACCCGGCGGGGGCATGGCCAATGCCATCGTCGGCACGTTCGTTTTGCTGGGCCAGGCCGCCGTGCTCGGCATGCCCATCGGCGTGCTCGGCGGCGTGTTCCTTTCCGAATACGGCTCGTCACGCCTCAACTGGTGGGTTCGTTTCACGGCGGACGTTCTCAATGGCGTGCCGTCCATTACCTGGGGCATGGTTGTTTATGCCCTCGTGGTCGTCCCAATGAAGGGATTTTCCGCGCTGGCCGGCGGCGTCGTGCTGGGTCTGATGATGATTCCGCTTGTGATGCGAACAACCGAGGAGGTATTGCAACTCGTGCCCAACGGTTACCGCGAAGCCGCGCTCGCGCTGGGCATCGCCAAATGGCGCACCATCGTGCAAATCGTCATGCGCACCGCGCTCAAGGGCATCGTCACCGGCGTTCTGCTCGCGCTGGCGCGCGTGGCGGGCGAAACCGCGCCGTTGCTGTTCACCGCCTTCGGCAACCACTTTTGGACGCACAACCTGACCGACCCCATCTCCGCCATGCCGCTGCAAATTTTCGCCTACGCCATCTCGCCCTACGACGACTGGCACCGGCAGGCGTGGGCGGGCGCGCTGGTGCTGCTCCTGCTCGTTTTGTTCGTCAACGCTGCTGTGCGCGTGCTCACGCGCGACCGGTTCCAACGCAATGCTTGATTTCCCATGGACGCCATCGCAAATAATATGGTTGTGACCGCACCGACACCGCCAATCGCCGTGAACGCCACCGCGTTGACCGTGCGCAATCTCTCGGTCTTCTTCGGCGATAATCACGTGCTCAAGGCCGTCTCGCTCGACATCGCCGCCCGGGCCGTCACCGCCATCATCGGGCCGAGCGGCTGCGGCAAATCCACATTTTTGCGCGCGCTCAACCGGATGCATGAGCTCGTGCCCGAAGCCCGGATGACCGGCGAAATTCGCCTGTTCGGCGACGATATTTACGCGCCCGGCATCGAGCCGGTCATCGTCCGCCGCCGCGTCGGCATGGTGTTCCAGAAATCGAATCCGTTTCCAACCATGTCCATCTGCGACAACGTCACCGTCGGCCTGCGATTGAACGGCCTGCGCGACCGCAAGCTGCTCGCCGCGCTCACGGAACAATCGCTGCGCATGGCCGCGCTTTGGGATGAGGTGAAGGACCGGCTGCATGCGCCGGCCATCAGCCTTTCGGGCGGCCAGCAGCAGCGGCTGTGCATCGCGCGCGCCCTGGCCGTGCAGCCGGAAGTGCTGCTCATGGACGAACCGGCCTCGGCACTCGACCCCCTGGCGACGTCGAAAATCGAGGACTTGATTCTGGAGTTGAAAAAGGATTACACGATTGTCATCGTCACTCACAACATGCAGCAGGCCGCGCGCATGTCGGATTTTACGGCGTTCTTTTATCTGGGCGACCTGGTGGAGTTCGACGTGACCAAAAAGATTTTCACCAGCCCGGCGAAGAAACAAACGGAAGATTACGTGACCGGACGGTTCGGTTGAAGAAGTTTCAATCCTGTTTGCAATTGACGGCGGTGGTGGCACAGTGAATCGAAATCCCGACGGTGGAACCAAATTAAAATTATGGAACATTTCGACACGGAGCTGGACGTGCTGAAGCAAAAGCTGCTGACGATGGCGAGCCACGCCGAGACGGCGGTGAACGAGGCGCTCCAGGCGCTCACCCAGCGCGACCGCGACCTCGCGCTGCGCGTCAAGGACAACGACCGCGTTATTGACCAGTTTGAGGTGGAGATTGACGAACAGGTCATCCAGTTGCTCACCAAGGCGCCGCTCGCCAGCAATTTGCGTCTGGTCACCACGGCGATGAAAATCTCCCAGAACCTCGAACGCATCGGCGACGAAGCCTCCAAAATCGCCAAGCGCGCCCGCGACTTGTCGCAGGAACCCCCGGTGAAAATCGTCTTGGATCTGCCGCGAATGGCCGGCCTCGCCCTCAACATGCTCAAGGCCGCGCTTGACGCGTTTGTGAACCAGGATCCCGCCGCCGCCCGCGCCCTGATTCCACACGACAAGGAGGTGGACGCGCTCAACAAACAAATCCACGCCGCCCTCGTGGAGCACATGGTTGAAAATCCTGACACCATTGGCCGCTGCCTGCATTTGATGGTCGTGTCGAAAAGTATTGAGCGCATTGCCGACCACGCGACCAACGTGGCGGAGGACGTTGTTTATCTCTGCGAAGCGCAGGACATCCGGCACACCGGCATGAAAAACCAGGCCGCGCCCCCGACCGGCGCGTAACGAAACGTGCGCGGGGATGAAAGATTTGGCCAAGCTGAAATGTTTTAATCAGTTCCGGTCCGGTTGGAACATTTTTTGACCAGTTGCAAAACAGTCCGTTCTGGTTAGATTAGCTGTGTGCAGAAGATGACTGTACTCCTGGGTTTTTGTCTGATTGCGGTTGGTTGTGTCTCCAACCGGACAACCGCGGCCAGAGTATCTCCTGAGAACGTGGTTTTTTTGTCATCGTTACCCTCGGACAGCGTGCGTGTCGGATGGACTTCGTTTAATGATCACCTGACCCGGAATTACGCCGACGATGCCATGGCGCACATGAGACAGGATGCGGCCGCAAAAGGCGCCAACGTGGTGGTCTTGCTGGGAATTGATCCACCCAACAGCATGGGCAATTTCGGACAATTTGAAGTTTATGGTTATCTCGCCACGGTCTATGTCTGGGCGGACTTGTATTATTGCCCGGGGCTGACTAATTCACCGGCCCAAAAAATACCGGAAAATAAAACTCCGCTGGTTCAATTCACATCTACCCGCCCGACTTCGTCATTCTCCACATTGTTGACCACCACTGACCTCCAGTAGCCATTCGTCTCGACAATCAGCCCGTCGAAATAGAAGGGCGCTGGTGTCTGAACCCACACCAGCGCCTGAGGCGAACCGACTCGAATTTAGGAAGGAATGCTAACTTGCAGGCCTAGTCAACCATAGCCGGTCCATTTCGTCAAAGGCGGGACGGAAACGAACCAGTGACATTTTGGAAAACGACGAAGGCGATTGATTTTCAAATCTGGTTACGTCTCAAGACCCATTGGCGGGACTTCAACCCCAATGCCTGAAGTTTTGCGTTTGTAATATTGCGGACCAGTTCTGTCACCAACATGTAACGCATGTCAAATTGACGTGGCGGGTACCGAGTTTTATACTCCCATTCGTAAAGGCAGTTTGAATATCCACCAAGTTGTTTATGGCAATTCTACTCAAAGTAAAATGGGTTGATCAATCCGACCAGTCCGATCCGTATCAACGCATCAGCCACATCGGCGGCGATTCGAAGGAATTTCAATGGAAACACACGCACCTCCAAGCCATCCAATCCATCGAACGCGGGCTGTTTTATTATTATGTGGAAAAAGATGCCCGCGCCGTGAAATTGGAGGTCGGGCTGGCTCCGAACGGCTGCAAATACCTGAAAACTCCAGTTGACGGCAACCAGCCCAGACTACTTTTGAATCTACCGGAAGGTCCCAAACCGGCATCGCTCTAGTTCAGATTGACCGACATTGCAACTGATCGTGCGAGATCTTCATTGAGTTTCAGGTTGAACACTTGAAATGCAAAACCTCGGCAGCCTTCACCTCCTTGGCGTCGTGGGCCAGCCGCGCTGTATAATCGTTGCTCGTGTCGCAGTTCCGCATTCGCGGTTGAAATTGGCGGATTCGGGCAGTGGCATGCGTGAGTCGGCCCATTTTGACGGGTAGCCGAAACTTGGGGCACCGCCCGAATCCTGTTTGCGATTCAACCATGCTTCCTGAATCCCGTCAAAGGCGGGACGGAAACGAACCGGTGACGTTTTGGAGAACACGCAGGCGGGACGGCTGCAAACTTAGCTCATCAATTCCATTTGCCGCGGGGTGAGCAGCCACACCAGTTTCGCGCAGCGGCCATAGAGCAAAAAGTCCGCCTCCAATTTGCACAAGCCGCCCTTTTTGAAATCAATCTCCAGGCTGGTGTTGCCGGCGGCCAGCAGCGCGACAAGCTTGCCCAGGTACGGCTCGTGGCCGACCAGCAAAACGTTCTCCGGTTCGGGCCGAAATTGGTTCAATTGTTGAATCAACAGCCGGGGATTGCCGGCGGGAGTCAGGTCGTCGGAAAAGGCCAGTTTTTTCCGCAACTTGAAATTCCTGGCGATGATCTCGGCGGTTTGCTTCGCGCGCAGGAACGGGCTGGAAAGGATCAAGTCGAAGGACAGCTCCAGTTCCGCCATCGCCCGGGCGGCGGTGCGCAGGCGGTTTTCCCCCTTGGCGGTGAGGGGACGCTCGGAATCGGGCTGGAACCCGGCCAGTCCCGGTTCAGCGGCGATGCCGTGGCGCAGCAGGTAGAGATTCATGAACTCTTATTTTTCGTTTTTGCACTGGTTGCCTGAGTCCGGGCGGCGGCCAGAAACGCCGCAACCGGCCGGCCGCATTCAGATAAATATCAATCAGCATCCGGCGCCAGCGCACCAGTTCTTTTTTCAACTGTCGCGCCGACGCGGCGTTGACCTTCTCTTTTTGCACGAATTTGTCCAGCGCCGCCAGCAATACTTCCATGTCCTGGATGTCGCCCATCATGCACTGGTAACCGCGCAGGGCGCGGCGATGGTCCTCCGTGACGGCGGGCAGCAGCGGCGCCAGCGCCTCGACCATGTACCGAAAGTGTTTGAACGCAATCCGCGTGCGGTGAATGGTCTGGGTATCGTTGGCGCGCACGTGCCGGCAACGTTGCGCAACCCGGGCAAACGCCTGGTTGATGGCACGCCGGACCATCGCGAAAGCCCGTTCGCGGGAGATTCGTTTGCGCTGGTGCCGGATTTCCTTTTCAAATGCCGCCAGACACCGGCCCAGGCGCTTCGTCTGGATGCGCTTGACGGCTTTGCGCGTTGTCCGGATGAAGCGGGCCTTGCGGTCCCGCAACCAGTCGTAAAATTCGCGCGCATCCGGAAAGGCACCCGCCATCCGCCCCACGTAACCCAGTTGGACCTGCGTGTCGCGAAGCTGGTCGAAGGTGTCGAGATGCCGCTTGAGCGCGCGGCGGACCTTCTTGATGTCATGCTCCGGGATGAACGCGCCGAGCAGTTCGAGAGTCGAGAGCAGCCGGCGGGTTTCCACCCGCACATCATGCACCGCGCCGTTCGAAAAACGCTTCTGGCAGCGTTTGAGCCGTTTGCGATAACGCCGCCACTGCGTGTTCAACGAATCGCCAAGGTGCTTCAGCACGTCGGCGGTCTGGACCGAGGCAATGTCTGACTGATTTTGCCGGCGCATAATATGATTCATCAAATGCCTTGACTCGGAATGACTCCGCTTCATCACGTTCAAAGAGTCAAACCGTCCGCAGAATAGGGTCGCCCTTGCCGGCGGAATGTTACAATTAGGTGACAAATCTTGCCAGGAGCATAAATCCACGGTTTTCGGCCAGATGTCCGACTGGTTCCAAACGTCCGCCATTTAATTTCACTTGGGCACATCCATGCGCCGCGTGTAATCTAAACGCACTCATGCAGCACCAGTTTACGGTGGATGCTGGTGGATGCAGCCGCAAAGAACGATTGAAAGTCCGGTTATGAACACGACATTGTTTCTCAACCAAGCGAGCAAAGAGGTGGAACGCGCCAAGCTGCACGTTGCGGTTGACGCAAAAGCGGCCCGGCTTGCTCACGAATTGGCCCGGGCGGCAAAAGTTAATTTGAAACACTCGCGGAAGCTGGCCAAGCTTGCCAAAAAATCGGCCAGGAAGTGTGAAGACAGGGCCGAAGAGTCTTCGGCAACTCTCGAAACCGCCCAGTCAAAGCTGGAGATGCTGCGAGAGCGAATCAGGAATGAGCAGCGCAAGCGCAACCCCTCCCCGAAACCAAAGCTGCCCCGGAGCAATGACGATTTGCCATCCAACCGGCCGAAGTCAAAGCCGGTCGCCCGTAGAACACACCGCGGTCGGCGGCTGACACAGAAAACTGTCAACGGCAAACCTGCCAAACCTGCCCCGGCAATTGCGCCCGAACCCAAACCGGTTTCAGCCACCCGGCAAAAATTGAGTGACGTAAATCCGTTGTCAATACCTGACGTTGCCGCGCCTTCCTTTTCCGGCCAAGTACCGATGGATGATTGAACACGTTGCCTGCCAAACCTCTCCAACAATCAACAACGGTGGAAATCCATTTGTAACAATTTGGCTGTTTTCAAAATTGATTTTTTACCCTAAAATTCCAGCAACACATTTAGCTATGGTCAAAGATAAAATCATCAGTAAACCGAACAAGTTGTTTGAATTTTCAGGCGACAAACAAGCTGTGGATTTGCTCTTTGAGTTGGGCCTGATTGACGAGTTTTCCGTCCGCCATCCGCCCGGCAAGACAACAGTGCAGGCTATAACCAGAGACCTTCCAACCCACTACGTAATCGCCACGCGTTCTGCCAGGGACCTCAGGCTGAAGAAAACGGCTATTGGGTTCTTTGCATACCAAAAAGCCAATATTCGGAAGAGGAAATTAACGATCACATGCAGGCCATCGTAGCCCGGTTTCAGTCCCAGGGAATGGCGGTCGAAACCATAATCCCGATGTTCCCACAATCATCGGATATGACCAACCGAGCGGTTACCGTATGAAACGATATTTATCCACAATCCTCGCATTAGTGTGCATCGTGCTGGTCATATCTCTTATCGTGATGAAACGGGGTGATAGTGCACAGCATGAAAATGATGCCGGTGCGATTGCGGGTTTTTCGAACCAGTTGACTTCGGCGCAGGGACAAATCGCTTCTGGTAATGGAACGATTCTCACATTATCCAACAGACTCGACGAAAGCCGGTCTGCGTCATTGACGTTTTCAAACCATCTGGTTGAAGCCGAATCCGCAATTGTCCTCAACGCGGAACAAATCACCAACCTGAACCAGCAGGTCGCAGAGCTGGAATCGGAAAATCAAACTTTAGGCCGGCGCGTGATGGATTTGACCAACCAGATGGCCGGCCTCACGGGCCAAATCACTTTGACCGGGGCCAGTCTGAATCAGGCAAATACAAACTATGCTCTCCTGGAAAATCGTTTGCGCAGAGACGTGGCCGAGCGGATTGTTGTGGAACGAAAATTTAACAATCTTTTGGAACTGCAGGCTCAAATGCAGAAATTAAAGAAGAATCCAGCCGAGGCGATTTCCTCCGAGAGCATATATGCGGGTTTGGGTGTGGAGGTGAAATCGAACGGCACGCTCCATGTCATTTCCCCGGACTGATGCAGATCTCTGCCTCCGTCACGAAATTTGCCGCAGACGCCAGATGCCTCAATCGGTATGCAATGGCAGACCACATCACGCATGATTTGGAATTGCTGGCGGATTTTATCCTCCACATGCCGGTTGTCGGGATGGAGGTTTACGGCCACTTGAAAAAATAGTTTACGCCGTTGCGGAAGCT